>JBNKRJ010000144.1:0-20888 GCA_050296515.1 Bacteroidales bacterium | reverse complement strand
CTTCGCCTAAGTTGCTTCGTTTTTGGGTTAACCGGAACAAAGTGGAGCTCATGAACGAAGTGAATAACCCAAAAATGAAGGTCGACTTTATTCAGAAGTTGAAAAACAAAGTTAAATTTCACACAATAGTAATTATAAGTTACTGATTATCACAGTATATTTTCGATAATGATAATACCAGTACCCGTTATTCGGGAATCTATAAAACATGGGGAATGTCAATTAATTAAGATATTTGTCATGTCTTATTTTTAATTAATAATTCACAATTCTTAATTCAGTGTAAAATCCTGACAATAATCATGAATCAAGCACGATTTATACCATTAATCCTTCCTAATTTTGCTAAGGAAAATGAACGTAATTAAATCAACTAATATGGAAAAACATGATACGGCTGTATCTGCCGGTAATCTTGGTGACAAAGTGAGATCGGATTGTTTTGTTACACTTGAACTGAAAAAAGAAGGAGGCATTGAACTAGACATCAAAAGTAAAGTGAGTAGTCTTTATGGCGAATCAATTAAAAAACTTTGCCTTGAGGCACTTTCATTTTTTGGAATTGAAAATGCTAAATTAAGTGTTCAGGATAAAGGTGCACTTCCTTTAGTGATGATGGCCAGAATAGAACACGTTGTAAAACAGCTTATTGAAACCAAAAAAGAGCTACTTCCTGAAATGATTGAGGAAAACAAAACCTTTTCTACAAAGGAACAATTTCGCTTTTCAAGATTGTATCTACCTGGTAATACTCCAAGCATGATGATTAATGCAGGAATTCATTATCCGAATGGTATTATATTGGATTTGGAAGACGCAGTGGCTCCGGATAAAAAACTAGAGGCCTCTTATTTGGTAAGAAACGCATTACGGGCTGTCAATTTTTATGGAGCAGAGCGAATGGTGCGTATCAATCAGTTGCCGAGGGGGTTAGATGATTTAAAGTTTGTAGTTCCTCACCATGTGAATTTGCTTTTAATCCCCAAATGCGAAAGTGGAGAACAAATCAAACAGGTGGATGAAGAAATAGATCGATTGAAGAAAGAAGCGGGTGTCGATTATCCAATTTTTTATATGCCAATTATCGAGAGTGCGTTAGGTGTTGAAAAAGCATATGAAATTGCCACAGCTTCTAAAAATGTTGTTTCAATGGCTATTGGTTTGGAAGATTTTACTGCAGATTTAGGTGTAAGAAGAACCAAAGAAGGACACGAATCGTTGTATGCACGAACTCGTTTAGTAAATGCCTGTAAAGCTGCTAAAATTCAGCCAATTGACTCTGTTTTTTCTGATGTTGCAGACATGGAGGGACTAGCACAAAATGTAAAGAATTCAAAGTCATTAGGTTTTGAAGGAATGGGTTGTATTCATCCAAGACAAATTGCCGTGATTCACGAAAATTTTGCACCGGAACAAACCGAAATAGATAAAGCAAAGAAAATTGTTTTGGCATTTGAAGATGCAAAAGCAAAAGGACTGGGAGTTGTTTCAATTGGAACAAAAATGATTGATGCACCTGTGGTGAAAAGAGCTGAAACAACAATTCGATTAGCGACTAGTTTGGGACTTTTGGCGGAGAATTGGAAAGAAGTTTCTGAATAATTATAAATGATAAATTCTAAATTATAGATGGTTTTCCATTTATTTTATTTAGCTGTATATGAAAGAAAATTTGATTCAGGATAAAAGCTTCGATTTTGCATTGCTGATTATTGAACTATATAAAGTGTTGACAGAAAGAAAAGAATATATTTTGTCAAAGCAATTATTAAGAAGTGGAACAAGCATCGGTGCAAATATTGAAGAAGCAATAGCTGGTCAATCCCAAAAAGATTTTCTTTCGAAAATTAATATTTCACTTAAAGAAGCCAGAGAAACCAGGTATTGGTTAAGGCTTTTGGAACGAAGTTAACTTGTTAAACTTGACTATTCAAGATATTTAAATGAGAGTCTGGCAATCATTAATATTCTTACTAAAATAGTCAAAACAACTCAAGCAAGTATTGACTAGAAATAATTTATAATCTAAAATTTAAAATCTATAATCATGAAATTGGTTGAAAACGCAGTAGGCCGTTTAGTGCCAACCGAGATAAATGGAGAAAAACAAGTTCCTTTTCAGGGAGTTGGAAAATACAAACCCGAAGGATATAAACACGCTCCAAAAATTACTTCAAATGCTGATTACCCGGCAGATGGGAATAAAATTGTTGCCTCATTAAAAGAAGCTTTGATTAAAGCAGGTTTAAAGGATGGAATGACCATTTCAACTCATCACCATTTCAGAAATGGCGATTTAATTGCTAACCAGATTTTTGATATTGCAAGTGAATTAGGTGTAACGAATCTGAGATGGTATCCATCAGCCTCATTCCCCTGTCACGAACCAATTATTAAATATTTGGAAGACGGTACAATCAATCGAATTGAAGGTAGTATGAATGGTGCACTAGGTCGCTTTTGTTCTGAAGGTAAAATGAAAGGAACAGCTGTACTTCGCTCTCATGGAGGAAGATACCAGGCAGTTCAGGATGGTGAAGTGAAAATTGACATTGCAGTAATTGGTGCTGGTACTGCAGATCAGTTTGGTAATGCAAATGGTGTTTACGGTCCATCAGCCAGTGGATTATTGGGCTTTGCTCTTGCCGATTCGCAATATGCTGATAAAGTGATTGTTGTAACTGATAATATGGTTCCATTTCCATGCATACCATGGCAAATCCAGGGAAACCATGTTGATTACACGGTCGTGATGGACAAAGTTGGAATTCCTGAGCAAATTGTTTCAGGAACTACACAAATAACAAAAAGCCCAGACAGATTGCTCTTAGCAGAAATGACAGCTAAGTTTTGCGATGTGACCGGAATTATTAAAGATGGCTTTTCTTTCCAAACTGGTGCTGGAGGAACATCACTTTCGGTAAGCCAGTATTTCAGGGATATTATGAAAGAACGAGGAATTAAAGCACGTTTTGCCCGGGGTGGTAGCAACAAATATTTGGTTGAGATGCTTGAAGAAGGTTTGGTTGAATATATTCTTGACGGACAAACATTTGATTTAGATGGTGTTCGTTCGATGGGCGAAAACGCAAATCATGTTTGGACAAGTCCATTCACCAGCTATAACTATCATAGCAAAGGCAATTTTGCAGGATTGGTCGATGTTGTAATTCTTGGGGCAACTGAGGTAGACGTTAACTTTAATGCAAACGTAGTAACCCATTCCGATGGATTATTGTTACATGGAATTGGGGGCTGGCAAAACTGTTTGTTCTCAAAGACTGTAATTCTGCCACTTCCTTTATTCAGAGATAGAATTCCTGTAATATGTGATCAGGTAACAACTTTGTGCGGACCTGGAGAGCTGATTGATGTAATTGTGACTGAGCGAGGTATTGCTATCAATCCTTTGCGTCAGGATCTTATTGAAAAAGCAAAAGAATCTGATTTACCGCTAAAAACGATTCAGGAGCTGAAAGACGAAGCTGAGAAAATTTGTGGCAAACCAGGCAGACCTGTTTTAGGTGACGAAGTTGTTGCAGTCATTAAATGGGTAGATGGAACCATTATTGATTCCGTGAGGAAAGTAGTTCGTTAACTTTTTGTCGATTCAATTATAAACAGAAAAGCCGGAATATTTAGGACTCTGGCTTTTTCAATATATTTTCAAAATGTTATCCTTCTTTACACCATCTTAGCGCTTCAGCTAAATTTCCAAACTGTTTAATTGGTTTTGCATCTTCAATAGTTTTATTGATATGTGCAATGTGTCTTTGAATATAAACATCACCGGCAACAATAGCCGCTATTTTTTCAATACCCGATTCAAATAATTTAGGAATTACTTTTTCCTGTAACCATTTTCTATCAGAAGGGGCAACCATTCTGAGCTCCTGTATATCAGCAACATAGTTCTTAATTTTTGTCTTTTTAATTAAATCAAGGATGTTATTATATACAAAATGATAAGTATCACTGGTGCAATCAGTTTTCCAGACTAGTTTTAAAACATCTGTCTCTTGGTCTAGGGTTAATTGTGCGTAATCGGTTTCTAAAATTGGTACCATAAGTTTATATCAAAGCGTAAATAAAATTATTTGGATTTTTGATTTATCAATTAAAGTTTTAATATACTTTGGTTAATGATAAATTCAGAATTACAAATGTAGTGCTTTCTGACTGAGTTTTGAAAAATTTTAACATCATTTAAACAATAAAGTTTTGGTAAACCAGTTGAATAATAGCTAACGATATACATTTGTGAGATAGAAACAACTTAGCAATAAGGGCATAAAAGTTGATTTCTAATCTTCTAATTGGTATTCTGCAAATTAATATCTTAAATTTGAGGTCTAATAATTGTTTAATATAAGCCAGATACATGAGTGCATCAAAAATAGCCAAAATTGGAATGTTAATAGTTGTTGCTACGTTAATGTTTGTTTGGGGCATTAGCTATCTTAAAGGAATTAATATATTTAAAAAAGAAATCACCTATTATGTTGTATATAAAGATGTTAATGGTATAATTGATGGAAATGAAGTATTAATTGGTGGGTATAAAATTGGCCAGATAATGGAAATAAAATATATTCCTGATACAATTAATAAGTTTGTGGTCAAATTTATGGTTGACGATAAATACAAAATACGAAAAGGTTCTGTAGCTGAAGTTTTTAGTAAAGATCTTATGGGAACTAGGGCTGTTCGTATTTTGCAAAGTAAAGATTCTGCATATCATATGGATGGTGATACACTTAGTTCAGCTGTTGAAGGAACTTTGGTTGAACAGGTAAATATGGAAATTGCACCCCTCAAGCGGAAAGCCGAAAGTTTGATTTCATCACTGGATTCAGCCATAGTAGTTGTGCGATCAATTTTTAATGAGAAAACCCAGGAAAATTTGAGAAAAACCTTCGCAAGTTTATATGTTACAGTAGCCAATTTGAAGCATGCTACTTTTTCTCTTGACACCATGTTGACTTCTGAAAAAAAGAAGCTTGCCAGAATTTTTTCAAATGTTGAATCAATTACAGCAAATCTGAAAAACAACAATGATAAGATAGCTACCGTTTTAACAAACTTTGCTTCAATCAGTGACTCGTTAGCAAAAGCTGATATAGCTTCAACACTTGCAAAAGCAGATACTGCGTTATTACAATTTAATGAAATCCTAACTTCGATTAATGAGGGTGAAGGAACTGTTTCCCAGCTGTTGAATAATGATACGCTATACCAGAACCTTGAAAATGCATCGTATCATTTGTCACGTTTAATGAGGGATATGCACGAAAATCCAAAAAGGTATCTTCACTTCTCTGTGTTTGATGTTGGTAAGTCTATTTATATTGCTGATCCTGAGGATAAAAGAGTGAAGCGTATAAAGAAAAAGAAAGAGAAGCAGGAAGCGAAAGAAGAAGGGAAAACGGAAGAAGAAAAAAGCGATAATGGGGGATAGCATCCCTCCCATTATTGATTTCCCCAGTCAATTTGTTTTAGTAATTGAATGGCTGCATCGGCATTTAATTCTTCGGTCAAATCGAAAAGTGAGACCTCTGTCTGTTTAAATTTAACAATAGGATTTGTTAAAATGTTATCAACAAGGTCTTGTGAGAAGTTGTTAGTTAATAACTGACCAAACAAATATTCTTTAGGCACATTTGATAAGTTAAAGCGCATGAGCTCAATCAAACCTTCTAAAGGTCCTGCTGAAAGATGTACTGAGTTGATTACATACGAAATATTCTCAAAACCATAATTGCCAAACAAGTCAAACAAATCTCGACGAATAGTTCCTTTTTCAGCCTTTTCAGGATAGGTGTTGCCAATCATCTTTTGACGAGCTTCTTTCCAGTCGGTGTTTCCGCTTAGGCTCATGGTTACAATAAGTCGTCCTTTATCCGTAAAATGAGCAATTTGTGGAGGGTGAAACCCATTAATGATGTAGATGGTTTCGCTATTGTAATTAACTTTTCCTGAATAAATTCCACCTGCAAGGCGCTCAATCTTAACTGATTTCCATAAGGTTGCTAATTTATCCTGGTTAATGCCAGGGATTTTTATCAGCAGCTCAAGGGCTCCAAAAACTTTTGAAGAATGAAAATCTTCTCCATGAATTTTTAAAAAGTTGCGAATGGCTTCATCAGTGAAGTTCTTCTTTGCATTTTTTGCTACTGCATTAATTACTCCATAATGTTGTGCAATTATATTGTGGCTTTCCAGAAAGTCAGCGTTAAATATTCGAACATTATTAACCTGGATTCCAAATGAAATAAACCTTTCGAATACCAAATTCAAAATTTCCTGAACTTGTGACGGTGAGGTATTGTAAAATATTTCAGGTTTTAAGAATAAAAGAAACTCATTACCAATTTTCACCTGATTGTTCTGGTAAATTTCTTTGTTGATTGGAGTACCAGAGTCTACACTTCTCAACTCTTCTATTATGTTATTAATCAGCTTGTTCATTATTAAAAAAAATTTACTAGTGTTAAGTCAAGTATGATATTCCGGGTAATTAGCCTTGACACAACACTAGGAGATTTTCTGTTTATGTTTAATGTAACTTCTTACTCCTAATGCCATTATTATAATCCCAATTACAATTGAACCTACTGCCACATACCAATAATCTGGCCCGGGAAATAATTTAAGTACAAGAACTCCAAACCCAATAAAAGAAAGCACCGTTCTAACATATGCCAGAATTGTTCTTTCATTGGCCAGTTCGTTTCGTTGCACGGCCAACTTGTCTCTTAACGTAGTTTCGTGTTCCATCATTACTAAGTCTCTGAATTATTATTATCATCAATTTCTTTCAAAATTAGGCGCAATGAACTATTCTTACTCATGTAGTTCCACAACCAATTAATGAAGATAATTATTTTATTTCGTACACTTAAGATAAGCATTAAATGTAAAAACATCCAGACAAACCATGCAAAATATCCTTTAAATTTCATAAAAGGTAAATCAACAACAGCCTTGTTTCTTCCAATTGTGGCCATCATTCCCAAGTCTTTGTATTTGTATTCCTCAAGCTTAAGTCCCGCTTGAAGTGCTTTCAGGTTTTTTGCAAGGTTAATACCTTGATTAATCGCAACGTTTGCTACCTGAGGATGGCCTTTGGGATATTTTGGTGTTTCCATATAGGCCACATCTCCAATTGCGAATATGTTTTTGTATCCTTCAACTTCATTTATTCTGTTAACAATATACCTGTTGGTTGGGTGAACCGATTTTTCCAATCCGCTTATGACATTTCCGGTTACTCCTGCAGCCCAAATTACGCTATTACTCTTAATCGTTTCACCGTTGCTTAATTTTAAAACTTCACCATCATAATCGCTTACAAAAACACCTGTTTTCAAACAAACACCCATCTTAGCCAGATATTTTTGAGAAGATTTCCTTGCCAAATCACTCATGTTGTTAAGTGTGCTTTCACTACCTTCAATTAAGTGAACATTTAGCTTTGAAAAATCAATCCGATGAAAGTCTTTTGGTAAAATATCATGCTTTATTTCTGCAAAAGCTCCGGCAAGTTCAACTCCAGTTGCGCCACCGCCAACAATGACTATGTTTAATAAAGCTTCCTTTTCTGCTTCATTCACATAAAGTAATTTTTCAAAATTTTCGAGAATGGAATTACGAATATTTATAGCCTGATAAGTGGTTTTAAGACGATAGGTGTGTTTTCTAATTGCTTCATTTCCAAAATAATTTGTTTTACAACCAGTCGCTATCACCAGGTAATCATACTCAAAGTTACCAATAGATGTTTTTACAAACTTTGAATCACTATTTATCGATAATACATTTGCTAACCTGATTAGAACATCTTTGCGTTTTTGAAAGATTTTTCGAAGTGGAAAAGAGATGGATGAGGGTTCGATTTGTGAAGTTGCAACCTGGTAGAACAATGGTTGAAACTGGTGATGATTAAGCTTATCAATAAGCAACACATCAAACATGTTTTTCTTTAAGTTCCTGATAAACTGTAATCCGGCGAAGCCTCCCCCAATTACTACGACTTTTTTCTTCATTTAGTGTTTTTTTGAGCCTGCAAATATAAATGTTGTTAATGATAATAACATCTTTTATTTAAATGAAACCCTCATGGAGGGCTTTAAATAGAAATTTAACTTAACGGAGTGATCTCATGAGCGAAGCGAATAATCGCTTTACAAAAGTATATGTTTGAATTCTTTAGAAGCAATTAAATAGAAGATGAATACACCACAATTATTTAACTAAAATTTAAAAGAGAATAATTTGTAGAGGTCTATAACCAAAGAAGTAAAGTCGTAATCGACTTTGCTTCTCCATTTACTTATTGAATAACAATTAGGTTATAGGTTCTCTAAAATAAAGTTAGTCATCATAGTATATAGATGATAACGAGTGTACCCTCCATAAATTCCATGATTTCTGTTGGTATAGTAAAACTGCCTGAATTGTTTGCCTGACTGAACAAGGGCTTCAGACATTTCCATAGAATTTTGAACATGCACATTGTCATCAGCAGTACCGTGTATTAATAACAATTTACCTTTTAGCTTTTCAGCATGGTTAATTGGCGAATTGTCATCGTAACCACTGGCATTATCCTGAGGTTTACGCATGTATCTTTCTGTGTATATATTGTCGTAATATCTCCAGTTGGTTACAGGGGCCACTGCAATACCTGCTTTAAAGTAATCAGCACCTTTGGTCATTGCCAATAGGGTTTCGTAACCACCAAAGCTCCAGCCCCAGATTCCAATTCTTTTTGCATCAACATAAGCCAATGAGCCTAAATACTTTGCTGCTTCAATTTGATCTATTGTCTCGTATTTTCCTAACTGTTGATAAGTGATTTTTCTAAATGCTTCGCCACGGAAGCCAGTTCCTCTTCCATCAACACAAGCCACAATGTAACCTTTTTGTGCCAATAACTGTTCCCATCCAAAACTCCATCTATTCTCCACTGATTGAGAGTTTGGTCCTGAATATTGGTACATTAATACAGGATATTTTTTGTTTGAATCAAAATCATGTGGTTTAATCATGTAGCCGTTTAGTTCAACACCTTCGGAAGTTTTAAATTTGAAGAACGATTTATTGACCCCTCCGTACTGTTTAACTTGTTCTGCTAAACCATTGTTGTCTTTCAACACCCTTATTTGTTCACCTTTGGAATTATGTAAGGTAACATAAGTTGGTTTGTTTATGCTAGAAAAGGTATTAATATAATATTTAAATCCTTTGCTAAAATCTGCGCTGTTAGTTCCCTCTTCCGTACTTAACTTACTTTTCTTTTTGCCCTCAATATCAGTCACATAAAGATCTCTTACAAGTGGTGAATTTTCAGTTGAAGTATAATAATATAATTTTGTTTTTTCATCATATCCTGCAAAATCCGTAACTTCCCATTTGCCTTTTGTTACCTGAACTTCAGTTTTTCCATCAATAGAGCGGTAATAAATATGATTGAAACCATCCTTCTCACTTGTGTAAATAAAATTCTTGCCATCTTCAAGGTAAGTAATGTTGTCGAACATGTCAGTTTCAATGTAATACTTATTCTTTTCGTCATAAATCACCTTTGTCTTGCCTGTGGCTGCATCTGCAAACAAAATTTCCAAATGGTTTTGCAATCTGTTCAATCTTAAAATACTCAACTGGTTGGCATCAGTTGTCCATTGAATTCTTGGAATATAAATATCAGTTTCTGTTCCAATATCTGCTTTAACCGTTTTATTTGTATTTAAATCAAAAATATGAACAGATACCACTGAATTGTCCTCACCCGCTTTGGGATATTTCCATTGGCGATTTTCCGGATAAAGTTTATTCTGTTCCAGTTTAGGGGCCAATCCTGCATAAACAGTCATGTCAAAAGTTTTTACTTTCGATTCATCAAAACGAATGTAAGCTAATTTATTACCATCGGCAGACCAGTCAAATGCCCTGCTAAAACTAAATTCTTCTTCATAAACCCAGTCTGGGATTCCATTTAATACATTGTTTTTTTTGCCATCACTACTTACCTGAATCTCTTTTCCATTAGCTAAATCCTTAATATAAATGTTATTTTGATAGGCAAAAGCAACTTTGGAACCTTCTGGCGAAAAAGTTGCTAATTGCTGCTCCTTTTTATCAGAAAGAGAACTTAGTTTTTTTGTGTTTATATCGTAGATGTAATTTTCAGCTGTGTAAGAATGACGATAAATTGACTGGACATTTGTTTCCAGTAAAAGTTTAGTTTCGTCTGCACTGAAATGATAATCAGAAAAATCGTCCAGTTTTAAATCGTTAATTTTTAAGATGGTATCAGTTGCTTCACCTGTTTTGTAACTGTATTTTACAATGGCGTTTTTTTGTCTTTCATAAGTTGTATAGTGCAATCCATCATTCATCGAGCGAAGGCCATAAACGCCACTTGCCCAAAAGGTATACTTAACCCAAAGGTCTTCTACTGTGATTTCTTGTACATCTTGTTGCGAAAAGCTTGTTTGATATGTTAAATTAACAAGCAATAGTGCTATTAGAATCTTTTTCATAGTAAGTTTATTAATTAGAAATTGGAACTTGGAAATTGGAAATTAGATTAGGGAAGTAGTTTCATCAAATATTGATAATTTTGCTAAGTTCTAATTTCTAATACACTAAGTTCTGGGATTCAAATGTAGATAAAAAAAGCTTTTTTTGTAAATTTACTCTTTCTTAAAAATTTAGCTTATGATTTCAAAAGTATACGATCGCTTTATCAGATATGCAAAAATAGACACTCAATCAGACCCAAATTCAGATACTTGTCCTAGTACAAAAAAGCAATTTCATCTGGCCAAAGAGTTAGTGAAAGAACTAAATGGTATGGGGATGCAGGATGTAACGCTTGATGAGAACGGATATGTAATGGCAACGTTACCATCAAATGTTGAACATGATGTGCCTGTTATTGGCTTTGTTTCGCATATGGATACTTCCCCTGATTTTACGGGTAAAGGTGTTAATCCTCATGTTGTTAATAATTATGATGGAAAAGATATTGTTCTTAATGAGGAGCAACAAATAATACTTTCTCCATTTGATTTTCCTGAATTGCTAAAATATAAGGGGCAGGATATTATTACTACTGATGGAACGACATTACTGGGTGCCGATGATAAAGCCGGGATTGCTGAAATAGTTAGTGCTGTTGAGTATTTATGCGAAAACCCGAAAATTAAGCATGGAACTATAAAAATTTGTTTCACGCCTGATGAAGAAATTGGTCGTGGGGCAGATAAGTTTGATGTGTCAAAATTTGCTGCCAACTTTGCATACACACTCGATGGTGGTGAAGTTGGGGAGTTGGAGTACGAAAATTTTAATGCTTCCATGGCAAAGATCAAGGTGAAAGGACGAAATGTACATCCTGGAACAGCTAAAAATCAGATGATTAACTCTATGATGATTGCAATGGAACTGCACAATATGCTGCCAGTTAATGAGCGACCTGAGTATACAGAAAAATATGAAGGTTTTTACATGTTGGTGAGCATTGAAGGTTCTGTTGAAGAAACCTCAATGGCATATATTATTCGTGATCATAACATGGCTAAGTTCAGAAAAAAGAATGTGCTTATGGAGAGTATCGTTGATTTTTTAAACAACAAGTACGGTGAAAAAACTATTGAGTTGGAACTGAAAGATCAATATTACAATATGAAGGAAAAAATTGAGCCGCAAATGCATATTGTTTATACTGCAGAAAAGGCCATGAAAGAACTTGATATTAAACCAATTGTGAAAGCGATTAGAGGTGGAACTGACGGCTCTAAACTTTCATTTATGGGATTGCCAACTCCAAATATTTTCACAGGTGGGCATAATTATCATGGAAAGTATGAGTATATTCCAATTCAGTCAATGGAAAAATCAGTACAGGTGATTTTGAAAATTATTGAACTGTATACGAAAGGGGACATCTATTAGGTTGATTAAAGATCAACTAAAACGTAAAATAATTTCACGCAAAGCACGCATGAGTTTAAAATGCAGAGAGTGCAAAGTGCTAAAAAAATGTTTGTTCTTTGCATTTTTTGTGAAAACTTTGTGTTCTTTGCGTGAACCAAATTTTAAAACGTTATCCTTTAAATACTGCTTTATTTTGTATACTGATCAAGAACCTTGTTCAATGCATCCTTACAAACAGGACAGAAAGTCATATGTCGCGTATACATAATGCAATCTAAAGAAGGACGATATAAACCTTTTTGCTTATAAGATGCACCTTCAAAAGCCCCTACTTTATCTTTGTATTTCTCTTTTTCGAAATATTCTGTTTCCTGCTTATGCTGTCTTTCAAACAGTGCTTCAACCTCAGATTCAGGAACTTTTTTAGCACGAAGTTCGCTTCTTTCTTTCTGAATTTCAAAGCCAAACTTGTCAAACTCTTCTTTGTTCCATGGTGTTGGAATTGGAGTGCCTTCTTCAACCAAATCTTTCCATTTAAGGTTCTTTTTGTCAAGTAAGGCAGTTACATTCATCTCCCAGGGCTCCACTGTAATTTTATCGCCAATTTCGTATGAAACAGCCGAAGTATAATATTCATCTGCCAAGGCTGCTATAGAATGACCTAATTCATGAACCATAATGTAGTTTGAGAATTTATTATCCGCAGAAACAGTTCCGTAAAGATTGTAAATTCCGCCACCGCCATAAGTTTTTTCATTTACCACAATAACTAAAATATCATAGGGGACTTGAGATGCTACATCTCTAATCAGTTTGTTTTCATAAGCCAGCACATATCTTTCCGAATCAAAACTGCTGTAATGAGTTTTTAGGGCAGTTCTTTTAAAGATTCCAGGATGAGGTCTATTTATTCCAGAAACAGGTGAAGGGGTTTCAATTGCCCTGATATTAATGTCAGTTAGTCTTGACTTGTAAGGCTCTGCATCCATTAAATTGCCTGCAAGCCTTTTTGCATCGTTCCTGAACTTTTGCATTTCTTCACCGGCGTATCCATCACCTAAAATTAAAATGTCTACTTTTTCAGAAGCCGGGCCGTTTTCCTGGATGGTATACACATTGTTACTGTGCACAATATCAGCAGGATTCACTTTCCTTGAAGTGGGGTCAATAGAGGTTTCCCAAATGGTTTGGAAAACGTTTTGACTATCCCTTTTCTTCATTAAAATCTTTACGTTTTTTTTAGGCCATGGAAATCGAATAGATTCATTAAAACTTCCCCATTGTTCTGAAGCATCCGGAATTGTTTGCCATTCACCAAATATGCTTGCAAAACCTTTCGAGTAAAGCAAGGTATTTGACTCACCATCAAGTATTTCAAAGAAATACAATCCTAATCCTAATTCATCAATTAGTTTTGTTTTGCTACAGGGCCAGATACCATCAGATAAAAATTCATCCGGGGCAAAATGTTCTTCGCTTGAAGTTCCGATATGATAATAATCGAACCTCATGGTTTTGTCTTCGAAATACTGGTTAAAATCAATATTTCCCTTATTAACAACTTGAGAGAATGTTTTTTCTGGTGCCTTTTTCGGGTTTCCAGTTTCATTCCCTTTTTCTTGATTGCAAGAAAAAAGAGATAAAGCAAAGGCAAGCAAATGGATTGATTTACTTTTCATAATTTTAATTTAGTTAAATATCTGATAATCAATTACAATATAATTCTACTCCAATTAAAAACCCTCTATGAGGGTTCATTATAAAATAATTTAGGTTAACTATAAAACTGAATCAAGCAAATGGCATTGTAGTATAGTCTTACACAGCCCTCTAATACAAAATAGTTGGTTTGGGAAATGTGTCCTTCTCAAAAAATAATTTCGTTTTTCTTAAATTTCTGAACAGGTACATTGTTTTTATGTAAACAACCTCTTTTTTGCTTAATGGGTAGTAATGATTAATTAGTTGTATGAATTTTTCTGGCATTATTACTTCTCTTGATATGAGTAAAATTACAATTAATCAACATTATTCAAGTAATCTAATATAAACATTCCTATTTTTTAAAATGCGAATAAGATAAAATTTGAAAGCTTCAGATCATCTGTCCTAGCCCATGAATGAAGGTGTTAATTAAAGTTAATTCTAATTAATACGATAAATCAGTCTATAATTTTTCGTAATTTTATAAGAAAATATTAAATACATGGATCATTATTTAGACATCTCAGACAAAAACGAATACCAAAGTGTTTTTGAGCAAATTCAGGAAGAAATTATAAAATACAGTAATTCTCTAAAAAAATATATGGATTTATCGGAAGAAAATCCTTATTATGAGTTTTTCACCCAGGTTCAGGATGAAATTGTAAAATATAGTAAGAGCTTTATTAATAAACTGGAAAGTTATACCGGGTTTTGATTGAACTTTGAGGAGCGATGTTTTGAGTTTCTAATCTTGTTGGTAATTAGTATGTTGGTCTGATGTGCTGAGGGTAGTTTCTAGTCCTCTTCCTTCTCAATTGTTTTGGATAATTCATCATTTTTTATCATTAGTAAACGACTAAATAAATTAAAAGAGGGCTACTCCCAAAAGGTTTTGCCCAAAACCGCAAGTTTGTTTCACTTGTTTAAATTTTAGTTAAAAATTAATGTTTAGATATTTTTTATTGTAGAGCGATTATGTCAAGTTATAAATCACTCTATATCAACAGTTATTTAATTTTATTCTTAATCTTAAATGCTAATTCACTGGTTCCAATATTTTTCCATCTTGAGAAATGTTGATGGTATAGTCTGTCTCAGCAACATATCCGAAAAAACGATAAAACTTGTCACCTTTGGGGGTTTCTACAAAATCACCATTGATTAGTTGAATGGATGGATATTTGCTGGTTATAACCTTTACAATTTTAGAAGGAAAAGAATCTTTTTCAATCCTTCTGCAAGTCTCTTGCCATTGACCATCTCTTGAATACAATGCCTTAAAAAAATCATGATCTAGCTCAAAATCAATAAAAATAGTATTCTCATCTTCATACCAACTTATATTACAGGCTTTCTGGTATTTTGCAATAAAATTATCATTTACCAATAAAGGAAGAGGATCTTCCTGGGCAAAAAGCAATGTCTCAAAGAAAATAAGTAGGATGCATACAAACAGTTTCATGATGGTTAATTTATTAGTTTATAATAATTTCAGAGCTTATTCTTTAAAAATAGTAATCAGTAGGTTTGATGTAATCATTTGATTCCGGAATCATTTTTTTTAATTTAATTTGTACACTAATTGAATAATCGTTTTGTGTGGAATCATTTTTTTCATTGTTTGTTTTCGTTTCCTCCTGAACTGGTTTTTCAAGATATGAATCAACAATCCAGTCAGGAACAGGTCTTTTGTCCTTAAAATAGGATTGCATCTTTTTTAGTTTAACAGTGCTATTTTTTGTAAAAGTCAAAGTATACAACTGCCGCATCAACATTCAGAATTTTTCCTTCTGGTGATACATCAATATAATAATCAGTTGTGTGTGAGTACGCATTTATTCTGTAGAATTTTTCATTTGCATTATTTTCGATGTATTCAGCATCAGAAATTTCCAGTTCAGGGTATTCTTCCGAGATAACTTTCTTGATATACACGGGTATTTGCATGTACTCCAAAACACTGGATGTTCTAAGCCATTGACCATTTATTAAATAAACTGCGGTATAATAAATGGATTCAGCTTCAAATTCAATTTTATAAGTAAAATTATCTGTGTACCAGTTTACATTTACAGCACCGGGATACTTTGCTGCAAATGAACTGTCAATAGCATAAGGTAAATCGCCCTGTTGGGCAATAAGCTTAATGCAAATGAGGATATTGATTAGCAAAAAGCTTTTTTTCATTTTATTCGGGATATTTAATTAAATTTCAAACATGTTTTCTTCCGCTTCCTGTTGTTTTTTGCTTTTGACTGCCGAAATCTTTTTTGAAACGGAAGGATCTACATTTGTAAAAGTGAATTTACATTTTTTTGCATCCATCATGTCCCGCAATTCGAGGAGAATCTCTAGGCCACTAAAATCAATATTTTCCACACCCACTAAATCAAGGGTGATTTCTCGCTGTGCTTTCATTAGCTTTATCAACTCCTTTTTTATTATGTAGCAATTATTTCTGTTTAGCACATTTGAATCCGATATAAGGGCAACATAATATTTATTTTCGTCTAGTTTTTTTACGGTTATCATAACACATGGTTTAAAATATATTATTAAGACGGACCACTATTGAAAGGTAACACTATTTTAAAGGATTGTTGTTTACTAATTTCCCGTCAAATTAGTATCTGACGCTTATTATGTCAATTGGTTTTCTAAAACAGAATGATCGGTTTTCAGTATTAAAGTCAGGTATTAAAAAGAAGAAAAGCTGGTTTGCTGAAAAGGGCTGTCTGGGAGGCCATCTTAATTATTGACAAACTCACCAAAAAAGTTAATAATAGTTGATAGATGTTCTTTCATGCAATTATGGAAATACGATACCTCCCGGACAGTTTTTTGAAGACTACGAAGTCTTCTTGGTTTTAGTGCTTGGTTTATCTTTTGATGTAAGTTCTTGTAAGTTCTTATTAATAAGCGATGCTTTTTCTTTTGCTGTTTTTACTTTGCTTAAAGTGGCAATGTAACTTTCGTTTCTTAACAAAGCATTCGATTCATTAAACAGACCTTTCACAGCATTTTGTTCATTACTTATCGCAGTATATTCAGTCGCTTTTTTATTCTTCTCAGAAATAGATGAAAGCAGTTCTCCGTTTTCTGCAATAAGCTCTTTTACCTCAGACATAGTAGTTTGAATTTCATTTTTTATTTCTTCTTTACGGGTTATTGATTTCTTTTCCATATCCAGCGCAAGAGTTGCCAGATCTGCAAGTTCTTTTTTGATACCTGAGTAGTCTTTACCTGATTTTGATTTTTGGTCTTCAATTTTTTGCACAATAGTATCCATGGAATTTTTCAATTTCGCATATTCATCTTCAAGATAAAGACCAGCGCCTGCTTTCGTAGCCTTTTCAATTGCGGCATTCGCCGCATCAATTTCAGCTTTTGGCACTTTTGAGCAACCAACAAGCAGTATGCTTAATATTGCTATGCCTGTTAAACCAATAATTAGTTTGCGTTTCATTTTTTGTTTATTAAAATTGTTTTCATTTTTGTTCAATTTCTGCTTCTTACCTAAAAATAACTGTTTTAGGTTTCGATATTAAGACGTCAACTCTACGAAAGGTAACCGATTCACATAAAAAATAAACACGTTGTGTTAAAAGGAACTGCCTGGGAGGTTTTCCTCATCATCACACATATTGGCAAAGCATCAAAAAAGGTTAATAGTTGATGGTTGTTCTTTCATGTAACAACAGAAATGCAATAGCTCCCAGACAGTTTTTTTATGGCTATGATGTCTTTTTGGGTTTCGAGCTTGTTTTATCTTTTGATGTAAGTTCCTGCAAATCCTTATTAATGAACAATGCTTTTTCTTTGGCTGTTTTCACTTTATTTAAAGTGGCCATATAATTTCCATCTTGAAGCAAAACATTTGATTCTGAAACCAAGATATCCACTTCTTTTTGCTCATTACTAATGATGTTAAATTCGGCTTCGTTTTTGTTTTTTTCTGACATTGCTACTATAAGTTTCCCGTTTTCCTCTATAATTTTTTGGATTTCATTCATCATAGTTTGAATTTCATTGCAGGTTTCTTCTTTGCGCATCATTGATTTTTGTTCCAATTTCTGCGCATGGGTTGTCAGTTCAATGAGTTTTTCTTTTATACCAGCGTAGTCTCTGCTTGTACTCGATCTTTGTTCTTCTATTTTTAGTGTGATAACGCTCATAGAGTTTTTCAAATCAGCAAATTCATTCTGAAGATAAATATCAGCTCCAACATCTTTAGCCTTTTCAATTGCATTATTTGCAGCATCAAATTCTGCTTTTGGCTCCCTTGAGCAACTAACAAGCAACATGCTTAATATTGCTATGCCAGTAAAACCAATAATTAGTTTATGTTTCATTTTTCAGTTTATTAAAATTGTTTTCACTTGTTTAAATTTTAGTTAAGTAATTGATATTTATTCACTTTTCTTAAACTATTTAAATGGAGTTCATGAGCTTGCTTCGCAAGGTTAAACATATTATTTTACAGAACGATTATTCGCTTCGCTCATGAGATCACTTCGTTAAATTTCTTTATAAACCCCGAAGGGCTCAACGTAAGCTAATCCCCCCCTGCGCCTCCGCTAAAGCTTCAGCGGCACGCGGAATGAGGGTTTCATTCTTGTTTAATTTCTGCTTCTTACCTAAAAGCAGCTATTTAGTTTTGATATTAAGACGTCAACTTTATTACAGGTAACTGGCATAAATAAAAAAATCATAAAGGCATACGAATCTGGATTTTTAGAAATAAATTTGTATAGTTTTTTTTTGAAAAAGCTATGAAGTATAGTTGCTTAGATTCATTGAGTGACAATGAAATTATTTTAAAGATAAAGTCGGATGGTGTTTCAGAATATTTCGAGACCCTTTATAAACGTTACTATAAAAAGGTCTTGGATAAATGCTATAGCTTTGTAAAAAGCAAAACGGCTGCTGAGGAATTAACCGAAGATATCTTTTCTAAGACTTATGAAAAATTACCTACCTTCAAACAGATATCATCCTTTTCTTCGTGGTTGTATTCCATTACTTATAACCATTGTATTGATTATTTGAGGATGAAGAAAAAACTGCATTATCCCAATTGGAGTAAAGAAAATGAATTGCCTGATATAATTGATGATTCGGATGATGTTATTGAAGATATCAATTACGAAAACCTGGTAACAATACTTGAGCTTGTTCACCCCGAAGAAAAAGCACTGTTACTTATGAAGTATCAGGATAATTTGTCAGTTAAACAGATCAGCTCTGCATTAAGGATTAGCGATGATGCAGCGAAAATGCGGTTAAAACGTGCCCGCATGCGTGTGTATTATTTATACAACAAAAAATACCTCCAAAAAAATTAGATGTTACAATTTTTTGGTTTCACGTCAAGATATAAAAAGGAACAATGAACGATTTTTTTAAACAGTTTTTAAATAGTGAGGAAATTAATGTTCCGCAGGTTTGTATAGAAGCATTTAGTAAGAATTTTGATGGAGCTGTAAGTGTTGAATGGTTTGACACAGAAACTTACTTTGAAGCTATTTTCTATAAAGACCAGATGGAATACATTGCTGATTTTAATAAATTAGGTAAACTTGTTGAATATAAAATGCACTTGCCTGTTGAGTACTTACCCGAAGCCATTAAAATTACGCTCGAAAACAGAGGTGAAATTATGAATGCAGTGCTCAAGAACAAGGGGAATTCTATTGAATATGAAACAATTGTACGAGATAATCAGTTAGCAAGAAAACTAATAATTATAACAGATTTGGGAAAAGTTATTGAAGAGAAACAGTTGTGAAATTGAGTATGTTTCTTTATGAATTTTATCCTGAAAAATAAAAGCATGTTTTAAGTGTTACCAGGTGACAAAGTTTCGTCATAATATAAAATTCACAACGCAGACTATGGCAACTAGTAATAACATTCAGCAACAAAGGGCTAACAGAATTGCCTGGCTAATCATTATAAGTATAATGGCAATAATGTTTATTATTCTTTTCTTATTTTAAGTTTAGGTGATTGTTTATTGGTAATTGCATTTAAACAACAGCAGATCTTTTATTTTTTTATCGTAATTTATCTTTAGTCGTATTATACATCACTTGAATTTGTAAATATCTGCATAAGTTTTAATGCAATTACCTACTATTGTTTCTAATGATGTTATTGATTAAATCAATTATTCTATTGGTATTGATTGGTTTTGAGATATAATCATCGCAGCCGGCATCCAGTGCTTTAGCTATATCATCATTCGCAGTATAAGCAGATTGAGCTATTACAATAATATCCGGGTTTATTTGTTTAATTCTTCTGGCAGCTTCATCGCCATTCATAACCGGCATTCTTATATCCATAAATACCAATTTTATTTTACTGTTTTCAAGACAATAATTAACAGCCTCTTGTCCGTTGGTTGCTTTATGAATTTTAAATGTATAATAAGAACTTAAGAGCTCTTCAAGAAATATAAGATTTGCCAACTCATCATCAACAATTAATACGTCTGTTATTGATATGGGCTTACTATCACTAATATCAATTTGCTCAGGTTCAACAGGATGATAGGGTATGTTAAAATAAAATTCTGAACCAGCCCCAAAGACTGATTTTAAATCTATTTCTCCTCCCATACCTTCAACTATTCCCTTGCAAATAGAAAGCCCTAACCCCATTCCTGTTGGGTTAAAATCGGCTTGTTCTATCTGATGGAACCGATGAAATATTTTTTCATGAAACTCTGGTTTAATCCCAATCCCGGTATCCCTGACATAAAACCTTATTGTTTCTTCATTTAACAGGTTATATCCAAATTCAATACTCCCTTGTGAGGTAAACTTTATGGCATTGTTTAACAGGTTATTTAGTACTTGCAGAAGCTTCACTTCATCTGCAAGAATAATTTTTTCAATATCGGTAAATTCTTTAACTAGTTTTAATTTAACAGATTTTTCTTGTGTTAATGGCTCATAAAAATCAAACAGTTGATTCATTAAAACATTTAGTTTTACTTCTTTTTGCCTGAACTCAAGCTGTTGTGTTTCTAATTTTGACATTAATAACACATCATTGAGCATAGTAAATAACTGTCTGCAACTTTGATTGATTACTCAAGTTTAGCACTAAATTAAAGTACTGATAAACAGAAAAGTAGAATAAAAAAATGCAGCATATTATTTTGTTAATACCTTAATTATTAGTAAATTAAGGGTGAATCAAAAACTAAAAAATATGCTGCGGAATAAAGA
>JBNKRJ010000143.1:0-55030 GCA_050296515.1 Bacteroidales bacterium | reverse complement strand
AAATGAAGGTCGACTTTATTCAGAAATTGAAAAACAAAGTTAAATTTCACACAATAGTAATTATAAGTTGCTGATTATCACAGTTTATTTTTGATAATGCTAATACAAGTACCTGTTATTCGGGAATCTATAAAACATGGGAAATGTCAATCATTTATTTATAAAATATATGCCAGCAGAGAATAATTTGTTAGAGCAAATAAAAAAGTCTGATCAAAAAGCTTTCGAAATTATTTTTAGGTTGTATTACCAACCATTATCAAAATTTGCTCAGAGAATAATCGATGATGAAGAGGTTTCGGCAGATATTGTTCAGGAAGTTTTCATTCAGTTTTGGGAGCAACGACAATCAATTTCCAACACAAACATAAAATCATATTTGTATACGGTAGTAAAAAACAAAGCTTTAAACCATATAAGGCATCTACAGGTAAAGCTTAAACATACTAACGAAGTTCTCCACTCCATAGATGAAGCTTATGAATATGAAACAGGTAATGAAGAACTGAATCTTAAAATCGTCAGCAGTATTGATAAACTCCCGGAGCAATGCAAAAAAATCTTTATCATGAGCAGAATGCATGGGCTTAAACAAAATGAAATAGCTGAAGAACTAAATATTTCCATAAAAACGGTTAAAAATCAAATTGGGAAAGCTCTTAAAATACTCCGCGCAGAATTAAAAGGACTCAGCATAACCATCATTATCAGCATTTTAAATCTTTTTTAAAAAATATTTTCAAATTAAATAGGCCCTTTTTGAACTAAAGGTGTTTTAATATCAGTAAGCATGAAAAACGACACATTAAATATTGATTGGGAATTAATAACAACCATTCTTGAAGGTTCAGCCGATAAAGATGCTCAACAGCATTTTGAAAACTGGCTGGAAGAAGGAGAAAACCACCAATATTTTAAAGAAATTAAGGCAAATTGGGAAGCTACAGGAAGCTTATCTTATTGCTATAGCACTGAAACAAATGCTGCATGGGACAAAGTATCCAGCCAGATCATCTATAAAAATGTAAAAATCAGAAAAATAAGAACCCGAATATTACAAATAGCTGCAGCCGCTATTTTGGCTTTTACTATTGGAACTTATTTTCTTTTGCAGGACAAGCAAGAGCTTGTTAGCAAAAATGACCCTATAAATAATTATTTGCTACCCGACAGTAGTGTAATAAGCTTAAACAGAAAAAGCAAATTAGTTTTTGTTGACGGCTTTAAAGGCTCAAAAAGAGAGTTGTGGCTTGAAGGTGAAGCTTTTTTTGATGTGAAGAGAAATTCCGAAAAACCTTTTGTCATTCATGTGGGTAATAACCTTGTTGAGGTATTAGGGACTTCATTTAATATAAATGAAAACACTGAAAGACAATACATTGAATTAAATGTAGAAAGAGGAAAAGTTCGGTTTAAAAGCAACGATTTAAACAGAAGTTTGGTTGTAGAAAAAGGACAGGCCGTAAGATACAATTCAAAAGAAAATGACCTGGTTCGCCTGGAAAAGGCCAATGTAAATTACCTTTCTTGGAAAACAAACCTCATCAGGTTTGAGCAAACCCCAATGACTGAAGTAGTTTCAACACTTGAGTCCGTTTATGGGATGCAAATAATTATTAAATCTGATGAACTGAAGGATCTGAAGTTTTCAGCCCGCTTTTCAAACCAACCATTTGAAAAAGTATTAAAAGTAATAGCGCTATCATTAAATATAAAAACTAAAAATGTGAACAACACAATAGAATTGCATCAACTGGAAGATTAAGCAAAATCACTTCCTGCATTCTATTGTTAAATATGTTAAACCTATGAATAGAAAATTATCAGGAAAGAACTTTTTGTTTAATAAATGGATTTATAGTCTTTTTTTGATTTCGGTATTTGGTATGTTTGAAAATAAAGCAACTGCCCAAGAATCAATAACGATCTCATTTACAAACGAAAACTTAACGGGAATCATCGGCAAACTTGAAAAGGTTTCAGGTTATTCATTTGCCTATCAGTCGGATATTCTGCCCGGCAATTACAAGATTACGCATTCGTTTAAAGCAGCAACAATTAGCCAGATTTTAAATACGGTACTTGAAGGCACCGGAATAACTTTTCAAATTCTTGACAAGCATATTATTATTAAAAAGAAAGAGAAAAGAAAAAAGTACACTCTAAGCGGCTACATTGAAGATTCAAAAGCAGGACAAAAACTTATAAACGTAAATGTATTTGACAAAGAAAACAAGAACGGTACGATTAGTAATAATTCCGGTTTTTATCAAATTTCACTTGAGGAAGGTGTCTACAATATTGTTTTCTCATACATTGGTACTAAAAAAAAGGAGCAACTGATTGTTTTTGATAAAGATCAACAGCTAAACATTAATTTAGAGCCAAATGTTGAACTATCGGAAGTATTGGTTTCTGACAGACATAAAGAACCACTAATTACAGAGCAATCCCATATTGGAAAAATGCATTTTTCACCAGCTGAAATGCAGAAATTTCCAATCATAATGGCTGAACCTGATTTGGTGAAATTTGCACAAATGTTGCCTGGAGTACAGTCGGGCATGGAAGCCAATGGGGCCATTTACGTCAGAGGTGGTAACTCTTCGCACAACCTTTTTTTGATGGACAATGTGCCCTTGTATAATTGCTTTCATTTGTTAGGCCTTTTTTCCGTATTTAATGCAGACATGGTTGGTTCTACAGATATTTACAAAGGAGCTTTTCCTGCAAGGTTTGGAGGAAGGTTGTCATCCGTCCTGGATATTAAAACAAAGGATGGAAACTTTAAAAAACTTAAAGGCAAGGCCACAATTGGGTTGATTGCCTCAAAACTTTCTCTTGAAGGGCCCATCTTTAAGGATAAAACAAGTTTCGCTTTATCAGGCAGGTTTGGATACTATACTTTTTACGGTGAATTTATACCCTCCTCATTGAAAGATGGGAATAGCCTCGACAAATTTTATTTCTATGATGCTAACGTTAAGGTAACCCATCGATTATCTGACAACAGCAAGATATATGCTACATTCTATAATGGAAGTGACTTTGGAGAAATGGTTAGCACTTATGATAATCAATTCGATAACACCAGATATTTCGGTAAAAATGTAGATGGTCAAAATTGGCACAACCTGCTAGGCACAATTGGATGGAAAGGAAAGATTAACGATTGGCTATTCTCAAATATTCAAGTAGCTACTAGTAATTATAACTACTCAAGCTATTTAAATGACTCAATTTTTTCAGGAAATTTATCTCAAACTACATCATCTTTCCAAGAAGATTATTTAGATAATAATATATTGAATAGATCAATTATTTCAACTTTTACCTTAAAACTTGCACCAAGAATAAACATGGATTTAGGTTACAACTATACATTGCTAACCTTAAACTCACAAAACGGGAAAAAGGATCATTCTTTAAACACTGGTGAAAACCAACTTTCATACTTTAAAGACACCATTATCAATTACTACGAGTATAATACAGAAGAACACAGAGCCTTTGCAGAATTAAATATCTCACCATTTGATAAGCTTAATATCTCTGCGGGTTTGCATACCTCGTATTATAGCACAGAAGGCTACAACAATCTTAGCTTTCAACCCAGGGCTTCGGCAAGTTGGGAATTCACCTCGGGCTTTATTTTAAAAGGAGCCTATAGCCAAATGGTACAACACCTGCATTATCTTGAAGCCACAAAAATAGCCAGAGCTTCGGATTTGTTTGTTGCTGCAGTAGACGGAGCTCCTTCAGAAACATCTGAACACTTTTCAGCAGGGATTAGTATACTTAAATCAAAAAACTTCAACTTCCATATTGAAGCCTATTTCAAAAGAATGAATAACCTTATTAACTTTAAAGAAGGAGCCTCATATTTCTCAAAAAATGATACTTGGGTTGAAAAAATTGTAACTGGAAGTGGTGATTCGAAAGGGATTGAATTACTAGTTGAAAAGCCACAAGGCAAATTTACAGGTTGGATAGGTTACACCATTTCCAAAACAAATCGCCAATTTAAAGGTATCAATATGGGCAAAGCTTTCCCGTTTAGGTTTGAGCACAGACACCATTTAAATGTCATCGCAAATTATCAGCTTTCAAAAAGGTGGAGTTTATCTGCCAATTGGTTATTTCACACCGGTAATAAGGAAACTATACCTAGCGTTTTTTATTGGGATCCATCCAAAACATTTGATAAAAAAATGGGCAATAATGACAATTCATTAAAAACCTTCTACAATCAAAAAAACGGCTATATCAATCCTAACTACCACCGCCTAGATCTTTCAGTTAATTATTCCAAAAAAAATAGAATTGGAAATGCCACCTGGTGCCTATCTGTATACAATATCTATAACAGGAAAAATGTTTATAGCTCTTCGTATGGCGAAGAATGGCAAAATATAATAGGAACTGTCAGTTATAATACACGCTTTATTAACCAGCATAAACTTTTTGGTATCATTCCATCTTTAAGTTATACACTTAGTTTTTAATAAAATAACATAAAAAAATGAATAAAATTAGCACCATCATCATAATAATCCTGGTAATATTTAGCATAGCATGCGAAAAGCAGGAACCAGTTCAAAAAAATCAATATATGTTTCACTGCCTTTTGATAGAAGGTGATGCCCCCAAAATTAAAGTTTGGAAAACATTACCAACTTTTCCTAAATATGCTTTTGATGTTTTATACTTTGAGCAAGAGGGATTAGGTTACAGCAATGAAACTAAGAACTCAAACTTTTTAATGAATATAAAATGCAATAATGAAACCTATGACAATTTTGAGACCAAAATAATTGAGGTCAAAAACACAAATAATTACAGCTTAAATCCTCCTAATGGCAATTATGAAATAAATTACTTAACCAATAATGAAATTGAAGCTAAACCCGGGGATAATTTTGAAGTGCAGGTTGATATATTAGAAATGGACTATTATACTAACACACAGACTATTATTGAGACCCTTAAAGCCAAAACAATCATCCCCAAAAAAATAAACATAGATGTTGCCCAGCAGCCTGATTTAATAAAAAAAAGGGATGATTACATTGACACTGCACTTGTTTATGAGGTTTCATTTGATGATCCTGTAGGTTCCAATTACTATTATATGCTTGTTTATTCAATTGATGTAGGAAGTGCCAGTCTGGAAAGTATTGATCTTGATTCTCTTTGGTTAAACCACGCCGTAAATTATGAGTATGAGCAAAATCCTAACCAAACAAGAATAACAGTTATTAGCGAAAACTCCCAGATAATGTCTGAAGCTATTGGCAACCAATCAGACTTTTCTTTAAACTCCAGGGGAGTTTTATTTAATGATGAACGATTCAATGGGAGCAAAAAGAAAATTATACTGTCTGTTCCAACCTATTACACCAATTCTTCGCAATATTTATTTATTGATTTACTGCATGTTAACGAAAATTATTATAACTATTATTATGCACTGTACAAACAAAATGAATGGAAAGAAGAAAACCTTTACGCTGAACCTGTGCAACTATACACTAACATAGAAAACGGTCTGGGAGTTTTTGCCGGGGCATCTTTATCAAGACAAATTTTGAAAATTGAATCGAAACCACAATAATCTAATTCCAAGTGTTCTTTTTATAACAGACATCAGATGTTTTAATCGTAAAAGCCTGTTAAAAGCGGATTAAAAAGACTTTTACTTTGATATGCATCTGATATCTTATCCAAAACATCAAACCTGATTTAACAATAGCTTTATTCATTAGGTCTTTGCTTTAAAATACTACGAATGGCTTGTAAACATGACATTTTTAGTATCTTTGTTGATATTTTCGTAAATTAGCTATTATAAACTAAGCATTTATAGCAATGAATAAACTACTTATTGGTTTCTTATTTTGGTTTTTTGCAGTTTCTGGTATCCAGGATGATCAGGTTTGGATAAAAGCAAAAATACCTTATAATGTGCATGCCGGTGATCGATTCACAGTAGAAATAACTGTAAACAAACTTGACTTACAACACTTTGCAGAACTTAAGCAAAAACTACCCAATGGTTTTAGTGTTATTGAGGGACAATCTGGTGCAGCTGATTTTAGTTTCAAGAATCAAATGCTGAAATATACATGGCTTAGATTACCTCGTCCAGCACAAATCAGAATTAGTTATGATATTGTTGTAGATAGGAACCTCAAGGGCGAATTTAATTTACCGACTCAGTTCACCTATATCTATAAAAATCAGCGAGGTACTACCAGCCTAAAAGATGATAGAATAAGAGTTTATGCACAAGGAGAAGTTTTTAGTTATACCCCAAGACCTACTGATAATAATAATCAAAGCAGCAATGGATTAACTTTTCCACCAAAAAACGAAATGCAGGTACAGTGTTTAAGAGTTAAACCTACTTTCTCAAAAGAACAAAACGGACTGATTGTAAAGCTATTAGTGAGCCGTGGTGCGATTCAAAGTGCTGCAAAAATTGAAGAGACAATACCATTTGGATACAATGCCAATTTAATCGATAGTAAAGGAGCGACATTTGCATTTGAAAATAACAAAGTAGAGTTTATTTGGAGAAAAATGCCAAATGTAAAAAACTTTGAAATTTCATATAGACTTACTCCAAACAATGTTAATGTTCAAGCACCTGCAATTACTGGTAAGTTTGTCTATTTAATAGGTGGCTCTTTACAAAACACACCTGTTCAGCAAGTTGATAATAATCTAAATGTAGAGGCCAAAAGTGATATCAACAAAAGTGATGTAATGAATTTCTTTAACGATTAGCTGCAAAAAGAAGTTAAATCTGAATGAAAATATCTAAAATAAAAAAAGTTCGGCCAGAAGGTCGAACTTTTTAATTTAATTAATTAGGGCCTGCTGAAAAAGTCAGAGGTGCATTAGCTACAACTTAGCGAAGCGATATCTTCGACCAAAGGAAGAAAAATTAGCAAAGCGAAGATGTATAAGAATACTTCGAGCTGAAGCTGATGAAGTAGATGATGTGCCTCTGGCTAGCGTAATAATCATTAGTTTTTTGTTACTTGAAGATAAAGTTAATGCAAGGAAAAATTACTGTTTTTTAAAACTCTTTGCACTTTTTCACAACTTTTTTCATGTAAATATTTAATTTTAATAGGCTTAGGCGTTTTTCAGCGAGCCCTAATTAGTTGTTAGTATAGATAATCAAGTGCTGTTTTATCGTTATTTGTAAATGGACGGTTATCACCATTTCCTATGCATGACAACATCCATGAGTTAGGTTCTGGTCCTGTCGGAGTTCCTGGAATATGAACAGCACCAACCGAAGCTGAACCTTCGTTATAATAACTTCCACCACAACTATAAGATCTGTCCATGTAATCTGTATGACGGAAACCAATACAATGTCCTATTTCATGTGCAAGAATAGTTCCTAAATAGTTGGTGCCAGGATTATTACCCAAATAAGAAGAATTAACTTTCACCCTACTATAAGGCTCCCCTGAAGAGGTAGGAAAGCCAGATGAAGCAAGATAATTTCCTCTTCCCGTAGTAATGGTAATATCAGCTTTTCCTTGACTAATTCTTTGCATTGTAATTTGCAGGTTTTCTGCATTATAACGATTTATAGCTATGTCAAGTGCAGCACCATAAGAACTTGGAAGCTTATTATCAATCTTTACAGTTATAACTCTTGGTAAACCTGTCACAAGATTATAAGTACTGTACTGTTCCTCGCTGATTCGAACAGCATGATCGGCCGGAACCAATTGCAAAAGATCATCGTTGGTAAATTCATAACAGCCCTCAACCCTAAATAGCTGTGTGCCAAACTCGTTTACATCAACCGTAACTCCTGTATTGTTGAAACCAGCTGCTTCAATTAGATTTAAAACATCTTTAGAAATCGCCTGATCCTCAACGGAATCAGTTGGTTTTTCGCACGAAACAAAAATTAAGGCAATAGCAAAAA
Source organism: Bacteroidales bacterium (assembly GCA_050296515.1). Classification (GTDB taxonomy): domain Bacteria; phylum Bacteroidota; class Bacteroidia; order Bacteroidales; family NBLH01; genus NBLH01. The sequence goes on along the minus strand of JBNKRJ010000143.1, from coordinate 47,073 downwards.
TGCTGAAAAAAATTACTAGTTTTTTCATTTCAAAATAATTTATGTTAGTAATAGATTTTAGTTGTTATTCCTAATATACAACAAGTTATTGTATTTTTGGTTTCACTATTTAGGAAATAAGCAAAAGTGTATACAGACAACGTGATTTTGTCAACTAAAAAATTAACATTAAAAGCATGCTTTTTCATCGCATTAGTTAGTTTTAAATCACCGTCTCTATGTCAAAACTCATTTCATAAATATCCAGCAGTTATGAAAAATGGCCTAGTACATTGAAAAACATTTTTTTTATCCTTAATGGGGAAAAATGTCAATAAAAATAGTAATAAATAAAGGCAGTGATTCATAAATATTAGTGCGGCTTCTCATTAACTTCGTTCATAGAAGACCAAACAGATTTTGCACCCATAATGAAATATAGTAAGAATAGAACATTGTATAAGTTATGGATTTATTTTAGGAGGTGGATTTAGTTACAAGTTTGCAAAAATTTGCATTGGTCTTCGCGCTGATTATTACCTCAACTTAAATAAAATAGCTGAGTGGCCTGCAAAACCACTAATGCTGAGAGGAAGAATCAATGATAAAACGCTACTGATAAATTTATCTGTCGGATATAAACTTTAATAAAATCAGAATATGAAAAAAACAAAACTATTAACAGTACTTTTTTTAATCTTAACTATCGGATGCAGCAAAAAAGAAGAATTAACAAAAGCTCCTGAGCCTATCAATTCCTTTGCTATGAATATTAATAATCAGCTGTGGGAGCCCTCATTAATTAATAATGATGTTTGTCATTCAACCTTTAGTTGTGAGTTATCACTAATTGATAATAAACTATTTTACACCATTAAAGCTTTTAAAGATCCTCTATCTCAAACATATGCTGAGAGCGAAAATTCTTTTAGATTGCAAATTATGGGTGTAAACACAATTGGCAAATATTATATCAACGAACCTTATGGTGATTTTAATTCTTATGCAAGGTATATCATAAATGAAGGAGAAACACAAAAAATCTATGAAAATATTACTGCTGAATCAACTTCAGTTGTTGAGATTGAGGAGATGTTGCCAAAAGCAGGCTCTGAATTAGTTGGAATTAAAGGAACTTTTTCAGGAACTTTATACAATATCAATAATCCGGATGATTTTATAATAATTAGCCACTGTAATTTTACATTTAATAAAATTAATAGGAACAATTACTGTCAATGTGAAGAATAAATAAGGATTAGCCCGGCTGAGGTGAAAGCCTCAGTCACTTCAGTTTTATTATTCGACCAGCAAACCAATCAAGATTCAATCAGAAACAAATTGCCACTTATATTCAGTTGCTTCCTTCTATTTTCCTGATGATTATAAAAAGCACTTATATGCTCTGTAAGCCTCTCAGACTCAATCAAAAAACCATCATGTCCAAAATCAGATGAAATGATTTTTAAGGTAGAATTTGGAATGTATTTGTGCATTTCTTCCTGTTCACTGATGGTAAACATTAAGTCAGAATCTATACCAACTATTAAAGTTGGTGCTTTTATTTGAGATAAAGCATTTTCGAGACATCCCCGACTTCGCGCAACATTGTGCCCATCAAGTACTTGCGATAAAATATAGTAAGAGTATGCGTTAAATCGTTTTCCCAGTTTTTCGCCTTGATATCGCTGATAAGAATCTACCTTAAAATCCTTTTGAACCTCATCACTACTTTCCTGTTGCGTCCGATTATAGGCTTTGGCATTTCGATAGCTTATTAAAGCTATGGAACGTGCTGTTTTTAAACCATTTGCCCCACCATTAGGCAGGTCATCATAAAAAGTCGGATCAGCTTCAATAGCCATGCGTTGCGAAGCGCTAAATGCAATCCCCCAAGGAGAAAAACGGGCATTGGTAGCAATTAAAATAACGTGTTCAAATCGGTTTGGCTCCATGATAGCCCACTCAATGCTCTGATGTCCACCAACTGAGCCACCTGTAATAGTATGAATTTTATTTATTTCTAAGTAATTTGCCAAAATTTGATGAGCTTTTACAATGTCACGAACAGTAATAAACGGAAAATCCCGATACCAGGGTTTTCCTGTTTCGGGATTTATCGATAAAGGTCCGGTAGAACCATAACATGAGCCCAAAATATTTGCACAAATAATAAAATAATCAGAAGGATTAAAAATATGCCCCTCTCCTACCATTTCTGGCCACCACTCTGCAGAATCAGAGTTTGCCGTAAAAGCATGACAAATCCAAATCACATTTGATTTGTTTTTATTTAACTTTCCATAAGTGGTGTAGGCTATTTCAATCTCAGTCAAAAATTCTCCTGACTCCAACTCAAATTGCTCATTATGTTTGTAAATTTTAAGGGACATGATTTCTATTTTTCTTCATTAACCATTCAAACGAACTTGGTGCATTAGAACTTAGAACTTTAGTTCAATTACTAAGTTCTAAGTTCCAGTTTCTAATTTCTATATTTTAGATAGTGCCTGCTCCAAATCTGCCTTCAAATCATCAATATGCTCGATACCCACTGATAATCTAAGTAAATTAGGAGTTACACCCGCCTCTTTTTGAGCTTCTTCGCTCAATTGCTGATGAGTTGTGGCTGCTGGTTGAATAATCAACGTTTTTGCATCACCAACATTTGCTAAATGGCTGATTAACTGAAGATTATCAACCAAATCAGTGGTCGATGATTTGCTTCCTTTGGTAGTGAATGATAATACCCCACCAAAGCCATTCTTAAGGTATTTCTTTGCCAGCCCATGATATTTGCTCGACTCTAAACCAGGATAATTTACGGTTTCGACCTTTGGATGTGCTTCAAGCCACTTAGCTAGCTCCAGGGCATTTTGAGCAGTACGCTCAACCCTCAATGATAGCGTTTCCAAGCCCTGTAAAAAAAGGAATGAGTTAAATGGACTCACTGCAGGACCAAAGTCTCTTAAACCTTCAACTCTTGCCCTAATTGCAAATGCAATGTTCCCAAATGGTCCATTCACACCAAAAACTTCACCGAATTTCAAGCCATGATAGCCTTCGGATGGTTCAGAGAACTGAGTGAATTTGCCATTATTCCAATCGTAATTACCTGCATCAACAATTACACCTCCAATGCTTGTACCATGCCCTCCAATCCATTTTGTAGCTGATTCAACAACCACATTTGCACCATAACTAATTGGCTGACATAAGTAACCTCCTGCTCCAAAAGTATTGTCAACAATTAGCGGGATATCGTATTTTTTTGCCAGGACTGCCAGTTTTTCAAAATCAGGTACACTAAAACCAGGGTTACCAATGGTTTCCACATACAATGCTTTGGTACCTTTATTAATTAAAGGCTCAAAACTTTCTGCAGTATCATCTTTTGCAAAACGGGCTTCAATACCTAAGTTTTTAAAACTAACTTTAAACTGGTTGTAGCTACCACCATACAAAAATGGCGAAGTCACAAAATTATCTCCCTGTTTTAGAATGTTATTTAAGGCAATAAACTGTGCAGCATGTCCCGAAGCAACTGCCAGAGCTGCAACACCACCTTCCAATGCAGCTATTCGCTTTTCAAAAACATCAGTTGTAGGATTCATTAATCGGGTATAAATATTCCCGAACTCTTTAAGTGCAAACAAGTTAGCGCCATGTTCAGAATTTTTAAACACATAGGATGATGTTTGATACAAAGGAACAGCCCTTGATAAGGTATCCTGGTCAATTTCGTGTCCAGCATGAAGCTGCAATGTTTCAAATCTATAATTATCTGCCATTTTCTTCTTTTTTTAATGTTAATTAATAATTTACTTAATGTTTTAGGTGTTTTAAACTAATTCAGTGAGAGTGCAATTGCGCGCGCTGCAATTTGCTCCTCGTTAAAAAGTGCATCATGTAATTTACTGATAGCTCTTTCTCTATCACATTTATCCACAATAAAATAAGTCACAACATCTGATGCCCCCAATGAGCTTAACAAAATATTAATCCCTTCTTCTGCAATTGCAGTAAAAACTTTTGCTGCAACTCCAGGAGCTTTCGTCATACCATTACCAACAACTGCAATCAACGAAACGTCCCTTTTGAGAACGATCTCTGTAACCGCATGCAGGTCAAGAGACTTAATCAGTCGCTGCGCTTCGTCAATCTCGTCATAGCCAATTAATAAATTAATTGAGATTTGAGATGTAATAACAGAACTAATGTTTATTGAATGATTATATAGTATTTTGGTTATCTCTGATAAAATACCAGGAATAAACCCAACTCCTGGCCCCTTTATACAAAGAATCCCTATCTGATTTTCAAAAGTCAGGCTTTTTATCACCTTTGGAAAAATGGAAATTTCCTCATCAATAATTGTCTGGGGCAGACTATTTGCATTATCCTTGTTTACATTAAAAATACAAATAGGTATCTTTACTTTTTGAAGAGGTTCAACTGTTCTTGGGTGCAAAATACCTGCACCAAAATAAGCCAGTTCTGCGGCCTCTAAATAACTTAGATGGTCTACCTGCGATGGTGAAGTTACATGTTTGGGATCACCTGTCATAAACCCATCAACATCCTTCCAAACATCTAATGTTGAAGCACTTATACAGTAAGCAATTGCAGCAGCGCTGTAGTCTGTGCCTCCCCTGCCTAGCAATCGAATTAGTCCTTGTTTTGAAATACCATAAAAACCAGGTATTACATAAATAGTATTTGTATCAAATAACCCATTTAAATTCTTCTTAGATATCTCCAAATCAACACTAGCATTACCTGCAACATTGTCTGTAATCAGGCCAATATGTTCTGGAAAGGCTATCTGGCATTTACTTTCTAACTCTTTTATTACTGCAGTTATAACAGTTGCACTAAGGCGTTCGCCATAACTCAAAACATAATCTTTATCAGAAGTTGCAAAATCCTTATTTTTAACAAGTTGAGTTAAATATCCATTAAGTTCATTCAATAAATTCTTGATTTTATCAAATGTTTCGTCTCGCAACCTTTCATCACTTAGTAGCTCTAATAAGTACTCGAACTTTAAACTCCTCAATTCGTTTATAAGGTTCTCAATAGTATTTTTAGAGTAAAGGGAATTCAAGCAATTTATAATCTTGTCTGTCACTCCATAAAAAGCAGAGACAACAACAACAGGAGCTTTCTTATAGGATACAATTATTTGAGCAATTCGTCTTACATCTTCAATTTGCTTTAAATTTGATCCGCCTACTTTTATTACTTTTCTGTTTTGCATGGATTTTTTCTAATTTGCTTTTTGCGAGAAATGTGAATATTCCAAACATGGTATAACATTGCCACATACCTATATTGCCATTAATAATTCAAAACTTTTCTTACAGAAATTCTCTGATAAGTAAAAGCTCTTAAGACCGCATTAAATACTTTTTCATGATTTTCGAGTTTTTAATTTATAATTTCCCGGATTACTCCGAGATTAGGTATTGGCACCTTGCCTAAAGCGGGTAGGTTGCCAGAGTTTCATAGAGCCTAATCTCTCCACTCTTCTGTATAAATCAAACACCCTTTTTTGAAGAAAGGAATATTTGAATTCTTGATGACAAAACTATTTTAAACTTTTATTCCATCCAAACATTTTTATAAATATTTTCAAGCAACATTCACAAGTCACTGGTTTAAAGAAGTTTATAAATTGAAATAAAAGATGATTTTGTCTTAAATATTGTCCTGAGAACAAAATTTTGCCATAAAATATTCTGAAAAAAATAAAAATTTGAGCTAATTTTACTTTGTATAACTTTAAACAAAATAAACCAGTCTTATGAAATTTGGGAAGGTTGACAATCCGGAGGTAGTTGATTTTACATTACCACAAGATCATCCTCAGACTTCTGAGGTCCTTAAAAAGTACGGAAATAAAGAAAAGCCGGAAATTTATGTTGGGTGTGCAAAATGGAATAAAACTGATTTAAAAAACTTTTATCCCAGGGGAACAAAAGACGAATTAGAATATTACTCAACTCAGTTCAACTCAATTGAGTTAAATGCCACATTCTATAGAATTTTCCCTCCTGAACAATTTGCAAAATGGAAAGAGAAGACACCTGACAACTTTCGCTTTTTTCCAAAGATATCACAGGATATCAGCCACTTAAGAAGGCTTAATAATGTAGGGGATATTGTAGAAAGGTATTTAGATGCTGCAAGTAATTTAGAAGATCGTCTTGGAATGATTTTTTTGCAAATGCATAACAATTTTGCACCAAAAGATTTCGACAGGGTTATCCGCTTTGTTGAAAACTGGCCAAAAGAAATTCCTCTGGCAATTGAGTTCAGGCATACTGACTGGTACAATGACGAAAAAACAGCCAATGAACTTTATAACCTACTTGAAAAATATCAGATTACAAATATTATAGTAGATACTGCAGGCAGAAGAGATCTGATGCACATGAGATTAACCGGCCCTAATGCATTTATTCGTTATGTAGGTGCAAATATAAATAGTGATTATGATCGACTGGATGATTGGTTTGAACGAATAAAAATATGGATTGAACAAGGCATTAATAATATCTACTTCTTTGTACATCAGAATCTTGAAAAAGAGTCCCCCTTTCTTTCTGCTCATTTGATCAAAAGGTTGAATGGTGAATTAGGTTTTGGTTTGCCAATTCCTGAACTAATTGAACCAAAACAAAGCACATTATCCTAAAAATTGATCAAAACATTATAATTCATACATACCTAAATCGTATAACGATCATTAAATATACCACAAATAAATAGGAATCACCAGAAGAAAATGCGGCTAAATTTACTTGAAATCGTTATCTAAAAACCAGTTATTCCTGAAATTTGACCAGTTATTAACTAATTCCTGTCATCCGCATTCGAATTCCTGTCATCTGCTGTTTGATGGTATAAAATCCTTTTGCATTGTCCTCTGAAATTTTACTTTTGTAGCATACAAAGAACTCCAAACTAGAACAACCACTTCACAAACAGATGGAACATCTAATTAAGGTATGAAAATATCTCAGTTAGGTATTTAGTAAAATTTAAGTTAAATATTTTTTTAATTTTTATCTTTCTAATTATTATGGAAACACCTTATTGCGTGAAGTTTACAAAAAAAGAACTGCAACTAGAATTAACCTTAGAACCTTTTTCCTTCGAAAGCATTGTTAACCTTTTTGGCAGAAATCAACTCATGTTTATTGATCAATTATTTCTTTTTCAAAATGAAGAAGATAAAATTGGAGATTATGACTTCAACGAAGACTTTTTTGAAGGTTTGGACATCACTCTTGAAATGTTTCAAACCTTTCTCGACTCAATTGGTAAACATGAAATTTTCAGCATGGTATTCGAAATTGAGGACGGTACATGCTTTACAATTAATGAAGGAGTATTAACAGTTTCTGTAGATAGTTCTGAAGAAAAGAACTTAGGAACATTAACGGATTTGCTTACATCAGCAGATGGAATTTCAAGTAACTTTCAAAAGGCTCTTGAAAACCAAGGACGTTATGTCTACTTCAACAAAACCTCCGAAGTACAAATTATTTCGAATAACGATTTGTGGTACAAATTTGAGATGTGTACAAACTAGATTTAGTTCTATCGATACTAATCTAAACATCCTGAAAACCATCACCGAACTACTAACTATTCAATAATCTGCAAAATTTTTCCGTATAAGTTACGAAATATTGTGCAGTCTGGAAATTTCTCTTTTGCTTTCAATAAAATGTCAATTGCTTCAAATCGACATTCATTCTCCATTAATTTAACGAAACAATCTAAATAATCTGTTTTCGAACTTAAAGAATCAAGTTTTGGCAACTTAATTTCATCCTTCTCAAGCAATTCTATTTTTCCCTTCAGGCTGTTACTCCCATTATAAATTCTCCAGCAATACTTGTTCCCATCCTGTAAAGGCAATATTTGTGTATTAACTTTATTGTAAGGATCTTTTGTTTGCCATACCAAAGAATCATTTTTACTCAAAAAAACCTTAAACAAAACATCTGGCTCAAGTTTTTTTGAAAAGTATAATCTGATATTCTTAACATCCAATACCTTAGACTCCATTGGAAAAATAACTAACTCTCCATTTTCATCACCAAAATAATTCCGGTTAGAATTATACAAATTTGGAAGATACGTAGATGGAGAATTTAAATAGTTATAAACCTTATCAAATGTTGCATCTTTATCACTAGTCCTGGTCTTCTTTACAAAAAAACTTTTACCCGCACTAATACAAACTTCTTCGCCATTAGTTCCAAGGATATTTAACTTTCCGGTAAGAACTTCAATTTCAGCAGATTTGTCGTATAATAGAGTATTATCAATAATCTTGCGCTCCCCATTAATTTTTATGGTTGTTGCCTCATTTATTGAAGAAAGCAATACTTCTCCCTTGAAAGTTTGAGCATCAACATTGAAAATATAACCGAATATGACAATAATTATAATGAACTTTTTCATAATAATGATAAATTTGCTTGACAAAAATACCTAAACACTGATTAATTGAAAAAAAAAGGACTATACATTTTTATAACTTTAATTACGATTATTTTATTGTCATTTTACTTTATTAACTATTCTAGTAAAGATAAAGAGTCCACTTTCAAGAAATGGGGTAATATCCCGTTAAATGAAAGAGTAAAAAAAGCAGAAAAGCATCTTTTGCTTACAAAAAAAACTGAAGATACAGACAAAATAATTGAAGCATATTGTTATTTGGGAGACTGTTATAATAAGCAATTTAGATTTAATGAATCATTGAGCTGTTTTACAGATGCTTATCAACTTTCAGAACAAAGTGGAATATCAGATATCCTGCCTGATATCACTTATAAATTAGCTTTAAATTATTTGGATATTGGAGAGTATATAAAAGCCCAGAAATATGCAATAAAAACAGATTCTATTGAACGAAAAAGGAAATCAAGGAGTGCTGAAACTCTTAATTTGCTGGGAAATATATATGAAAAATCAGGGCTTTTTATTAAATCCCTGGCTATACACTATGAATCTTTAGAGCTGCAGAAAGCCAGTAAAAATCAAGCAGGTATGGCAAATTCTTATCATAATCTGGCTCATATTTATATGGCCGGACAAAGATATGATAAGGCTTACACCTTTTATTCAAAGGCTTTAGAAATTTATCAAACATTATCCATAAATCACAAAGACTCTGCTTTAATCAAAATAAGTATTGGTAAAATAAAATTATCAATTGGAAACTATTTCATAAGTCAAGACGACTCTTTAAATGCGTTTAAATTTCTTGACAAAGCCATGGACATTTTTGTAAAGGAAAAAAACGATGTGGAGGTTGCACAAGCACTTCTTTATTACGGAAACTACTATTTGGGAAACAAGAATTTTAAAAAAGCCGGCGAGTATTATATTAAATCATTGAAAATTAATGATAAGATTAATAATAAAATAGGAAAAGCAGCAGTAAAATTAAACCTGGCAAAGTTACACTTACTTCAAAGTAATGTTGAAATGGCTAAAAAACTGCTTAAAGAAAATGTGGTACTTACCAATGAGATTGGAGCCAAACGACTATTTGCAGAAACTGCTTTTATACTCTTTTCAATCTATAAAGAATTGCCTGATTCAACTGAACAAATTGGAAAATATACTAAATTGCATTTTAAATCAAGGAAATACTTACCCAACAATGAAACACAAGATTCCATCATACAAATGTCAGTCCATCATGAAGTTACGGCCCAGAAAAATGAAGAAATAGAAGTTGAAAAGTACAAACAAAAATCACAAATCATTATCTTATTTTCTTTATTAATAATCATCGTAATTTCCTTTTCCTTCTTCTTTTATAGAAGAAACTCAAAACAAAAAAGACTGTATGAAAAAAAGTTAGCAAATGAACAATTGCAAAGGTTTAAAGCAGTAGTTAATGCTATTGAAAATGAAAGAAAAAGAATAGCTGTAGATTTGCACGATAGCCTTGGCCAAATGCTTTCTACCACAAAACTATGCCTGTCAGGATTAGAAGATATGGTAGAAAATCAGACTAAAACAAATAAAAAACTGTATACTGACACTATGACCTTACTTGATAGTTCTTGTTCTGAATTGAGAAATATATCCTATAACATTATGCCCAGCTCTTTTATTAAATACGGGCTAGTTGCATCAATTAATGAACTAATATCCAAAATAAATGATGGAAACCAGATTAAAGTGATTTTTGACTATCAAAAAACAGAAAAGAAATACAGCGAAAATCTTGAGATTTTAGTTTATCGAATTGTTCAGGAGGCTTTAAACAACATAATAAAACATTCTAACGCAACACTTGTAAACCTTGATTTCCATCAGGAGAATAATATGCTTTTCTTATCAATAAATGACAATGGGAAAGGCATGGAAAATTTAGATCTATACAAAAACAAGGGGTTAGGCTGGAAAAGCATCTTTTCACGGGTACAAATGTTAGATGGGGCAATTGATGTTTTGACAGGAATAAATAAAGGAACCAAAATTAAAATTGAAATACCTGTCTAAATCTATCTGAAATAATAATTTTGAAAAATAAACCAATCAACATAAGATGAAAGACAACAGACCCACTAATATTTTATTGATTGATGACCATCCGATAGTTCTGAATGGACTAAAAAGTTTACTTGGTGATATTGATACAATAAGGATTATTGCTGATGCAAATAATGGCTTGGAAGCACTGTCTATTTTGAAAGAGAAGCAAGTAGACTTAGTTATTTCAGACATAAGCATGCCAGAAATGGATGGAATTGAGTTAACAAAAGAACTTAAATTAAGATATCCTGAGACCAAAGTACTTCTACTTACTGCACATAACGAGAAAGAGATATTGAAAAGAGCCCTTTTTTCAGGAGCTGAAGCCTGTTTGTTAAAAAACACCTCAAAAAAAGAATTGTTAATTGCAATTGATAAAGTAATGGATAATGGTTATTATTATTGTGATAACCTTTTAGAAATAGCAAAAAACTTTTATCAGGAACCTGAACTTTACATTGAAAATAAAGCAATGTTGAGTGACAGGGAACTGGAAGTACTTGAGTTGCTTTTGTATGGTCTTTCTAATAAAGATGTTGCAGATAGACTAAACTTAAGTTATCATACAGTAACTACCCATCGTAGAAATATTATGAAAAAAACAAAAAGTAAAAACATCTCTGGCCTTTATAATTTTGCCAAAAGAAATAACCTTTTCCCTTCTTTTTTTAAAGAGAGAGAGTAGTCAATTCTAAAAACTGTAATTATCCAAGTTGCTCAATATTTTGCACTGTAGCTTCAATCTTTAATGTTAGTTCTAACATTTTTAGTGCTTAAAATAAATCCTTTCACTCTGAAAAATAGTACTACGATATGAAAATGTACCATAGGAAATGGTTTATAATATAGAGATAAACAAGGTCTTTCATGGTAGTAGATTTTAACTAGACTCAACCTTTTTTGAATTTTGTAATTACTTTGTTTTACAAGCATTTATTTTTTTCAAAAAGTCATTTATCACAAGTCATTATGTCATTGGTAGTAAATGACTAATGACCAATGTCTAACGACCTTCAAACCAACATTAAATATTGATTTACACTAGATTTCACAAAATCTTGGACAGGCTTAGTACACCATAAATCTATCACTTTTACTGAAACACTAGTGTCAAGTCAAGTATGATATTCCTGGTAATTAGCCAGGTGACAACACCTGGCTGGTGCACTTGTCAGGTGTTGTCACCTGACAAATTAGCCTTGACATAACACTAGCCATCTATCATAATTTACTCACTGTAAGAACTTTCCCCAATAAAAGACAGCATCAAAATCTAACCCTAATACCATAAATAAGGTATAAAAAATACCTTGTTTATGCGATTGTGGATGTGCTCAATCACACATATTTTTGACAATAAATTAATACAGGAAAAATGAAGACACCTTATTCAGCTAAATTCACCAAGAAAGAACAACAACTTGAGTTAAAACTTGAACCTTTTTCTTTCGAAAGCATTGTTAACCTATTTGGTAAAAATCAACTTATGCTTATTGATCAATTATTTCTTTTTCAAGATGACGAAGATAAAATTGGCGACTATGATTATAATGAAGATTTTTTTGAAGGACTTGATATCACTCTTGAAATGTTTCAAACATTTCTCAATTCAATAGGGAAACATGAGATTTTCAGTATGGTATTCGAAATTGAAGATGGCACCTGCTTTAAAATTGATGAAGGTGTTTTGACAATTTGCGTTGATTATTCGCAAGAAAAGAATTTAAGAACCATAACTGACTTGCTGACTTCTGCTGACGGAATTTCAAGCAACTTTCAAAAAGCTGTTGAAAACCAGGGACGTTATGTCTACTTTAACAAAACTCCTGAAGTACAAATTATTTCGGATAATGATTTGTGGTACAAATTTGAAAGCTGTGTAAACTAAGACTATTTATTACTTTCCATATAACCTTTTTGTGAAAAGGACAATAACACTAATTTCTGCGTTATTGTCCTTTTGGTATTTAATACATATGCTCTGCATTAAAATCACAACTAATAGGGATTGCCCACTCTATTAACTCACCCTAATTTTGCATTAGTAATCAGTTAGACTTGAATATTAATGAAAACCAGGAAATTATTGTCAGGCATTTGTTTGTTGCTTCTTTTTAACCAATCATTTCTTATTGCACAAGAGCAAAAAGAAAATGCTTTTAGTTATGAGTTAAACTATGTTGGAGATGCCTTGCTTAATATGAATGGGGGAATACAAACAGGGCACACCTATTTAGGAATGGCTAATCTACTAATTGGTTTTGATACCGAAAAAGCAGGATTTTGGAAAGGAGGTGAACTTTTCATTAACGGCGCCAATACTCATGGTGGAGAACCAACAGCCACATTAATTGGTGATTTTCAAACAGTTTCAAATATTGAAGCTGGTAACATTACTTATTTGCATGAATTCTGGTATAAACAAAATTTAGATCAGTTATGTTTTATAATTGGTCTGCAGGATTTAAATGCTGAATTCGCAGCTAGTGATTTCGGAGGAATGTTTATTAATAGTTCTTTTGGTATTCACTCAACCATTGCCGACAATGTTCCCTCTCCCATCTTTCCGCTTACGAGGCCTGGATTACAAATTCAGTGGGAAATGAACAAGTCAATTAGATTTAAAACTGCTGTTTTTGACGGATTACTATCTGATTATCAAGAAGATGAATACAATACAAACTGGAGTTTAAAAACAGATGATGGTTCTTTATATATTGGAGAAATTGAATTCTCAACAGTAATTAATGAAAAACCTGGATGCTACAAACTTGGTTATTATCATCATGATCACATAATAGCAGAGGAGAATCAAAACACTATAAGTCATAACAATGGATTTTATTTTGTAATGGATCAGTTGGTATTTAAACCTGCCAATCGAGATGGAGGCCTAGGAATTTTCAGCCAATTCAGCTACAGCGATCCTGACGTAAATAATCATTTTGGATATCTGGGATTTGGTTTGCATTATTGTGGAATATCAAACAAAAGGTGTAAAGATGAAATCGGATTAGGAGTAGCACATACCTGGTTTAAAACAAGCGTTGGTGGGAATGAAACTGCTATTGAATTAAGTTATAAGGCTGAATTAGGTGATCATCTGTTCCTACAGCAAGATTTGCAGTATGTAATTAACCCTGCAGGAACAAATGAATCCTTGGAAAATGCTTTTGTAGGAATTTTAAGATTTGGATTAAATTTTTAATTAGAATGATTCTAAATAACGCATTCTGATTTCAATAATATAATGTATTTTTGTCAAGTTTTAATTTTAAGGTAGCACATGGATACCAACATTCTTAAAGAAACGCGATTGTCGGATTTAAAGACAGGTGAAGAAGGAGTTATTGTTAAAGTTTTAGGACATGGCGCTTTCAGAAAAAGAATCACCGAAATGGGCTTTGTAAAAGGGAAAAAAGTGAAGGTAATTAAGAACGCCCCCTTGCAAGACCCGGTAGAGTACGAAATAATGGATTACAAAGTTTCACTCAGAAGAAGTGAAGCTAACTTACTGGAAATGGTTTCATTAGAGGATGCAAAGCTCTTAGATGAGACAAAATTTGAAGGCACCATTGATGAAGATATTCTAAAAAAATCGGTAAAAGAAAAAGGATCAATTATAAATATTGCGTTAGTTGGTAACCCAAATTGTGGAAAAACAACACTTTTTAATTATGCTTCTGGTTCTCATGAGCGTGTTGGAAACTATGGTGGAGTTACAATTGATGCCAAAGAAGCTAAGTTTAGGCAAAATGGCTACACCTTTAATATTTCAGATTTACCAGGCACTTATTCAATTACGGAATACTCTCCTGAAGAGCTTTATGTGAGGATGCATATCACTGAAAAAATGCCGGATGTAGTTGTAAATGTTATAGATGCATCTAATCTGGAGCGTAACTTATATTTGACAACCCAGTTAATTGACATGAATATTAAAGTAGTAATTGCTTTAAACATGTATGATGAATTGGAGAAAAAGGGCGCAAGATTTAATTATCAAGCACTTGGCAGAATGATTGGTGTGCCAATTATTCCAACAGTTGCAGCAAAAGGTAAAGGAATAGAACAGCTTTTCAATAAAATCATTGATGTGTATGAAGAAAAGGAGCCAACTGTCAGGCACATTCACATCAACTACGGAAAAACCATTGAAAATTCTATTGAAAATATTCAAAATAAGATTAAAATTAATCATTCAATAACCGACAGATTTTCATCAAGATACCTTTCAATAAAACTACTCGAAGAAGATCAAACAACCCAGCTTCGATTAACTGCATGCGAAAATCTAAAAGAAATTGTTGATACAACTAAAAAAGAAATAAAAAAACTTGAGAAAGAATATGGCGAAAAGTCTGAAACTATTATCACTGATGCAAAATACGGTTTTATCGCAGGTGCTTTAAAAGAAACATATATTCCCAGCATTGAAGTGCGTAGAAGAAAAACCGACATGGTTGACAACTTAATTACGCATAAAGTATTCGGCTTTCCAATTTTTATCTTCTTTATGTGGCTAATGTTTCAGGCAACATTCACTATTGGAAGCATTCCTATGGACTGGATAGACACAGGCGTAGCAGCACTTTCAACGTTTGTCTCAGATACAATGCCAGAAGGCCCCTTAAAAGATTTATTAGTAGATGGGATTATAGGGGGAGTTGGTGGAGTCATCATTTTTCTGCCTAATATTTTAATTCTCTTCTTTTTTATTTCTCTGATGGAAGACACAGGATACATGGCAAGGGCATCTTTTATCATGGATAAGTTGATGCACAAAATGGGATTGCACGGAAAATCATTCATCCCGCTTGTGATGGGTTTCGGTTGTAATGTTCCGGCAGTAATGGCTACCAGAACTCTTGAGAATCAGAAAGACAGGATTTTGACCATGATAATTACCCCGTTTATGTCATGTAGTGCCCGATTGCCGGTTTATATTCTGTTAATTTCTGCTTTTTTCCCTGAAAACCCTGGAACTATCCTGTTTTCAATCTATTTTATTGGAATAGCACTGGCAGTTTTAGTTGGCCTGGCAATGAAAAAAACATTTTTTAGTAAAAAAGATGTTCCATTTGTTATGGAATTACCTCCTTATAGAATTCCTACACTAAGAAACACTTCCATTCATATGTGGAACAAAGGTGTTCAATATTTAAGAAAAATGGGAGGTGTGATTTTAATAGCTTCTATTCTAATATGGGCAATGGGTTATTATCCTAGAGATGTTGAATTTACAAAAGATTATGATGCACAAATCGAACAAATTTCTGCAAATCAGAGTTTAACTGAAGAAGTTAAAACAGAGAACATTGCAGAATTAGAGTTAGCTAAAGAAAGTGAAAGACAAGCCAATTCTTATATTGGAATAATGGGAAAAGCTATTGAACCTGCAATTCAACCTTTAGGTTTCGATTGGAAAATTGGTGTAAGTATTATCACAGGCCTGGCAGCAAAAGAAATTGTAGTCAGTACAATGGGGGTGCTTTATCAAGCTGATTTCGAGGCAGATGAAAACTCTGAGAGTCTTGCAGATAAATTAATTCAACAAGAATATACAAGTGGACCGAAGAAAGGCCAAAAAGTACTCTCCCCACTTGTTGCATATTCTCTTATGTTGTTCATTTTAATCTATTTCCCTTGTGTTGCAGTAATTGCTGCAATAAAAAAAGAAGGCAACTGGAAATGGGCAGTATTTACTATGTTTTATACAACAGCAATTGCTTATGTTGTTTCTCTGTTAACTTATCAAATTGGTAGTTTATTTGTTTAAAAAGTAAAATTATGACACAAGAAGTTATTACTTTAACAATAGTTTTCCTGGCTGCTGCTTATGCTGTTTATTCTATCATAAAAACACTTCGTGTTAAAAGTAGTGGTACTTGTGGAGATTCTTGCAGTTGTTCGGCAAAAACAGATATTAGAAATATGCTAAAGAAAAGTGCTGAGCAAAAGGAAAGGCGCTTTACTATTAATTCATTTCATAATAACTAAGGACATAAAATAAAACCCTTTCAGATTAATTCTAAAAGGGTTTTATCCGTTTATTGTGTACTCATTTATTTTGTCGCAGCCCATTTACGAATTTCAGTTCTAAACCATTCGTCTGCTTCTTCTGTCCACTTGTAGTTGTCTCTAATATAGGCCATTGTGTCTTTCTCGATATCTGTATAAGAATCACCATCTTTAACTTTTGCTAAAAGTCCTTCAGCATCTTTTAAAGAAATTCGGCCATCACCTGCACCAGCAACAGCTGCATCAGCAAATTCTAATAATTCACCATCGTATTTTTTACCATCAATAGTCGTGTAGTAACCCATAATTAATAATTTTAAGTTAGTAATTAAACAAATTTAATGATTTTATTAAGTATTCGCAAAATAAGATTTATAAATAATTAGCTGTAATTACTTTGAGGAAATCATGCATTTTTTAGATAAAATTTTACGCCTCATTGATCGCTGAAATTCTTCAAACGCCCTATTCTCCTATAAAATATGATTTCCTTTCTCCAAATCATCAAGAATTTCTTTCTGCAGATTTCCTATTTGTTGTGCTTTATCCTTAATTTTTGCTTCAAGTCTTGCATTAAGAGTTCTTAATTTAACCCGTTCTATTTTCAATAATTGATTAGTAAAATAATCTCGACGAGCATAAACCTCTAAATAACGTGCTATATAAAAACCGACCAGATTAACAGCTATGAGGAAAAAACTGTTTACTACTGCTTGCAAAAATGGAATTTCAATAAAAGTGAAGACTCCAACGATAAAAACGATTGAAGAAATAAAACCTGCACCAACCGCCCAGATAAATCGCTGCTTTAAAAACCCATAATTCATTATGAGAATAAGAATCATTCCCAAAAAATAGTAACTACCAAGATTTGGTGGTGCCAGCATTACCATTGCAATCACACCAAAACATGATCCTATTACCACACAAGCCGAAACAAATTGCAACTTTCGCTTATATAGTTTCGTAAAGCTAAATGCCAATACCCCCAAAAGCATCGGAACAACAATCAAATACCTGATAATCAAAAACTTATTTTCAAAATCGGGAATCAATGCAGCATCTATTATACCAAAAAGAGAATATACAATTATGGCCATAAAAATCGCAAATCGAACCTGATTGAGCGATTTGTTATAAAAATCAACCAGAAAATGAGTTTCTAACTCCTTATTCTCTTTGGTAAAAGCAAGAGTAATGAAATTCAATTCAAATTTCTTTATCACCTGCTTATCATCTTTTATTTCATGTTCTTCAGTAATAAGTGCCATTATTTGTACTTCTGATAGCGAACTTACTTGATCTAATTTTATAAAGCTTTACAAGATACAAACTAAATTTGTTTTTGAGCAAACTAAAATTTGAATATCAACCCATCAAAACTGAGATTTTAGTCATCAACTCATTCATGTTATAAGGCTTAGTAATAAAATCATTGCAACCTGCTTCGAAACTTTTGTGTCGCTCTCCAGGCATTGCGTAAGCAGTAACAGCTATTATTGGAATATTCTTTTCTGCTTTAATTTCCCTGCTTGCATCATAGCCATTCATTAGCGGTAATTGGATGTCCATTAGTATAAGATTGATAAGATCACTGGAATGAGCAATTTTTACAGCCTCTACACCATTTTTAGCTCTAATCAACCGGACTTTTGTCTTTTTTAAAAGTGTTCTGATAACCCCAAAGTTCATTTCATCATCTTCTACTATCAGAATTAGTTTATCAGACCAGTCGTAATTATTTATAAAGGTCGCTGCAATAGCACTTTTTGCAGGTGTTGCTTTGTCATACTCTACAGGAATTTTAAAGAAAAAAGTTGTTCCTTTTCCTTCTGTCGAATCAAACCAGATCTCTCCACCTAACAATTGAATAATACTTCGAGAAATTGCAAGCCCAAGGCCTGTACCTGAGGTATTTCGAGTGTAGGTATCTTCAACTTGCCCAAATCGTTGAAAGACAAGCTCTTTATCTTTCTCTGCTATTCCCAGACCAGAATCCTTCGTGTAAAAAAGCAACTGATTATCGGGTAGTATTTCATATCCAAATTCAATAAAACCATTCTCTGTAAATTTAACAGCGTTGCTAATAAAATTAGTTAGTACTTGCTTTATTCTCAGCTCATCTGATATAATCTGAGGTGTTTTAGACTCTTTGGGGGTATTTAAATAAATTGAAACTTTAGCACTTTTTAGCTTTTCGTACCCTGCCTGGACAGAAATATGCAGCTTTTGAAGCATTTCATCTAAATCGAAACTTTCTTTTCTTATTTTTAGCTGACCAGCTTCAATTTTTGCAATGTCAATAATATCATCTACCAATTGAATTAAATTAGCGCCGCTTTGTTTTATATAACCCATATATTGAGTCATTTCTTCATCTAAATCAAAGGAATCAGTAATGATATTGCTAAATCCGATAATGGCATTCATTGGAGAACGAATCTCGTGAGACATGTTGGCTAAAAATGCAGATTTTAAACGATCGGCCTCTTCTGCCCTATTCTTTTGTATCTTTAATTCCCTGTTTGACCTTTTTCTTCTCAGGTTTTGCTTAAAAACAATGATTACTATTATGAAAAACAACAGTCCGGCTATCGCACTGGCGGCAAGCATATACCTCTGATTTTCAATAGATTCTCTCTGGTAGTAAGAAATGTTTTTTAATTCCTTTATTGTTTCACTTTTTTCGTCATTTTCGAGTTTTAACTTCAGCTCTGTTATTTTATGAAAACGCTTGTTCGAAAAAACACTGTCTTTCATTATTGTGTGCAATTTGAAATATTTTATCGCATTTTCATAAAGCTTTTCTTTTTCGTAAAAAACCGAAAGGTTCTTGTAAATTTCTGTCAGTAATTCTTTTGAATTAATATAATCAGCAATTATCAAAGCTTCATTTAATTGGTCTCTGGCCTTGTCAAGCTCATCTATAGACAAATAATATAACCCAATCTGATTTAAAGCCCTGGCCATCCCATACCGATCACTAATCAGCTTAAAAAGCTTCAACGACTTTTGATAATAGGATTCTGCCATTATGAACTCATCTTTCAACTCATATATCTGTCCAATTTCAAAGTATGAATTTGCCAAGCCCTTTTCAGATTTTGCATACTCTGCTAAAACAATCGAATTTTGAATAGCAATTAAAGCTTCATCCAGCTTTCCCTGCTGTTTATCAAGATCTGCTAAGTAAAAATAAGCTTCAGAGAGTTTAAAAGTGTCACCAGACTCTTCCCAAATATTAATTGCTTTTGAAAAAAGCTTCCTGGTTTCTTCAAATTGTCCAAGTTCTTGAAAAACCAAGCCAAGATGAACCTGTATATTAGCTTTCATTTCAACTTCACCATTATCGCTAGCAATTTCTAAAGCATCCATGTATGAACTGATTGCCTCCTCAAAATCAGAGAACTCTGTATATAACTGTCCTTGTAACAGTTTAACCCTCGCCAAACCCAATTCATCATCCTCTTCCTTATAAGTTGTCAATGCTCTTTGTTGCCAAATATAAGCCTCATCGAAGTTTTTCTTTGCCAAGTATATTTCACCTAATTGCTCATAAAACATAGCCAAATATGTATTGTTTGTCAACTTCAGCGGAATGCTTATTACTGGCTTAAAAATATTGGTATCATTTGTTAAATTGATATGAATTAAAGCCAACTCAAAAATTATCTCTTTTTTTATTTCGTCATTGCTATTATCTAAAGCCAAAACAAGGCTATCAACAGGCTGCTGAGCATTTATTGGAGTATAAGTAAAAATATGAAAACACAATAGTACACTGAATATTAAACACTTATTCAACCGCTTTTTCATTTACTAAATGGTTAGTTGTATTAACTAAGGTACAAATTCAATCAAAAACCAGGCCGTCATGAGTATTTCTTCACTAATAAGAGACACCAAGTGCTGGAAAATTACCCGAAAAAGAATATTTTCTTAGGTTTCGTAAATTCTATTTTTAAAAGTACATTTGTTAAGCATATGGAATAATAATTGTGTTCAGAAGCAATTATCAAAACTAAATCTACTTATGGAAAAGTTCAATAATATTGAAAAAGAACTTGCACTTCTGAAAGAAAAATTAAGAATCTCACAGTCATTAGTTAAAATTGGTTTCTGGGAACTAAACAGGCTTAGTAAAATGATAAAATTATCTGATGAAGCTGTTTTAATTTTAAAATATAAAACCGGAAAAACAAAGCTTACTATAGATGAATTCTGTGCGTTTGCTGCAAAAGATGAAATCGAGATTTTAAAAAATGAACTTTTATTTCTTATTGATAGAAAAAACAATCTTGATCTTGAATTTACTTTATCTAATGAAACTGCAAATAAGGAAACAATTATAAAAGCAATTGCAAATTGCGATGTAGAAAGTAAAGAAGCACCAAATACCATCATTGGAATTGTACAGGATGTTTCGGAACAAAAAAATACTGAAAAAATATTAAAAAAAGCGAAAGAAAAAGCAGAAGAAGCCGATGTATTGAAATCAGCATTTCTGGCAAACATGTCTCATGAAATCAGAACTCCTTTAAATGCCATTTTGGGTTTTTCAAGACTTTTAACAAACCCTGACATTGAAAATAATCAGAGAAAGGAATATAGTGAATACATCACTAGCAGTGCAAATAATCTGTTAAACTTAATTAGAGACATAATTGATGTTTCTAAGATTGAAGCAGGAAAAATCACCTTGGAAAAAAGTAAATGTCTAATAAACAAAATATTAAAAGAACTCAAATTTACATTTGAAAAAGAAAAAAATAACCAATCGAAACAACATATTGATATAAAGCTAAGTGTAGCTTCAAATGATGACAGTTTTGCCATTTATACAGATCCTTTCCGCTTTCACCAGATACTGGTTAATTTAGTTGGAAATGCGCTAAAATTTATTGAAACAGGGTTTATTGAATTTGGATATGTAATTCATAATAAAAAACTGCTGCAATTTTATGTTAAAGATACAGGCATTGGTATACCTGATGATAAAATTGACTTAATTTTCAGCCGTTTTGGACAGATTATAGATAACAAAATCAAAAACCCAGGAGGTACGGGACTTGGCCTGTCAATTACCAAACATCTGGTCGAACGACTTGGTGGTAAAATTTGGGTTGAATCTGAACCTGGTATTGGAACTACTTTCTATTTTACATTGCCTTACGAACAAATAAATAGTCCTGATTATGAACAAAATACAATTGTTAATGCTATTGAAAAACTCGAAATTAAAGAACTGAAAATTCTAGCCGTTGAAGATGATCCTATTAACATGATTTTGCTTGAGGATACGCTTAAAGTACACATTCCTCATCTAAAAATATTTAAAGCTTTTAATGGCATTGAGGCGCTTGAACAATTAAAAAATCAAGATTTTGATCTGGTTATCATGGATATACGAATGCCGAAAATGGATGGTTACACAACTACGCTAAAAATAAGAGAGGAATTTGAAGCCCCGAAAAATCAAACTCCCATTTTAGGTCTCTCTGCTCATGCCCTTACAACTGAAATTGAAAAAGGTAAAAAGCTGGGAATGAATGATTTTCTTTCAAAACCAATCCAAGCCGATGAGCTTTTGCTAAAAATCAAAAAGCTAACTTCTTTAGTTCAGCTGGAAAAAACACCTCCAACAACTACAAATGGTGAAGATTCAATGACTGAAACCAAAACTATAGATCTTAGCTTCTTTGTAAAATTATTTAAAGGCAATAAAGATAAAATACATAAAACACTGAATGAGTATTCGAAACAAGTTCCATTACAAATTACATTGTTAAAAAAACATTATAAGGCTCAAGAAAACGAAAAGCTAAAAACTCAGGCACATTCACTAAAGTCAACTTTCAAATACATTGGACGTCCAGATCTATCGGAAACTGCAAGAAAAATTGAAATGCTGTCATTAGAAAGCGAGCCTGAAATAAATATTCATGTTCTAATTGAAAAAATTGAAGAAGCATGGAGTTTGATCAATACAGAGATTGAAGACATTATCAAATAAAATACTGATTATTAAAACATTAGCACAGGCACAGTATTAATATTCTGACAATAATTTACAATTTTGAAACCTTGGGTGTATAGATTATATTTGCAAATGGACTAACCTTAACTAAAATGAGTTATAATTGGAAGGATAAAACAATACTGATTGCTGAAGATTCTGAAATGAATTTCATTCTTATTAAAAAAAGCCTGGAAGTTTCTGGTGCTCAAATACTTTGGGCTAAGAATGGTGAAGAATTGGTCGAATCAGTGAAAAAAGGAAATGGTATTGATTTAATTCTTATGGATATAAGTATGCCTAAAATGGATGGTTATGCAGCCTCAAAAACATTAAGAAATGAAGGCTATAACGTTCCAATTATTGCTCAATCTGCATTTTCGGCTGAAGAAGAAAAAGAAAAAATCATTGAAGCAGGATGTAATGATTTTATAGCCAAACCAATAAATAAAGAAGAACTTTTAGAAAAAATTGATTCACTCATATAATCAAAAGCTGTGTCGAAACATAAAACCACCTCAAAAAATCAATCCACAAAGGACTCAAAAAAAAAAGAATACTGAAAAAGCTGCAAGCAACGATTTGCTTGAAATAATCGATAATTTTCTTTTAAAAAGACAAAATCGATGGTTTTGGGTATTTTTTGCGCTATCGGTATTATTTACTTTTTTACTTTTTGATTTGAGAGTAAGCGTTGGAGGCGATGATTCCTTATACATTATACGTGCTTATGATTTCGTCAAAGAGTTTCGCTATCCTTCTTTCCAGGGGCCATTATATCCAATAGTACTAAGTGTTTTTGTTGTAATTTTTGGGATTAATTTGTTTGTGTTAAAGCTTCTTTCAGCTATTTTTCTTACAGGTCATTTATATTTTCTATACAAAGCTTTTAAAGGACACATTCCAACTTCTATCCTGATTGTAACAATTATTCTGTTATCAATTAATTCATACTTGCTTTTTTATGGAAGTCAGACCTATGCTGAAGCTTTTTTTCTGATGGTTCAGATTCTGTTTTTTGTTTATTTCTTTAAGGACTTTATTACTGATAATGAACAAATTAAAACACCAAAAGAAACAATTATCAGATATGTTTCATTGGGTGCTGTTGTTTTATGCCTGGGTCTGATTAAAAGCATTGGATTTGCATCCTTTTTTGCCGTACTCATCTATTTTTCCTTTGTGAAAAACTGGAAGGCCATTGCCTTTTCTACTGGTGGATTTTTTGCTTGGTTTGGATTATGGCAATTAATAAAACTGATGGTTTGGGGAGATAATAAAGCCCAGTTTAGTGACCAGGCTTCAACGTTGTTTCAAAAGCATCCTTACGACCCGAGCCAGGGACTGGAAACTTTTGGAGGTTTTATTCAACGTCTTATTGATAATTCAAATATTTATTTATCGAGGCAGCTTTTTAAAGTTTTCGGATTGCGCTCTGAACTGGTTAGAATTGATGGGGCTCTTGAGGCTGCACCAGAACTTCCTCTTTTAACAATTTTGGTTTATGCTTTATTAATAGTCACGTTTATTTGGGCTTTAAGAAAAAATAAATTTTTATTATTTACAGGTATTTACCTGGCTTCCATAATGGGTGTATCATTTTTTATGCTGCAACCCATCTGGGAAGGAACAAGGCTAATTATGGTTTATTTCCCACTATTGGTACTTTATCTGATTGCGGGCATATACTATCTTTTTAAATTCAAACAATTGAAGCCATTTCAATTTATCTTTCCAATAATTGCCATTGTATTAATATTCAGCTCATTTAATACCAGCCAGAAAAAAATTAAAAAACATCAAAAAGTGTTTAAGTATCACTTGCGTGGAAATATTACAGCTGGTATGACACCCGATTGGGTACATTACATAAATATGTGCAAATGGGCTGATAAAAATGTGCCTGAAGGTAAAGTTATTGCCGCCAGAAAACCTGGAATTGCATTTATTTACACAGGAAGAAGATTTGATGGTATTTACAAAGTGACAACTCAAGATGCAGATAGCTTAATAAACTATTTGTATGAAAGAAAAATTGAATATGTTGTGATGGCCAGCTTACGAAAAATTGAAGCTCAAAAAACACAATATACCATCAACACTATTCAAAGGTATTTATACTATATTCAGCAAAAATATCCACAAAAAATTAAGCTAGTCCAACAAATTGGCAACAATGATGATGAACCAGCATATCTATTTAAAATTGAGTAGCTTATGAAGAGTTTTAAGAATAATTTATTGATTGAGTTGACTTTTTTGTCATTACTCCTAACTACATGTATATCAATTAGTGCTCAAGATAAACCTGGGTATTTTAATAATCAAACTCCAGCTTATGATGAAATCATAAAAACCTATCAAAATCTTGATAAAGAATACGATAATGCAAAACTAACAGAAGTTGGTGAAACCGATATTGGCAAACCGCTCCATCTTTTCATTATTAGCAGTGATAAAGATTTTGACCCGGAATCTGTTTCAAATAAAGAAAAAAGGATCATCTTTATTAATAATGGTATTCATCCGGGAGAATCATGCGGAATTGATGCCTGTATTCAGTTTTCAAAAGATTTACTGTCGGGAAAACTAGATCAAAAAGAAATATTAAAAAAAGCAGTTATTTGTATCATTCCAGTATACAATATTGGAGGCTGCCTGAACCGAAATTCCACAAGCAGACAAAACCAAAATGGTCCTGAGCTGCACGGATACAGAGGCAATGGCAAGAACCTTGATTTGAATCGTGATTTTATTAAGTGCGATACAAAAAATGCAAAAAGTTTTGTAAAAACCTTTCATCAGTGGAACCCGGATGTTTATATCGACACTCACTCCTCTAATGGAGCTGATTATCAATACATTCTCACACTAGTAAATAATCAACCAGATAAATTAAATCATACGCTGGCGAAACATTTGGATAACAAAATGCTGCCTTTTATGTACAATTATCTAAAAAAGGCAGGTTATGAAATGACTCCTTATGTTGAAACAACCAATTGGAGTTATCCTCCCGATAGCGGAATTGTTGCCTTTTTTGACAATGCACGATATGCAATAGGCTTTGCCGGCCTGTTTAACACATTTGGTTTTTTCACTGAAACGCACATGTGGAAACCCTATCATCAAAGAGTATTATCCACCTATAATTTCATTATCGGGATGAGTAAATTTGTAAACAAAAACGCTAATGAAATTGAAAATATCAGAAAAAGAGCTGATAATGAAATAATTAACCAGGAAGATTTCAGTATAAAATGGGTGCTTGATCAAAACGAAAAACACAGTTTATTGTTTAAGGGATACACCGCAAAACAAAAAGTCAGTGATGTAACAGGCTTTCCCCGAATGTATTATGACAGAAATGAGCCTTACGAAAAAGAAATTGATTATTTTCCAAGTTATAAAACTGAAAAATCGATAAAAAAGCCAGAATATTACATTGTTCCACAAGCATATAATGAAGTAATTGAGCGATTTGAATTAAACAATATTCAATACCAAAGACTTTCAAAGGATACTGTAATTGAGGTTCAGGTTTATTATATTGAAGACTACAAAACCAGAAATGCCTACGAAAACCATTATATGCACTATGATGTTAAAACCCGATTGGAAACCCAAAAGATACAGTTTTATAAAGGCGATTATTTCGTAAAATTAAATCAGAAAGGAAATAAATACATTATTGAAACGCTTGAGCCTGAATCAGATGATTCATTTTTTGCATGGAATTTCTTTGATGGATGCCTGGAACGCAAAGAATGGTTTTCTCCTTACATTTTTGAAAAAACTGCCAGAGAAATCATAGAAAAGCATCCTGAAATTAAAGATGCTTTGAAAAAAGCCATTGAAAATGATCCTAAACTGGCGCAAAACGATTATGCCCAACTTGCTTTTATCTATGAAAAGGGTATTAAATACAATAGGATGTATGGAAGATACCCTGTTTTCAGACTAAATAATAGTGAAATTGATTTACTATTAAACTAAGCTTTTGTTTTTTCGTATTTGAAGAAGGCCAAATCGTGTCCCATTTTCTCTTTTTTGGTTTTCATGTAAAACTCGTTATGTTCATTAGGCTCAATTTCAAGCGGAACACTTTCAACTATCTCTAAACCATAACCTTCAAGACCGACTCTTTTAATTGGGTTATTACTCATTAACCTGATTTTTCGAATCCCCAGTTCACGTATGATTTGCGCACCTACGCCATAATCTCGTTCATCATCTTCAAAACCAAGCTCCCGGTTAGCCTCTACCGTATCATAGCCCTGCTCCTGAAGCTTGTAAGCTTTTATTTTGTTAAACAAACCAATTCCTCTTCCTTCCTGGTTCATGTAAATTAGAACACCTTGTCCTTCTCTTTCAATTGTTGCCAAAGCTTTTTCAAGTTGTTGACCGCAATCACACCTCTTTGAACCAAAAATATCTCCTGTAACACATGATGAATGCACTCTTAATAAAACCGGCTCATCTTTCCTAAAATCATCACCTTTAATTAAAGCCACATGCTCTAACCCATTTGAAAGTTGCTTAAATGGAATTAAATCAAAATTTCCGTATTTTGTTGGCAGTTTCACTTTCACACCTTTTTCAACCAACTGCTCCGAATCACATCTATAAGCAATCAAATCTTCAATTGAAATAATCTTCAAATCAAACTTTCTTGCAATTTCCATTAACTCTGGCAAACGAGCCATTGTTCCGTCTTCGTTCATGATTTCAACCAACGCACCACCCGGCTTCAAACCTGCTAAAATAGAAAGGTCAACAGCAGCTTCAGTATGTCCTGCTCTTCTTAATACACCTCTATTTTTTGCCTTCAATGGAAAAATATGTCCAGGTCTTCCTAAATCCTCTGGCTCAGTATTTTCGTCAACCAATGCTTTGATAGTTTTTGCCCTGTCAGAAGCAGAGATTCCGGTAGTGCATCCCTGGCCAATTAAATCAACCGAAACAGTAAAAGGTGTTTCATGCGAAGATGTGTTTTTCCCAACCATTAACTGTAAGTCGAGTTGGTTACATCTTTCTTCAGGAATTGATGCGCAAATCAACCCCCTTCCGTGAGTAGCCATAAAATTGACCTTTCCGGGGGTAATTAATTCTGCAGATGTTATAAAATCCCCCTCGTTTTCTCTGTCCTCATCATCGACAACAATTATTATTTTGCCCTTTTTAAAATCTTCAACCGCTTCTTCAATTGTGTTTAACCTAATTTCTTCCTGATTGTTATCTTTTTGTGGGTTCCCAGACATTTGTTTTGACTCCTTTCAAATAGTTAATCAACCCAATAAACAGGGCTGTGTTCATATAGTAAAAATGAGTTATATAGCGCAAAATTAGTATATGAATTTGACTTTTACGATGAAAAAAATCAATAATTGGCACAACAAGACTTAACAACATGATAACTAATGAAATAGCATAAATTTTATTTATGTTAAAAAGTGTTATAGAGCAAAATAAAATAACGATGAGAAGTACTGGACCAAACCATCTTAAGACTTTATGCGAAAAAAAACTAAACACCAAGCCAAATCTGCCAGAAAAAAGCACAGGAAAAAAAAGGGCGAGATTTTGAAAATTACCTGTTGAAATTCTAACTTTCCGCTTAAATTCTGCCATTAAATCACCTGGAACATCCTCATAAGCAATGGCTTTAGGTTCGCAAATAGCACTTCCTCCTTTCTCAATGGCTTTAAAACTTATGAAAAAATCATCAACCATGAAATTCTCGGGAACTTTTACAAAAGATTCTTTCCGTATTGCATAAAATGCTCCATAAGCACCCATCATTGTTCCCCAAAGTTTTCCTTCAGCAATTTTTACTTTAAACTCGCTTTCCATGTAGGTATGCTCCTGCTTTGCAATTCCTTCTTTTTCAGATTTTCGGTTAAATAACCTCCCTCCTACTACTTTTATTTTTGGTTCTTTAAAGTGTTTAAGTACCTCAAACAGAGCATCTTTTGCAAAAACAGCGTTAGCATCAGTTAATATCAAAACAGGGCTTAATGCCCTATCAAATAAAGCATTAATGATTTTTATCTTTCCACTTCTTTCATTAAATCTTTGCAACTTTATATATGGGAATCTTTCCACATAACTATCTATTATTATTTCTGTTCTGTCAGTAGAAGCATCGGAACCAATTAAAAACGTGATCTTGTCTTTGGGATAGTTACTATTAATAACACTTTCGATCTTATCTGCAATCACCTTTTCTTCATTATGCACTGCCATAATAAGAGCTATTTCAGGCAAATTCTCAAAATCGTATACATTTTTGTTATTTTCTTTTTTACGGGCTATAAAAATAACTATTAAAGGATAAAAAAGATAGGTATGAAGCAATGCCAACAATGCCAACCAAAACAATATTTGAATAAGAATTATTACCATTCAATTAATATTTGCTTTATAAAATTCATAAAGCTTGTGACTTATCATTTCATTATTGTAATTAGTTTTTGCAAAAGTAAAAGCTTCTTTTGTCAAACTGTTGAATAAGTTCTGATTAGTTATAAGATTAATTGTGTTTTTGGCAAAACTTTCAGCTTCATCAGCAACCATAAGATGATTGCTACTGACAGGCAGTCCTTTTACTCCGGCACTTGTTGAAACAACAGCTTTTGAATTCATAAAGGCTTCAACAATTTTAATCCGCATACCACTACCTGAAAAAAGCGGTACAATCATGATTCCCTTATCTTTCATAAAATCAGTAGATGAATTTACTTCACCAACAAAATCGACTCCACTACTTTTGAGTTTTTGCTCTAACCATTTTGGTGAATTTCTCCCTGCCACATAAAACTCCACTTCCGAATATTCTTTCTTTACTATTGGCCAGCAATTGTCTAGAAACCATACCAATCCTTCCTGATTAGGTCTCCATTCTAAACTGCCAATGTAAAAAATTTTGGTCTGTGTTGTTTTTATCTCAACATATTCAACGCCCTTAAAATCAAAACCAGTTGAAATAACTTTTGCAGGAAGCTTGCTCCCAAGCTGCTGATAATAAGCCAAATCCTCATTAGAGATAGGGAGCAATAAATCGTAACTATTCAGGGATTCTTTTTCAAATCGCAGGATTCTTTTAGCCAAAGAGCTTAAATAAGCTTTTTTTACAAAATTTTCTGCTTTTATGGCCAATTGCTCCCAAATTTGATGTTCCAGATTATGCGCCCTGAAGGCAATTTTTGCATTTGAATGCTTTCTGACATTATCTATATATTGAAGCATATATAAACCCTCAATTTGAACTATGTCAAATTCAATTTTCTTCAATAAATACTCAAGCTTTTTTCTAAAATCAGAACTCTTAAAACGTTGCAAAATGTAAGGCTTTTTTGAAAAAGCTAAATTAATTAGCGCCTTTACAGCAGAAGGTTTTGTATTAAGATTTACCAGGGTATAAGAATCGCCAGGAAAACTGCTTCTATTTACATCTTGCTGATTTACAAAATGTTTAGAAGTATTAAAACTTAGAATGTGAACTTTTTCTGCAAATTTACAGATCCCTTTAAAACATTGAAATGTAGCAATTGCCCCACCATCTTTTAAAGGATATGGGAATTTTGAACTCAGAAGCAAAACTTTCATCAAGATCCACTTTTTATCGCACTGGTTTTTGAAGTATCAACTTCCGCTATGAGAACACCTTTAAAGGTTTTTATACCTTCTTCTATCAATTCAATCTTTTGTTTAAGAACATTCAATTTTATTCCAGAGCGTAGTAAAACCAGAATTCCAACCGGGATAATTCCAACAGTTAGTAAAAAATAATTGGCGACTCTCTTCTTAGATGTAACCTCATACTTTTCAAACTCAACTTTTGGAAATTTGGATAAGCTTACCTCCAAAAATTTCTTATCTCTATATTTTACTGATAGTATATCGTAAATAAAATTGTAATCATCGATGTATTGTTTCAACTCTGGAAGTGATTTTGCAAAATGTCTTCTAAACAACTTTACTCTCGACCGATTCGTATCTTTTATTACTTTCTTTTGCTTCAAAGAATCAGTTTTAAGTTGCATAAGCCTGTCAAGTACTTCCTCATTTTCAGGCATTTTAACATCCTTATGAAAAATAACTGAAGGATCTTTATATTGTATTTCCAAAACCTTAAACGGACGTTTGAAAAATTCCACATATGCCGTGGCGTCAAACAGCACAGAGTCTGTTGTTGCTTTGTAAGTAAATAATATGCCTAAAGGAAGTGTTAAAAGTGATGATATCCACATTCCTTCCCAGGGAACAAGAACACCTTCTTCAACAAATTTACGCCCCATTAAAGAAACCACATAGTATAACAAAAAGAAAATAATTGAAACCAAAAAAGGTAAACCAAACCCACCTTTTCTAATAATTGCCCCAAGCGGAGCACCAATGAAAAAGAAAATCAAACAGGCAAATGAAAGAGTGAACTTTTCATGCCAGGCAATATCATGCTTATTGATTGTTTTTTCCCTCTCGTAAAGATCATTTTGATTAGATTCTATGTATTTTCTTGTATTTTCTGCATTTTCCTTTGCCATTTGCAGCGTTCTTTCCCTGTCAGTTTCATTTGTATTGCTATACAAACTATCCAGGTTAAGAACTATTTTGAGTTCTTCAGGTCTAGTTAATTTTCGAATGGAATCGGCTATTTGGAATAAGGAGTCATTGCCATCAGATCTTTTTCTTTCGTACTTAAAATACTTGGTTCTAAGCAGTCCTTTTACAAACACTCCCTTTCTGTTGTTCAATGTTATAGTTAAAGAATCTTTTGATCTCTGCAACTCATCGATCCTTTTCATTTGGTAATGATGCTTAAAAAGATTTTCGTCTGTTCTCTCCAGATCCAATCCTTCCAACTCGAAAATAATGGTTTGTCTATCAAAAAAACGATGATTCTCTGGAATCTTTTTTTCAACAGGTCTATCCTCCTTCATCTCCACATATGATTTACCACCATAAAGAGTAATAATCATGTATTTTTGATCCCCTGTAACCTCCATTGTACCAGAATCAGCCATAGTGACTTCAACATTTCCCCTTCTTTCCCTATGATCATAGACCATAAAGTCGTACATCATATTTGTTTGTCGATCTTTATCTCTTATTTTTATACTAAAATTGGGTATGTCGTTATTAAAAATACCTGGTTTTATATTCATCTCAGGGCGCTGATTACTAATATCATAAAGCAGCGAGCCCATTTTTAAATTTGTATAGGGTATAACATAATTGGAGAAGAAAAAAGAACCAACACTCAGCATTACAGAAAAGACAATCAGTGGTTTCATGATTTTCTGTAACGAGATACCTGCCGATTTCATGGCGCTTAGCTCAAAATGCTCTCCCATATTTCCAAAAGTCATAATGGAAGCAAGCAAAATTGCTAATGGAAGCGCCATTTTTACCAAACCTGCTGAAGCATAAACCAATAATTCAATGATAATATGCCATTCAAGTCCTTTGCCAACCAAATCACCAATGTAAAGCCACAAAAAGTGCATAATAAGCACAAATTCGGCAATAAAAAAAGTCATGACAAGCGGTCCGATATAAGACTTAACAACAAGCTTGTGTAATTTCCTAAGCATCTTCCATCATTAATTACGAGTGGCAAATTTAAACGATTTTTTTAGAAATCACTAAAGCTTTTAATACTTGCTGATTAACCAGATTAATTAAATCAATACTTATTTAGGAATATTTAGCTTTTCTTTGAAAAGCGTAAAAGGTCGAATAATTAACTTTGAATAAGTACTTAAGTCAAACAAAGTGGAATCTGTTGTTGCCTTATAAGTAAAAAGTAATCCTAACGGCAATGTTACTAACGAAGACAACCACATCCCTTGCCACGCTTGTAATAAACCTTCTTCAACAAACTTCTTTCCTATGATAGTAACAATATAATAGATTAGAAAAAAGACAACTGAAACTAAAAAAGGAAGTCCAAACCCTCCTTTGCGAATAATGGCCCCAAGTGGTGCTCCAACAAAAAAGAAAATAAGACAGGCAAAAGGAAAAGTAAATTTTTCATGCCAGGAGATTTCATGCATAAAAACATTCTTTCGGTTTGATCTGATAATATCTGAGTTTATACTAACGTATCTTTTGTTTCTTTCAGCAATATTCAGGGCAGAGTTTAGGATTACAAGCTGCACAGCCTTATTACTGTTTTCAAAAAGACTATCAACGTTAACCACCTCATCTACAGAATCATGCCTATTCGCTTGTTTTTCCAGGCGTTTGTTCTCATATTTAAAATATCTCCCTGAATAAAGTCCATCAACAAATTTTTGTTTTGTAACTATAAGTTGTGCCTTTAATGAATCTCTGGAGTGTTCTAATTCAGTAACGTTTTTAGTAAGATAATCGCTACCAAAGCTGCCTATTGGTGTTTCAATAAAAGCCGTGTCAGACAAGGCTAATGATATGATTTCTTTATCGAAAAAAGTATGATGTTCAGGACGAAACGTTTTACCATCTTCTTGCTCTTTAGCTTCTTCATATGATTTCCCATCATAAAGTGTAATCACCATCCTTTTCATATCTTGTGTAAGCTCTATAGTGCCGGAATCTGCTAATGTTACTTTTGCATTCCCTCTTTTCTCTTTATGATCATAGATCATAAAATCATACATCATGTTATTTGCATCATTTTTCTTCGATATTTTAATTCTGAAATCATCAATACCATCACTAAAAACTCCTTGCTTAATTAATAACTCTGGCTGTTTATTGCTTATATCATAATACAAAGCACGCATTCTTAAGTTTACTTCAGGAAGAACACTGTTTGAGAAATAAAATAGACCAACACTTAAAATTAAACTTAAAATCATCAATGGAACCATCACTCTCTGGAGTGAAACTCCTGCAGATTTTATGGCAGATAATTCGTAGTTTTCCCCCATATTCCCAAATGTCATTATTGAAGCAAGCAAAACGGCTAATGGAAGAGCCATTTTTATCAAATTTGCTGAAGAATAAAACAAAAACTTAAGTACTACAGAAAACTCCAGCCCTTTCCCTACCAAATCGTCAATAAACAGAAACAAAAATTGCATGATTAGCACAAACTCTGCTATGAAAAAAGTAAGAACCAATGGACCAATAAATGATCGAATAATCAAAAGATGCAACTTCTTCATCAAATAATTTGAGTTAGTTATCACTCAAAACTAGGTTATTTTTACAAAAGCGTCTTAACTTTTAGCAGATATGAACCCTTTTATAATGTTAAGAAAAGTTAATCGACAAAAAATGAAACAATTACAACCCTTGTTAGTTAAGTTTTCACTAAATCACACTTAACGAAAATTTAAGATCTCTACCTCAAATTAATGAATTAAATTCGTAGACTCATTTTTATTAACATAACCCAACTTACCATGAAGAAAATTTTACTATTAACCATGTTGAGTTTTTTTAGCTTATTTGCTATAGCTCAAATCCCACCAGGGTATTACAATAGTGCAGACGGCCTGACAGGTTATGAATTAAAATCTGCATTAAATTTAATTATTACAAATGGTCATACGGACCAAGGATACGGAGCTCTTTATTCTGCTTATGTGAATGGAGACACCGACCCTGAAGATGGATTTGTATGGGACATGTACTCAGAAATTCCTGGAGCTACAGATCCATACAATTTCACCCACAATGCTAATACTTGCGGAACTTACAGTGGCGAAGGAGATTGTTATAATCGAGAGCATTTGGTTCCTCAAAGTGTATTTAACGAAGAGTATCCAATGAGATCTGATTATTTCAATGTAATTCCAACAGACGGATATGTGAACGGAAGAAGAAGTAATTATGCATTTGGCGAAGTTTCATCACCAACCTGGACTTCGTTAAATGGAAGTAAAGTAGGTCCTTGCGATGCAAGTTTAGGATATACGGGAACTGTGTTTGAACCAATAGATGAATATAAAGGGGACATTGCTCGTAGTTTATTTTATTTTGCAACCCGCTATGAAACACAGGTTGACGCCTGGTCGCATCCAATGCTTAACGGAACTGAAAATCAGGTTTTTGCTGATTGGTTCTTGGCTATATTGTTAAAATGGAACAACCAAGATCCCGTAAGCACAAAAGAAATTGTAAGAAACACTGCAGGATATAATTATCAGGGCAATGCGAATCCGTTTGTAAGTCATCCGGAATGGGTTGAATCTATATGGGGAGAAGCTCCGGTTGTAAGTTTAAGCTTTACTTCTGAACCTGTAACAGAAGCAACACAGGACAACATTTACGCCTATAATGTTACATTTGAAGGCGAAGCAGGTGGTGTTTTTACAATCACTAAAGAAAGCACTGATTCCTGGTTGAGTTTAACTGATGTTACGAATAATTCAGCAACTTTAACAGGAACTCCTTTAGCTGCAAATGTTGGAACTAATGCTGTTTCACTAAAAATTAGCGATGGAACAACTGAAGTATTTCAAAATTTCAGTATTGAAGTCAGCGGTTCAACAACACCTGATGTTTCTAATGTATTTATAAACGAAATTCATTATGACAATGCCAGTACAGATGTTGACGAAGCAATAGAAATAGCTGGCCCTGCCGGGACTGATTTAACTGGTTGGAGCATAGTTTTATACAATGGTTCCAATAGTTCGGTTTACAATACTATCAACCTTGCAGGAAGCATTCCAAATCAGCAAAACGGATATGGAACAGTAGTTCAGGTTTTGCCTGCTAATGGTTTGCAAAACGGAGCCCCAGATGGCTTAGCACTAGTGAATGCAAGTAATAATGTTGTACAGTTTTTGAGCTATGAAGGTGTAATCACTGCTGCTGATGGTCTTGCAATAGGAATGACAAGTACCGACATTGGCGTTTCTGAAACCAGTTCAACGCAAGTTGGTCAATCGTTACAACTAACTGGAACAGGAACAACTTATGCCGATTTTGTATGGCAAGCAGATATTACCAATACATACGGAGCAGTTAATACAGACCAGTTTTTTGGAACCCCAACTATTCCTGCCGTAATTAATGAATTTGTTTTCAACCATACTGGTTCTGATACAGACGAATTTGTTGAAGTTTTATCAAATCCAAATACAGATTTAAGCGAATACACATTACTGGAGATTGAAGGGGATGGCGCAGGAGCCGGAACTATTGACGAAGTAATTACATTGGGAACAACAGATGCAAATGGCTATTACACAACTGCTTTTGCATCAAATCAATTTGAAAACGGAACAGTTAGCTTACTGCTGGTGAAAAACTTTACAGGAGCTTTAAATGATGATTTAGATACCGATAACGATGGCGTTTTAGATGCAACTCCTTGGGATGAAATAATTGATGATGTTGCTGTGAATGATGGCGGAAGCGGTGATATAACCTATGCTGCTGTAACTCTAACTCAATCATTTGATGGAAGTACGTTCACTGTAGGCGGAGCATCAAGGTTTCCAAACGGGACAGACACTGATGCTACAAGCGACTGGGTAAGAAATGATTATGATGGAGAAGGCTTACCATCATTCCCAACAGCCGTTGCTGATGAAGGAGAAGCAATTAACACTCCTGGAGCAGAAAATGCAATAAAAGAGGTGGTAGCTGAAGCAACTGTATTAATTAACGAAATTGATGCAGATACTGAAGGGACAGACGCTTTAGAATTTGTTGAACTTTATGACGGAGGAACTGGAAACACCCCACTTGATGGATATGTATTAGTATTTTACAATGGTTCAAACGACTTAAGCTATGCTGCTTATGATTTAGATGGCTATTCAACTGATGCCAATGGTTATTTCGTATTGGGAAATGCTGATGTGGCCAATGTATCTATTGTATTCTCAAGCAATGGATTACAAAATGGTGCTGATGCAGTTGCTTTATACAAAGCTGATGGAACTGATTTCCCTAATGGAACTGCAATTACCACAACAAATCTTGAAGATGCTATTGTTTACGATACCAACGATAGTGACGATGCAGGTTTATTGGCATTATTAAATACTGACGAGCCACAAATCAACGAAGACGGAAAAGGAAACAAAGATTTCCATTCGTTACAGCGCTATCCTAACGGAGAAGGAGGTTTAAGAAATACAAGCACATATACACAAGCTATTCCGACGCCAGGTGCAGCTAATACGAATGCAACTGAGCCAATCAATCTAATTATCAACGAAGTTGATGCAGATACAGAAGGCTCTGATGTTGCTGAATTTATTGAGCTTTATGATGGTGGTGTTGGAAACACTTCTTTAGATGGATATGTTGTTGTGTTATACAACGGAAACGGCGATGCAAGTTACAATGCGTTTGATTTAGCTGGTTACACAACTAATGCTGAAGGCTATTTTGTATTAGGAAATGAAGGCGTGCCAAATGCAGGCTTGGTATTTGGGTCAAACGGATTACAAAACGGAGCTGATGCAGTGGCACTTTACACAGGAACTGCTGCTGATTTTCCAAACGGAACAGCAGTTACTACAACAAATTTAGTAGATGCACTGGTATACGACACCAACGATGCCGATGACACAGAATTATTAGTATTATTGAATGCTGGTGAGGCTCAAATAAATGAAGGAGAACTTGGAGACAATGCGGGACATTCTAATCAAAGAATTCCGAATGGAGAAGGTGGCGCAAGAAACACATCAACTTATACTCAGGCAACACCAACTCCTGGTGTTGCAAATGGCGGAGGAGTGAATCCTGGTGAAACAATCACTATTCTTGAAGCAAGAAATGCCACTGATGGAGCAACAGTAACTATCTCAGGTATTTTAACAGTTTCAGATCAATTTAATGGTTCTGCTTACATTCAGGATGCAACCGGAGGTATTGCTGTTTTTGACGCCCAGGTTCATGGTGCTGGTTTGTTCAACATTGGTGATTCTCTAACTATTACCGGAACAAGAAGTGCATACAATGATCAAATTCAAATAAGCCCTGTTTCTGCTGTAGTAAACAATGGGCTACCAAATCAGCCAATTGTTCCGGTTGATGTTACATTAAGTCAATTATCGAACTATCCTGCTCAATTAGTGAGAGTTATAAACACAACCTTCCCTGCCCCAGGTCAGTTATTATTCGGAAATTCAAATTATGCAGTCACCGATGCAAGTGGAAGTGGAGAAATTAGAATTGATGCAGATGTTACTGATATTGTTGGATTTGCTCAACCTGAAACTTGTAATGAAATTATTGGTGTAGTTGGCCGTTATTACGAGATTTACCAGCTTATGCCAAGATTAGCTACTGATTTACCATGTGCAGAAAAATGGCAGCCTAGCGGAGATGATTTAGCTATTTCAAAAGATTTGACCTTAGATGTTGCTGCATGGAACATTGAATGGTTTGGTGATGAAGGAACCAACTCTCCGGCTGATGATTTGGTTCAAAAAGACAGTGCAAAAACTGTTCTACTAGGCCTGGATGCAGATGTTTTCGCAGTAGAGGAAATTACTGACGATGCTTTATTCGCGCAGATGGTAAGTGAGATGCCAGGCTATGATTTTGTTTTATCAAACGCTACTTCATATCCAAATGATACAGGCGACAAACAAAAAGTGGGATTTATTTATAAAACTTCTACTGTTTCAATGGTTTCTACTAGAGTTTTGTTAGAATCTGCCCACCCTTATTACAATGGAGGAGACGCTTCATTATTGGTAGATTTCCCTGATAGTGATAAGACTCGATTTTTTGCAAGCGGACGTTTACCATTTATGATGACTGCTGATGTAACCATCAACGGGTCTACTCAACGAATTTCCTTTATTGCATTACACGCAAGGGCAAACAGCAGTAGCGATCCGCAAGCCCGCTACGACATGCGAAAATACGATGTAGAAGCATTAAAAGATACTTTGGATACTTACTATATAAATGACAACATTATAATGCTTGGTGACTATAATGATGATGTAGACGAAACTGTTGCAAACATTGGTACTACCATTTCATCATATGAGGCTTATGTAAACGATGCCGCTAATTATACCATTCCAACTGCAATTTTAAGTGCAAATGGTTTCCGTTCTTATGTATTTAGCGAAAACATGATTGATCACATTATGGCTAGCAATGAACTAAATGACAATATGATAGCTAATTCATCAAGGGTGCATTATGAGTATTACGATAGCGATTATGCCTATACAACATCTGACCATTTACCTGTTTCAACAAGATTTATGCTAGAACCCCTGGAAGTTGTTAGTACAAATAAAACAGACATTAGTTGCAATGGAAATGCAGATGGAACAGCTTCAATAACAGTTCAGGGAGGCTTTGAACCATATACTTACGAATGGAGTAATGGACAAACCACTCAAACTGCAGAAAATTTAGTTGCCGGAGCATATGATGTTTACGTAACAGATGCTCTTGGAACAACAGTTTTAGCGCAAGTTATTGTTGGTGAATCTGCCCCAATGGTACTTACGATGGTAGAAAGTCCAACAGTTTACGTAGGATATCCTGATGCTGCTACAGCCGAACTTTCAGCTACTGAAATAACAGGTGGGACACCTGATTATTCATATGAATGGAATACCGGAGCAATCTCTGAAAGCATTGTTGTAGAACCAGTAGAAACTACAGCCTACACTTTAACTGTTACTGACGCAAACAATTGCAGTGTTAGTGGCAATGTAATTGTAAATGTGGAAGATATTACTTGTGGACGTCGAGGAATTCCAAGAGTAACAATATGTTATAAAAACAAATCTTTCTGTTTACCAGTTCATGTAGCAGAAATGTTTGTTGAACAAGGAGCAGAACTTGGTGCCTGTCATTATCGAACTAAAAAATCTGGTGTTGAGCAATCAGCAGAAAGTGTTGCAGATGTGGAAGAAGCCTTTGTAGTTAATACCAAAGTGCATCCAAACCCATTTACTTCTGAAATAAAATTAACAGTTACAAGTGCAAGCAACACTGATATTGAATTGTTAATTTATTCAACAAAAGGTGAATTGGTTCATTCGGAAAGCAGATCTGTTATTGAAGGTAAAACACAACTGGATTTAGAATTAGACGATCTAAAACAAGGAACCTATATTTTAAAAACAGTTGGCTTGGAATCAGAACAAATCAGAATTGTGAAAGAATAAACACGACCAAACCATTTTTTGAATTCAGGGGATGCATAGCAGTGCATCCCCTTTTTTTTATTCAGGAGCGGAACTAATACCAATTGCATTTATATTTTAGTCCAAAGGAAAAATATAAATTGCAATGGTAAATGCCGATGCTACTTGAAAATAGTCGAATGAGGCTTTGCCCAAATTGGACTATTTTGAAAGTAAAATCGGTATAATAATCAATGCAATTTTCAACTTTATCTTCAAAAAACAAAACCTTAAACAAATATTAATAGTTGACAAGTTTCCCTCTAACGTATTGATTAAAACCTTATATTCGCAACCAAAATCAAAATTAACGTTTAAATATGTTTATCAGGAATATTATCCTTAATCAAGCCAACCGAACTAATTTTTACAAGTTTTTTTTAATACTAATCACTTTATGTAGCTTTTTATGCCCGCAAAACTTAATTGCTGATAACTATTACTGGGTTGCAGGCTCAGGAAACTGGTCTGAATTAAATCACTGGGCAACAAGCTCTGGGGGCTCTGTATTTCATTCTTCCGTTCCTGATTTTGATGACAATGTAATCTTTGATCAAAACTCTTTTATTGAAACATCTAACACAGTAGCAATAGATGTAGAAAATGCAGTCTGTTCAAACCTTACATTTTTGGCAATAAACAAAAACCTATCTTTTGACGGAACTCATGAACTTCATGTACACGGAGATCTAACCTTAAGCCCATTGCTGGATTTTCAGTTTAGTGGAACAATTTTCTTTGAAGCTCGCAATGGAAACCAAGTATTAACAACTGAAAACAAAGCATTTCAGTGCGACATTAACTTTTTAGGACTTACCTGTAACTGGTCAATTATAGGAAATCTTAATTGTGCAAAATCTGTTCGGGCTAACACCCATTTTAGTACATTCACATTCAACTACTTACAAGTAGGCACAGACCTTATCTTTAGCGGGAATAATACGACTTCAAGTATAAATGGTGATATTAGCGTTGGAAAGGATTTTTATATGTTAGGGGCTGGTTCTTCCAGCTCTGTTAATGGTTTACAATGTAGGAACTTTTACATTTATGATGGGAATCTTGATCTCAACGGGAATCTTTCAGTAAGTAATGAAATTTACTTGTCAGGTGGAACATTTAATTCAAATGGAAAAAACATCGACTCTAAAAACTGCCTTGTTACCCAAAATTGCGAAACAAATTTATCAAATTCAAGCATTCATATATCAGATAGATTTTTGGTTTCAGGAAATAGTTCAAACTTAACTAGTTCCAATACAGATATTCTTTTTGATGGAGGCAATGATTTACTATTTAGTGCTGAATCAGTAGTCAACTTTCATACGATTAGTTTTAATAACAAAGGAACGGTTAATTGTTCTGGTAGCACGATTCAGTCAATTTCATTTGCAGATGACGGGGCAATTACCGGTAATGGAAATAATTTGGGGACAGTTAATTTTCAAAAAAATGGAAAACTAAATGGCAGCAATCAATTTACAAATTTAACTCTTACTTCCAATTACGAATACCAGTTTCAGCAGGGAGAAACTCAAACAATTACAGGAGCATTCAGTGCTTCGGGCAACTGTCAGGCTTATATTATTTTAAAAAGTAGCCTTGATGGAACTCAAGCAACTATTTCAAAATCATCCGGTACATGTAACATCGATTACGCTTTGGTTCAAGATATTAATTTTACGGGAGGTGCAACTTTCACCTCTTCAGCCTATGTAAACATTAAAAATACAACCGGATTAAACGGAAATATACTGTCTGATAGAACATTATACTGGATTGGTGGTAGTGGAAACTGGAGTGATGCATCAAACTGGTCTTCAATAAGTGGCGGTACAGGTGGCGAATGTATCCCATCTCCTAAAGACAATGTCGTTTTTGATGTTAATTCTTTTCCCGCTCCAAACCAAGCAGTTCTTATTGATGCTGAGCAGGTTTTTTGTAATACAATGGACTGGACATTAGCAACAAATCAACCTGCTTTTTCAAATACTGAAGAGAATGCAACACTTCATGTTTTTGGTTCATACCGTTTAACACAAAACATGACCAACAGTTTTGATGGAAAAATATTCTTCCGTTCTGAAAACACTGGAAACATTATACAAAGCAACAACAATACAATTAATGCTGATATTTATTTTGAGGAAGAAGGCGGTGACTGGACATTAGCTGACAATTTAC
Source organism: Bacteroidales bacterium (assembly GCA_050296515.1). Taxonomy (GTDB): domain Bacteria; phylum Bacteroidota; class Bacteroidia; order Bacteroidales; family NBLH01; genus NBLH01. Next base: position 5,178 of record JBNKRJ010000143.1, on the reverse strand, counting down.
AAATGGTTAACAAATCTATCCTTTTAGATAGGGGGACTTTTTATAGCAATGGTTATGAGATAGTTACCAATAATCTCTTTTCTAATAAAACAGATTATAATCGCTTGCTAAACATTGAAAACTCTGAGGTTTATATACATGATACATGGAATGTAGTGAATGAGCTTTTCAGTTTAAGTGCTGCTAATTCACATATTTATATGGAAAAATTAAACGCAGACATGCAAGCTGGTTCAAACTTAATTTACCAGAATATAAGCTTTACAAATCCAGCAAGTAATAATGCAACAATAAACGGTAGTTTGTTAACTATTAACCAGCTATATTACGAAGCAGATGGCTCCTTCAACTGCTCCGAATCTTCTGTTCAAAACATTGTATTTAAGGGAGATGGAACACTTAATGCTTCTGATAATTTATTTGTAAATGCCAAATTTAATGCAAAAGGTTCCTTCCTGTTTGATAATACTTTTGATGTGTTGAATTTAACTGCAGGAAATATTTATACTTTTAAAACTGATGCAACACAAGCAATAACTACAAATCTTGTGGCCAATGGAGATTGTAACTCACCAATTACGATGCGTTCTGATGTTGATGGCAGTCAAAGTTACATCCATAAATTGAGCACAGATTTAACTATTGATTACATTATAATGAAGGACATTGCAGCAGTTTCAGGCGTAAATTATACAGCAAACAATACAACTGATTTAGGAAATAATCCGGGATGGACAATTAATGCAGTGAACTCTAATGATTACTACTGGGTAGGTGGAACGGGCGATTGGGAAGATCCTACTCATTGGTCATTTTCAAGCGGAGGTATTGGAGGAGTAGCTGGAGCCTGTCTGCCTTCACAAAATGATAATGTTTATTTTGATGATCAATCGTTTAGTACTGATGGAGAAAGTGTTAGCGTAAATATTGAAAAAATTAACTGCAGAAGAATGGATTGGTCGCAAATTGATGATCATGTGATTTTTAACAATTCGGTTGGTTCTGAATTGGATGTATATGGATCATTCCTTCTTTCATCTAACCTGAACTGGGATTTTGCAGGAGATATTTCGTTTAAAGGAACTAATGATGGGTTTCAAATAAATACTGAGGGAAAGCAGTTGAACAAAAACGTAACGTTTATCGGCGAAAATGCAGAATGGGAAATTCTTTCTGATCTTTCAGTCACAAAAAAAATAGAATTACGACAAGGTAATATAATCTGCCATAATCAAACAATTTCATCTGCAACATTTCTTTCAAATTCAGCAAGTTTATCTGGTTTGGATGTGAACAATACAATGATAAACCTGGAGGATAGCTGGAATACTCAACAAAATTTCAGCTTTCAGGGCAATAATTCCAGAATCAGCCTTAGCAAATATTCAGCAGCTTTTAATAATAATTCTTCAAACAATATAAGTTTTAATGAGATTGAATTAACAGATCAAAGAACAAGCCTTATTTCAAACAACTCATCCATTAAAAAATTAGTAGTATACGAAGGAAAAATTAATGGAGATAATACTACAATTGATAGTTTATTCTTTAATGACAAAGCCGAGGTTGGTGGGACTTTGACAATCGGTTTTGGTCGTTTTAATGAAAAAAGTCAGATTCTTAACAACCATCAATTCGGACAAATAGAATTTTATGGTCCTACTGCTGTTTACATGAACAATACTTTCCAAAAGGCAACTTTTTATAACGATGCCACTATTTACGGTGACAATACTTACGATTCTCTAATTTTTTCACCAGATCATGAATATTCGTTAGGCCCGTATAGAACTCAACAAGTAAACAATTACATCGGCCTTGATGGGAATAGTTGTTTTAAAATTATTTTGAAATCAAGCTCATCGGGTGCTCCTGCAACTATTTCGATGCCTGCAGGCACTGTTGAAGGATATGCTGTAAGCCTCAACAGCATTCATGCAACCGGAGGAGCCTCTTTTTACGCTGCAGGCCCTTCAACAAACCTTGGTGGAAATACCGGTTGGATCTTTGGCAATCCTCCAGGATACATTTATGGCTTTAGTACAGATTCTATATACATGGAAGGTGAAACAGCGATTCTTTCTACCAGTAGTTTTAATACAGATGCAAACACTCAATATAACTGGAGCACAGGAAATACATCCTCCTCTATATCTACCAATGAACCAGGCAAATACACCGTAGAAGTTATTTATAATTCCAACCCAAAACAGTGTAGCTTTACTGATGAAATAAATATCCATTTTGCCACCATTAGACATGCTGATTGTGGTGCAAACGGCGAAATTCTTATTCAATCAGACCCAAATGAAAATTACGATTATTTATGGAGCACTGGAAGCACAAGTGCCTCAATTACAACCTTGCTGCCTGGAGAATATAGCGTGGAAATTACAAATACAGTTTCTGGGAAAAAAGCTCAAAGAACCTTCATACTTGATGGTCCGCCAGAATTAGAGGCTGAATTTGTTATAAACAGCAGAACAAGTTGCATTGGAACCAGTGACGGAGAACTTAGTGCCAGCATATCAGGAGGCACCCCTCCATATACCCAGTTCTGGATGGATGACTCTGGTATCACTTCCCTTACCCGGAATAATTTAGCAGCTGGAACTTATCAACTGAACATTGCAGATAGCAGCAATTGCCAGAACATTATTATTGATGCTGTTGTAACCGAACCTGACAAAATGGAGATGGAAATTATTCCGTTAAAAAACATCAGCTGTTTTGGAGATAAAGATGCCAGTATAACATTTTCTGCAACAGGAGGTACTCCACCATATACTTGTGAATGGAATAATGGTTCAAACAGTAATGAACTTTACTATCTTGTCCCAGATCAATACTCAATTGTAGTAACTGATGCCAATAAATGCGAGTTATTATACGACACAATTTCAATTGAACAACCCAAAGAACTATTTGCTGATTATAATATTGAAAACCCACAATACCAGGATAGTGAGGATGGCTCTATTGAGGTGATTCCCGGAGGTGGCACGCTACCCTATTCTTACTACTTTACAAATATTTATGGAGAAAAGTTAGTAACTACAAGTGACCTTGTATCAGGAGAATACATTTTGCATTTAACGGATAATAACCAATGTCAACTAGTAGACACTGTTTTACTAGAAGCAGATTACGATGCAAAACTTATTATACCAAACACGTTTACACCCAATGATGATAATAAAAACGATTACTTTGCAATTAAATCCTTATCACCCATCACCTATTATTCAATAAGCATTCATAACAGGTGGGGACAAAAGCTTTTTGAATCAAACAATATAAACAATAGTTGGGATGGACGATATAAAGGCAAAGTTTGTAGTCCAGGAGTTTATTACTACGTAATACAATACCAAAACAGAGATAAAATTGAAACAAGAAAAGGCTTTGTTCACTTGTTTAATTAGTAAAAAGGAACATCGAACTTTTACATTTTAAAATACAAAGAAGTATTTAACTGAAGCTAATAACTTAAAACCACAACATCTTTAAGCTGTAGTTCGCCTGTAGTATTTTTTGTTCCCACCCCATAAACTGAGCACATTTGGTCAGGTTTCAGATAAGAAAATGCAGAAATGTCTTGATTTCTGGTTACACAGGCTATCTCTGTTCCTGAATTATCAGCAAAAAACAAATGGACCAACTTTGTGGTATCATCTTCATCTTCAATTACCGGATCATAATACCTGTCAATTCTTTTAAATTTCAAGTAAAAGTTCATATCAACATCGTCCAGCTCACTTGTCATCCAGGCTTCTTCGAAAGCTTCGCCCAATGAAAACCAAAGACCATACTGTTTTTCCTGTGCTATTTTTTCTTCTTCTGATTTTAGTTTTTTGTACTTTTCAATAACCATTTTTTCAAATTCAGGTTCAGCGGTTCCCAGGTACAATGAATTAAAATCAATCGCATCTTTACCTGTAAACATATAAACCCAATAAGCCAGTTTCTTACCATAAAAATGATCTTTTTTTGAAATATTAATTTCTTGCTGAACCACCTTTGTGATTTTCCCATCGTTTATATAAAAATCTTCAATTTTGGTAGGAGGAGTAAGCTTAAACTCTTCACATAACGGTGATTCCAATCTTTCGTAAACCCTGTAGTACTTCCCATTATATACTATCGAATCAATAATAATGATAATTTTTTCATTAGTTGCTTTATTAAAATATTGGTATAGATTGTAGTTTAAATCAACATAGGATTTTTCTGTAAACTCACCATTTTCGAGTTTTTTAAAATAATAATCAATAGGATCTTTAATAGAGGTATTTACATATTCAACATAACCAATAAAACTTGCACTATCTGATAGTGTCTTTGATGCTTCTTCAATATTTTCAGAATTGTTGATGTCGAAAAACCAATGAATTAAAGTAGTATCTTGAGCTATCTTGTCATCATCATCATTTAAGCTGGAGCAGTTACTTATCGAAAAAGTAACAAACACAATTAATAAAAATAAAATATATTTCACTTGTTTAAATTTTAGTTAATCGATTGATATTTAAATATATAGAATTGCAAAGGAATTAATTTTCTATATAAACCCCGAAGGGCTCAGCGTAAGCTAATCCCTCTACGAGGCTTGCATCTGTTTATTTTTAAATTATTTTATTGGCCCAAATAAATCATCTACAAAACTTAACTTAAGCAACTATAAAGCCTCTTTATTTTAAATCTCTCACTAAGAATATTTAAGAACCTAATTTTAAAAATATTACTAGTGTCAAGTCAAGTATGATATTTCTGGTGATTAGACAGGTGACAACACCTGTCTGGTGCACTTGTCAGGTGTTGTCACCTGACAAATCAGCCTTGACACAACACTAGCTTATTTAAAGATATAAATTTTAATTACAACAATAAAACAGTTTCGAAGTTCTAACACCTACCTGCAAACCTCTTGTGAATTATAGAATTCATTCTGGTTGTACTATATTAGCTCTGAAAAAAAAACATGTAAAGTAATGCATAAAATAAACACTATGAATGCTAAAAAAGAAATTTTAATACCTGACATTTCCCATGTTTTGTAGATTTCAGAACATCAGTTACTTATATTATCATCATCAAAAATGAAGTCTGATAATCAGTAGTTTATAATTACTATTATGCAACGTTTAACTTTGTTTTTCAACTTCAGAGTTGAATTAG
>JBNKRJ010000142.1:0-17228 GCA_050296515.1 Bacteroidales bacterium | reverse complement strand
AATAGGTGCTATACCTAATAGAACTCCACTATCCTTATCTATTGCAACTACGAGCTTAAGATGCATCGAAGGATCAGCATACACCTTCCACCAACTTGACATCCACTCCCAACTCATGAAAAGACGATCAGCAGATGACCGCTCAAGTAAATCGAACCACTTTTCACTAGAATTGAAAAAATCCTCTTCCTGCCACAATATAATGCGGATATGCTGAGATGTTAAAGCCACGTTAATTGAATACCTGGTTTATAATATATAAATTGCTATGACCGATAACTAAGCTGTTAGGATTTAACCTGCAGATCTATAAATTCAAATAGATATATTCATCAGATAGACTATATACCCGAGTGACTAAATTCATATAAAAATGTAAAGAAAAAATTCCACATCTGACGTTATCCGTTATAATTTCTCTTGACTGAAACAGTTAAGGATCTCGAACTCTAAGTACTTGATTTGCCTGTATCGTAAAATTGTCTGAGTTTTAATTTATTATGACAGCTTGATCAAGCTACGTCAGCAATCACTAATAGAAAAAACCAGATTTACATCACAGAATAAACGGCTTGATAAGTATAATTTTTAGTAACTTGACTATCCTATCACTGTCCATTTTAAGCAAAAAACATAATGAATAGTCTTTCCGGAGTATTTACTATGCTAATATATTTTGAATATAGAATTAACAAACCTAAAGGAACAATCGTTGTTAGCTAGAGAAAATACCTTGATCACTCGATGTCAATATGATCAAGGTACAGATTCAATACAGGTAAACCTATATGGGATCTCAGACACTCTTTTACAAGACAGCCTACCAGTGAATCTTTATGCACCTAATTGAATACATCTTCATTTTTGCAATATTCGGCAGCATTTACAGTTATTTCGTCTATCCATTACTATTGTTACCTTTTCAGGGTAGAAACCAATATAAATTCGAACATAATATCAAAGACGAAAACTTACCCGCTTTAAGCTTTATAATCACTGCTTATAACGAAGAAAAACAGATCGCAGGAAAAATCGAAAACACGCTACAGGCTAACTATCCAAAAGACCGTCTTGAAATACTTGTTGCATCTGATGGTTCAACTGATAAAACTCACGAATTAGTAAAAAATTATAAAGATCAAGGAGTAGTATTAGTAGAAGTAATCGATAGAAAAGGAAAAGAAAATGCCCAACTTCATGCTATCCAGCAAGCCAAAGGCGAGATACTTATCTTTTCTGACGCCTCAACTCAAATTGAGGATAATGCCCTTCATATCATAGCCCAGGCTTTTAACAACCCATCAGTCGGAGGAATATCCAGCGAAGATAGATTCATAACCACTGATGGTAAAATTGCCGGAGAAGGCGCCTATGTAAAATATGAAATGTGGTTACGTAAACTTGAAAGTAAAGCATATAGTCTTGTTGGCTTAAGCGGCTCATTTTTTGCTTGCCGCTCATCTATTTGTCATGACTGGAAGATTAATATCCCAAGCGATTTTAATACTGCAATTAACTGTGTTCGTAACCACTATAGTGCGGTTACTCATCCGGAATTATTAGGATATTATCCCAATATTAAAGACGAAACAAAAGAATTCCCACGCAAAGTACGCACAGTCTTAAGGGGGATGGCGGCTTTATTTTCTGACCCTAAATTACTCAACCCATTTAAATATGGCTTTTTCTCTTTCGAACTCATCAGCCATAAACTTATGCGCTGGATGGTCCCCTGGTTTATGTTAACAGCATTAACGAGCAATTTTTTAATGGTTGGCCAGAGCAACATATATACCTTGACGTTTATAGTTCAGATCGCCTTTTATTTAATTGCTTTAATGGGGCATCTTTCTTCGGAGTTACGTAACAATAAACTGATAAAAATTATTTATTTTTTTGTACAGGTAAACCTGGCGATTGCCCAGGCCATGTTAATGTATCTAACTGGGAAACGGATTACCCAATGGGAACCTTCCAAACGCTAATATACACTTAGGTTTCGAGATAAATAATGAGAATTGTCGCTTTAGATTTGATTAGATTTTTTGCTGCTTTATCAGTAGTTTTTTATCACTATCTGTCTAGAAATGAATCTAACACATTTCCCATAATCGGAGAGGTAACTAAATATGGATATTTAGGAGTTCCACTGTTTTTCATAATTAGTGGTTATGTTATAGCTTTGTCTGCTAATAACAGAACGGCCCTCCAATTCGGAGTATCCAGATTTACTCGATTATATCCAGCACTTTGGGCGGGGGTTCTTTTTACTACTTTTATTTTAACTACATTTACAGATAAGCAATATTCATTATCACAAATATTAGCAAATTTTACTCTAATCAATGAATATCTTGGGTATGATGATATTGATGGAGTGTATTGGACGCTAAAAGCTGAATTAAAATTCTATGCATGTGTTTTCATCTTACTTTCTTTAGGAATTTTTCAAAAGCACAAAATTTGGCTGAGTTTGTGGATGGGGATAACCGTACTATATGCTCTTTTTCAGCAACCATTTTTTATGGGCTGGTTTATAACCCCTGCATATTCTTCCTTTTTTATTGCAGGAGTTACTTTATCATTGATACAAAATAATGGATCAAATAGATTTAATCATTTTATTTTAGTGTCGTCATTATTAGTTTCCACTTCTAATGCTTATCGGCAAGCTGATGGATTTTTAGATAATCCAAGCGCTGAGGAAAAATTAATTTCAATAGCTATAGTTTGGTTATTTTATTTGTTAATGTATTACCTTAGTATTGGAAAAATAAAATTTAAACGGAGGGAGTTTTTTGTCACTTTAGGGGCTCTTACCTATCCTTTGTATCTTATACATAATATGGCTGGTAAAGCAATAATTGATAAATACTCAATATTAGTCTCAGAAAATATAGTAGTACCTATTGTTATTATGCTTATGATTTTTATATCATGGACAATCAATATGGCTATTGAAAAACCTTTGGCCACGCCAATGAAAAATTATTTGCTATCTATATTCAATCGAAACTTCTAAAACAATTAACTTTATTTGATATATAAAAAATAACCTAAGAACGAAATTCTATTTTCTTCCTTATATAATATCCATACTGGACTAGGCAGTGTGTATCTTTATTTAAAAAGATGATTGCAAATTAAGAACCTTAAATAAGTTCATACTAAATATATCTTTCGCCATGATTTCTTTATAACCGTAGCCTTATAGATTTTGGAAAATAAATTTTACTATGAAATATGAACCTAAAATTAACCAACACTAAACTAAAAATTCTACATATCATATCTGGAGATAGATGGGCTGGAGCGGAAGTAATGGCTTTTACTTTGCTTAAGGAAATGAATAAATATCATAATGTATTTGCCATTATCCTCAACAATGGAGAGCTTGCTCATCGCTTGACGGATATAAACATACCTATAACTATTCTGGATGAAAATAAGCTGAATAGCTGGCAGATATTCAAAGGTATAAAATATGTTTTAAAAAATACCAATCCGGATGTTGTTCACACCCACCGGCAAAAAGAAAATATACTTGGGAGTATCGCCAACGTAATATCAATTCATGCAAAATGTGTTCGTACTGTACATGGTGATTTGGAATTTAAACCTAAAGGTATTGCCAAATTTCAGTCTTTACTGGACACCTTGTGTGGCCGATATCTGCAACAGACTATCATTGCTGTGAGCGAAGACCTACGCTTAAAACTTATAACTAAATTCCCTAAAGACAAAGTGATTACTATCGTTAATGGGATTGACCCTGATGAAACACGGAAAAACCTAGAATATCCAGACTTCAAAAAAGCCATGCCTTGTAAAAAACACATCGGATTAATCGGCCGTTTGGACCCTGTTAAAAGAATAGATATTTTTTTGGAAATGGCTGCAAAATTAAAAAACCGATATCCAGATACGCCCTGGAACTTCCATATATTTGGTGAAGGACGTCTGGAAAAGGAAATGAAGCAACTCTCCGAATCATTGGGATTAACTAAAATGATCACATTTCACGGTCATCGAATGGATATTAAAAACTGTATCTACGGGCTCGATGTAGTTGTTATGTGCTCTGATCACGAAGGTCTGCCAATGACGGCTCTAGAATCTCTTTCGATAGGAACCCCATTGATAGCCCACGATGTAGGAGGACTAACTGACTTATTGAAAAATAATCCAGCATCACTGGTTAAAGAACATAATGTAGATGGGTATTTAAATGGTGTTATCAAATCAATTACTGAATCAAAACCTAGCACACCTTACCCTTCAAACTATACCATTAAAAAAAGTGTCGAAAATTTAATCAAGCTATATAGCGATTTCTAGTTAGCCTAAACCCTATTAAGGAAAATTTTATTTCTCTGACTCTATTCTAGAATATCCAAACTTATCAAGCATAGCTCCTGCTACTCTGTTGATGATTTCGATCTTTTCGGGCGTTAACTTTTCTATACTATCATGATTCATATTACGAATTTTCTCGTCCCTTTCATGAACTGACCAATTTTGATCTGATTCAAAAGAATCAAACTTTTCTACACCTAAGAATTCGGTAATTTTATCCAAAGTTGACACCGTATTTTCAGTTAACTCTTCATACGATATCCACATAAACCGTTTTAAAAACTTGGAGTCATTAACTAATATTTCATTTGACCGCATCCATTGATATGCACTTTTTTCAATAGGCCAGCTATTTATCAAATGTTTAGGGTCAGCTTTTCGAGTAATTCCTTCTGAAACCGCATAACCATTCCTGATTATTCCAATAAAATGTGCGTTCTCAAAATGCTCCTGCAACCAACGGGTTTTTGCTGAGTTTGGCGGAGACTTCTCAAGTAACACAGGCTTCCTTAAATCAAGTCTCATTGACCATTCCTTTTTTACACGAATAGGGTCTGGGCCGATACTATTTTCGTTTAAACAAAAAATATCTTCTCTATCAACCCACATTCTAGGTAAACCAATATCATAGTCTTTTATAAATTGATCTGTAATAAAATGCCCCTCGGTTTCTAAGGCTGATATTTCTGGATGTTTTCCGAGTAACCCTGACAGTAATGTGGTTCCAGAATTGTAACATCCTACCAAAAATACCCATGTCTTATTTCTAGGTACTGGTGTTAGGGCGATTTTAAACTCACGTTTAAATAAGCCAAGGCTCTCTCGAATTAGGGGTTTAAAACGTGTACCTTTCATATATTCTACCTTTAGTAAATATATAATTTAATGAGAATTTACAGCTAAATTCTGAGATCTAAGAGCTCAGATTTTCCCTATCCCCTAACATATAAAGGGGATTAGATACCAACCTAGTAAAAGGCTGGCTAAGTTAATTCAACTTCGAATATTGTCCGCAATCCATTTGAGTCTAATTTTCTCCTTTCTTTTCCTGATAATATACATCCTGGTTGTATCATGTAAATATCTTTATCTACTATACCTAGACACTAACCCACTTACCAATCTGAGCAGCAGGCTTAGAGGCACTTTTGGCGGGCACCATAACCAATGAATGGACACATGGTCAGATTGTACATTTAATTAATCGAACTGACACATCTTTACTACCTGTAAGAAACATGAAAGCAATTCTTCACCTCAGTCACTATACTCTTTAAGGACTTTACTATATTTATTCGGTTTCAAAATAGATATACTAGAAAAGGTGTACACTGACATAATCGAACGACTGCATCCTGAGAGAAGTTTTTCAAAGACATATTTTCTGAGGGTCTATGAAACCTAAAATCAAGTCAACAAGATCCTATAATCGACTTTATAGATACGATTAACTGTCTGTGACAATGCTTTAATGAATATCTTTCGATTATTTTTTTTCGTGCGTTTTTCCCCATTTCCTGACTTTTTGGCCTATTTTTTAAAAGGTAATGTATATTTTCCGCAGCATCATCTAAATCACCCTCTTTATAAATTAATCCTGATACACCGTGTTCGGTTGCTTCGCAAACAGATATATTATCAGAAACTACAACAGGAACACCTGCATACATATACTCTAAAATAGCTAAAGAATAGCCAACCTCACCTTTACTAGGATGAAACGCTATATGGCATTCCGGTAATATATTTGAGACATTGTCTACCATACCAGGAAAACTGACATATTTGGATAAATGCAACTTTTTTGCCATCTCTTTAAAGAGATCTAAGTGTGGGCCATCTCCTAAAAAGAGAAAATGTACATCCTCTATGTTGTAGGAATACACAATCTTATGTAATACACTTAAAGCAAAATCGATACCTTTATATAGACTAGCCCTTCCTACCGAAACAATTATTTTCTTATCTGGAGAAATATCAAATTTAGAAAATAAATCTTCAAATGTGGTGTTATTTGAATCTGAAGAAACAGGAATTCCATTGGGAGCTGAATAGCACTTATATTCTGGAAAACAATTTATATTATGCAATCGTTCTTTTACAAAGTTTGTTGCACCTATTCCACCATCTGCATTCAACAGAGGTAATCTAGAGAGAATACATTTAATAAAAGATTTGACCACACCCGATTGAGTTCTTATACCAGGAGTATGATCATGGACGATAATTACTTTAACACCAAATAATCTATAAAAAAAATACCTCCAACTAGTAAGTGGCCTATCTGATAAATATATATATTTTACTTTATTAGAAATTATGTACTTAATTTGTGATAAAACAGAAAAAACATCTTCAAATGTAAAATCTATTTCATCAATTTTTAAAGTTGAATTTTTAATATTTTCGGGAATTTCACTTATAGAAGGATAGGCTAAAATAACCATGTATTCCTGGTCAAAATGTTTACTAATTTCAACCCAAAAACTTTCCATTAACCACCAAGCATATCCAACGCTTGAATCCCAATTGGCTACACACAAGAAAGCTGGTTTATTCATTTTAATAATATTTAAACCACTCTATTACATCTAAACAAAAAACACGAAAAAGCGCCTTAAACTCGATCATATTAGATTTATTTATTCTTGAACTCATTCATTTTTTTATTTGACTCCAGCCACTTAGATCCTTCGATAAAATATTCTCTAAAATCTTTATCTCACTTTCAAATTCTTTTGTCATTTCATAATAAACTTTATCTGAAATATCAGGTTTTCTTTCTACTGATTTTAATAAGTATTTTTCAAGTACATTATATAGGCCAATTTGCTCTATACCGAATGTTCTTTTAATAGTCTTAAATGATTTATTGACAATAGAAGGAGGTCTTTTGATAAATTTTACAATACTTTTATACTTCCATACCTTATTTGAGTTATATTTGTCATAAGAACTTAATGAAGTTCTCTCCACACCCAAAAAGCTCAATACATCTAAATATACCGCTTCGGTATTATTTACGAAGTCATCAAATAGAATAATCTTAATATTGTCTTTATTTACTAAATTTACAACTCTTTTCAATTGCGTACCGATGAAGCAACAATTTTTATAGTCTTGCAGGTATTTGCCTTGACTGCGCCTACTGGAATTTAATTCCCACGCACGATTAAAATCTATAACGGATTCATTTAAATTATAAACTTGTTGAGAATGAAGCGACATTGCCATTTGTATTGGGTTTCTGATCATTACTATAAACTTAGCATCCTCATCAAATTTCAAAATATTCTCTACTGCAACTTTCGAATAAAGGTACCAAGTGGATGCCTCTCCAGAAATTTTTGCGTTTTTTGAATTATGAAACAGATCTAAATATTCTTTTAAATCATTTACTTCTTTTAATTTTGGCAAATCATCTGAGAAATAATTAGGCTCTTTAATTTTAGAAAGCAATATATCATGATGAGACGAAAGGTAAGCTGCCAAAGAAGTTGTACCACATTTTGGAGCGCCAATAATAAAAAAGTTTGGTTTCAAATTATTTTTATCCATACAAATGAAAACCTTATGTTAATGATAATATATATTATTGCTATTTTAACCCTACAACAAGTTTTTTCTGTCACTTTACGGGGCTGGCTACAATCTAGCAACTATAATATCATCGACATATTATTAAACTAACTCAGGTCTTCTTTAATCATGAAAATTGCTATAGTTTCTATGTATGGATGGTTAAAAATTTGGTCCAATTACGGGACCCTTTTTCAAAATTATGCACTTCAAAAATATCTGAACTCGCTTAACCATGAAACTTATTGGATCCGTAATAAACCGACACATATTCTCAAAAAGCCAAATGAGTACTCTTTTTTAGAATTAACTAAGTCTCCTAGACTCCTGATACAATGGATTAAATGGATTTTCTATGGACGGTATAAAAGTCAAAGAATGGAGAAGTTTAATAAGGACCATCCTCGCAAGTTTTCATTATTTCTCGAAAAGTGGGTACCTACTACCGAGAGTGAATTAACTATTGAGGAATTAATAAACTCACCTCCTAATGCTGATGCTTACATTGTTGGAAGTGATATGATCTGGAGAGATGTAACTCCACTCACTTTTCTAGCATTTGGAGGATCTGATATTACTAGAATTGCTTATGCCGTTAGCGCGCCTTGGCCTGCTTTATCTAAAGACTGGCATGTTGAAGCCTCTAAAGAAATTCAACGATTCAAAGCGGTATCAGTTAGGGAAAATGATGGGGTAGTCACCTGTCAGCATTTAGGGTTTTCTGACGTCACAACAACTGCTGATCCTACTCTCTTATTAACAAGGAAGGATTATCTTGATCTTGTAAATGCCGAGAATATGAATAAACCTTTCAACAAAGCCACAATTCTAGGGTATTTTGTAAATGTCAAGAAACATTCTCATATGCCATGGAATCAAATCAAAAAGTTTTCCATTAGACAAAATGCCGATCTAAAAGTAATACCTTTGCAGGGAACTGAGTTAATCATTCCGAAACACTATATTTACACACCGACACCCGCAGAATGGATTAACGCGTTTGACAAAGCAGAGTGCATAGTGACTAATTCATTCCACGGAGCCTTGTTCTCAATAATTATGCAAAAACCATTCTTGGTCTTCCTTCAGACAAGCCATACTGCTAAGTCTAACTCTAGATTTATTTCTACACTAGGAACTTTAGGCCTTAGTAACCGCATTATCACTGCAGAACAGTGGAAAGGAGCTTCAGTCGACGAGTTACATAATTTGATGAACTCAGAAATAAATTGGGATGAAGTAAACTCTCAACTTGAAAAGTTTGTTGAAAAATCGAAGAACTTTTTAATAACCGCTCTTCAAAGATAACTATAAATTGCAGATCAGTAGACACTAATCGCTAACTCATTAACCCTTTCAATTTAACCTTTGATAAATATTGAATCGTTATGTTTGATGTGGAAGAATTTTTCTTCAAAAGAAAAACGGCAATCACAATATACAAAAGCATAAACAAAATACCAGCTATGATCTCTTGAATCATTGAGTAGGAAATCATTTTCAAAATAGTATCTGCTGCAAGAACTATCAAGGCAAAAAATAGCGCAGAATAAAAGAAATTCAACTTTATACCTAAATCTAATTTTTTCTTACCCCAGTAAAATGTCAGGTAAAATACGATGATATTTGTAATTAAGCTCGCAAATGCAGCACCTTGAAAGCCAAATTCTGGGATTAATAGAAAGCTACATCCTGTCAAAATAATAGCTGTAATTATTTTTAAGTAAGCAATATAAAGTGTTTTATCGGTAGCTAAGAAAGAAAAATTAAAAAACAAACTTAGATTAAAGAAAAGAATACTTAGAGATAGAGGTTTAACAGATTGGACTGACTCATGGAATTCCTTTGAAGCCATTATTTCAATTATGAAATTAGAAAAAATTGATATACCTACCATTGCTGATAATAAAAAGACAAAGAAGAAGTCAAACACCTTTTGATATATCAATACCTTTTCTTCCTCTTCAGAATTAAAAATTCTAAACCTTTCTGTACTCCACCACATTTGAAAAGGCTGAAAGATAAGAATAGTTTGAATTATAGCAAATTTTCCAGCTAGCTCAAAAAGACCAACGTCATTTAACCCTGAAAAAAATCTAATTAAATACTTATTTGCAGTGTGCGTATAAAGAGATAAAAACCCACCTACCCACAAGGGCCAAGAATATTTGAAAAGCCTTATTACAAATGATTTATCAAATTCAAAACCACATTTTGTATAGATAACACCTAAGAATATTAAACACAGAACTGAAGAAGCAATCACAGCACTGTATATTACGCCATAAACGCCTAAGTCTAAATAGATAATAAAATAGATATTTAAGATCAATTGAATAAATAGTTTTGAAAGTGATGCAATCAAAAATAAGTATGGCTTTTCAATTAGTCGTAAATACATCAGCCCATAATTTTCAATTCCAGTGGTAAACAAAAGAAGAGAAAATATTGCAATATGATTGGAATAATTGATCTCACCAAGTACGATGACACTAATAGCATCACTAAAACTCCAAGCTATAAATAAACCTAATAAACTAAATATTCCAGTTATGGTTACTGCTGTTGAAACGACCAAATTTTTATTGTCGGTCTCATAATAATAGCGAGGTAACTGCTGAGCAAATCTAGCGCCTAAGACAAGTTCAAAGATGGCTAAAAAAGCCATCAAAAGTGCTACGACACCATAATCTTCTGGCATTAAATATCTTGTATAAACTGGTAGCATAATAAAACCGACCAGCTGACGTGAGACTGTACCTACAGAGTATATGAGAATACTTTTTGAAGCTCCGATTTTGTTTTTTTCCATTTATAACGAACTGTGCTTAACACTACCTGACATGATATATTATTGTCACTATACACTTACTGAGTTTCATTGATGTGACTTAGTTAAACAAAACGAAAATTGTCTGAATTTAAAACCCTCTGTTGGAATCTATATATGTAGAAGATTTGAGACGAGTCCTTTTTAAACAATGTGTTATATTGCAAGCATAACATACCATTAACTTTTTAATAGGAATCGCGCCTGGTCAACGATTTTCATGCGCGAAATTGACCGCTAATGAGAGAGATAACATTATTGTTTCTCAATGATCGTTTTTACCTCTAGTGACAATAACTCCTTTCCAAGAAGCTAAGATTATTACAGGGGCTTATCTAAGACAGGGCTTTTAGGTACCTTAACGTACTGCCCAGACACTTCGTGACCAACACTACCAAGGTAATTACTTCTATAGGAACCAATTAGAAGACCTGATTTATCAACAATATTACTTGAAAGCTCCCCTGTAACGTTAGGAATCGAAACATCCATAATAGATGTATCCCATTCACTAGTTAATGTTGCACTGACTACCACATTACCATCTACTTTATAGAGCTCACCGGTAGAACTAGGGAACCTTACCCAAGACCTGCCATTGACAAACGTGTTTCTATAAATAAAAGAATTGTAATGTGCTCTATTAGCAGCTGACGGGGCATCACCCATAATTAATAAAGCTAATCTATTTGTAGAAGTAAAGACAACTTTATTCCAACATATTTCATGGTCGTGTGCCTGCCCAGGCGCAGCATCACCATAATGAACAACTATTCCCCCATCTCTATTATTCTCTGATAAATCATTATTACGGATTGTCACAAACTCTTTTGTAGCTTTTGCCCAGATACCAAACAGATTATTACTATTTTTTGCAGTATTTCCTTCAATAAGGACATAGTATGCCGCATATAAATCCATATATGATCCATTTGATCCATTATTTGTAAAAGAATCAAAAGTATTCCCTTTAATAAGAATATTTGTCTTTTCCTGATCAGTCCCAGAGGCAAAAATAGCGGATGGATTATCCGTACCTATTGTGCCATTTCCTAATTTATAAAAATAATTATTATAAAATGTAGCCCTGTCTATATCTCCTATAGCCCAAAAGAAATGTGAATTAGCCACATCAGATCTTGCATTTTCGAACCGTAAGCCGGCGATAAACATATCTCTTAAATTGTTACTAGGGCCATCAGAAAAGAATTTTGCTCGTGAACAATCAATAATTGGAATTTCACCAGGGAAACCAATTAACGAAGGAGTCTTAGATTTAGCATCCAATCTAACATTACCCTCAGCCGAGGGATCTCCCACCGCAGTATAATTCCCTCCTCTAAAAACTATGATTTTGTTATGGTATGAACTATCGTTCCGATCATTTTTATACCAATCTGAAAAACTTTCCAGAGGTGAATCGATTGTGCCAACTTTAGAGCCAGACCACCCATCTTGAATAAATACAAATTGATTGGCATCAATAGTGACATTCCAATTAAAATCAACTGTATTTAATTCTTGATCGGTTACCCTAATATGAAATGATTCGTTACCTGTACTCGTCGTGGGACTCCAGGTCAGTACTCCATAATTATTATCTCCATAGTACTCGCCGATAGCTGATCCTGAAGGTCCAGAAATTATTTCATATTTAAAGGGCCAGGCACCACCTTGTACACCAATAGGTATTTCATATCTAAAATCTGGGTGAGCCCAGCGATGACGCGCATGGGCTTGGGTATCATTGTCCGGACGTGGATATAAAGGATACATAGGCATTTTAGCCGGAACAAAATTAGAATCAGGTAGAGGGAAATCGAGTGAAAACCCAGGAACGGAAAAAAGCAACAACACTATTAAAAACAATGACTTAACTATACCATTCATAACTTTAACCCCCTTTGTCTGCTTAACTATTGTCATATATGAGAAGTTTAGCTCATATGCCGCAAACTGCTTTGATAACTAAGTTACTTTTCGGTCCAGTTTTGATATAACCCACTTAAATTTTCCACTTTTTTCTCTTGGTATGTCTTCAACAAAATCCACCTTAATCTCCATATCATGGCCAACCCTTTCAGAGAGGGATTTTATCAGTTTTTTTGTATCTTCATCAGAATAACAATCTCTCCTTACAATCTTAACCCGAAGCAAATCAATCCGCTCTTGTACAATTTGTGATTTCTCTATACATTTCATAGGTTTAAAAGGATGTGTTAACACTGAACTTGAGATCATTTTTCCGCTAGGGGAGTGTATAAGGTCTTCAGCTTTAGTTGTGATCGCATCCATTAACGGATAGTTTCTTCCACACTTACAACTCCCTAAATGTATTTTTGATATATCTGTAGTTTTGTATCTGATGAAGGGCATACCAAAATTAAGCAAACTGGTTCCTACAAGAAATCCATCACTTCCTGGTCCAACCCGATTATTATCCTGGTCAACTACCTCAGTTATTCCATATTCCATATTTAAATGTCTGCCATTATGGTATTCACACTCAGTAGCCCAAATCACTCGTTCCGCTAAACCATAATAATCAAAATTTTCACATTTAAAAACTGATGACATGATTTTTTTTTGTTCATCTAATAAGGGTTCAGAAGAAGTAAAAGTAGCATTTAAATCCAACAGTTTATTATTCTTCTGTAACATTTTGGCCAAAATAGATACTGTGGAGGGATAACCTTCTAGAAACTTGGGAGAGAACTTTTCGATTTCATCTAATATTTCTGGTATATACTTTTCTGACAAATGGAATGCTGAAACCCAAAGCTGATTTTCGAATCGATTAAATTGCCAAAAAGGTGCTTTCTCTTTTTGTTCAGGGACTATCGCCCGCCCTAAAATAATTACGGATGGGTCCCCGCGCTTCATTCCTCCCCATTCTTTTTGTCTCCAATCAAATACATTATTCCAAAACCACATTCCTTCATCCCAGTAAAACTCTAATGGAGAACCTGTAGTACCACTTGTATGTCCCTTTTTTAGAGCACTCTGCCTATACTTTGAAGAAATTAATCTATTTTTATTTTCCCTAACTATGTCCCGAGTAAGTATAGGAAATTTTTCTAGATCATTGATATTCTTAATATCAGATGGTTTTATCTTAGTCTCGTTCATCACATCGAAGTAATACGGGACCGTTTCGTAACAGTGGCGTATTAATTTTTTAAGCTTTTCATTTTGATATTCTAGAAGATCAGAATAAGTCCACTTTTCCATTTCCCGTAATTCATTCAAGGCAGAATCGAATCTAGCCCCATACCGTGATTTGTAAAGTCCTCTACAATAAAAATCAAATAGCCTCTTCTGAATAAAGTAGGGGGTTTTACTGTAAATTATGTCCTTGAAACCCATAAAAACCTCACCTATTTTTTAGTTTAAAAAAAATATCGAAAATTGCGAGACTTCTTCCAAGAGAATAACAAAAGGATATTGGTATCATAAAAAAGGTGTACTTAATTCTTTGACTTGTGACATGTCGAGTAAAATAAAGTGAAACAGCAAGTAGCAATAGTATCAGACACAAAAATAACAGGAATACTATTTGAAATTTTCCTGTTATTAATGACACAAACATTAATAAGAATAAGAATATAAATGAAACGCTGATTAATAATGGCTTAGAATATTTCCTGCCTTTCAACACATCATACATACCCTGACCATACCATCGTTCCTTCAAAATAATGGTTTTTAATGACTTAATATTCCCTAAATGTTTTACTTTTAATCTGGGCTCACATATAACTTGATAACCTTTATTAATAACTCTTTGGCATATATCCCAGTCCTCACCAGTTTCAAGTGATTCATCAAATCCATTTATTTTCTCAAACAACCCCCGTTTTATTGCCATATTACCTGCACTTAAAAATGAAACTTCACCAGATATATCTTTTTTTAAAGCATTCCACGTATTTTCTATCCAGTTAGGGTTGTCTCCGAGATCATAATACGCTCCTAAAATACCTATTTCAGGTTCCTTTAAAAAAATTTCAACTATAATACTTGCCCAGTTATTCTCCACTAAACAATCGCTATCAACAAAGCAAATTATGTCACCATTAGATTGGAAAGCCCCATAATTTCGCATCTTTGAGATTGTTGCATTCGGCATTTCTATGACCTGGATATTTTCACTCTTAGCAATCTCTATACTATTATCACTAGAACCATTATCTATCAATATAAAATCAATTTGGCTATGGTTAAACTGTAATGCTTTAACCGATTGAATCATTCTTCGTATATACGAACCGGAGTTATACATTGGCGTAATAATTGAGATTTTCATTTCAAACTCTTATAAACACTAGCATCATTATTTGACTTATAACGTCCCTTTTCTTTATGCAATAAAATATTTCTTCCCGCAATAAAAAAGGCTAACCCTATCCATAGAAAAGGGTAATAAACGACAGAAACAAACTGGCCTGCAAAAGTAAACCCCATTAACCCATAAGCTATGCCGACCATACATATATACACAAAATCTTCTTCATGCCTTTTTCTTAATTTCAAAATTTGAAGATAAGGATACATAATCATTAAGGTGTAAACAAATAAGGCAATAATACCGAGATCAGCACCAACCTGAATAAATATATTGTGCGGTAATTGCGCATTCGGATAAAGCATATCTTCAGAATAATACCTTTCATAATAGATTGGAAAATTAAAATAACCTACACCTAATATTGGGTAGTCTTTCATCATATCTAAACCATGCTCCCAATAAAGAAGCCTTTGCACTGACGTCTTATCTTCGCCAGCCGAGCTGAACCTAGCCTTTTGTTCTTCTGGTAGTAATATCAAAGCGGAAAAAATTAATATGGAGATTAAAACTAATGGCTTAATCTTAAAAACGCTCTTTCTAAACATAAACAGCAACTGGAAAGCTAATGCTATCTGGGCACCGCGACTACTTGCTCCCAAAACAGTCAATATCGGAGTCACCCAAAAAACAATTAAAATATAACGTTCAAATTTTGACACTTTATTTTTCTGATATTGATAAATCAAATAAGCCAAAGGAAATAGAGTCAGCATTAAAATGGCCAACTCACCAGAATTTTGAAAATAACCTTGCGGTCCCATTAACCCCCATTTGGTAAAAGAAAAACCACGAAAGGCCCATCCCTTTGAAGTTCCAATTGCTATTTTTGCCGCACAGATTAAGAATATAACAATAAAGACATAGAATCGTTTTTCATTATTCACAATAGAAATAATTAAGAAAAATACTACTAGCCAACTATAAAAATCAATATAATGTTCTCTAGATATCTCAGGTGAATATGCTGTTAGGCTGGATAAGAATAAAATAATGGAATATATGAATAGGAGCTTGTTAATAGGGCTCGATACCCACTTAACAGTAGGATCGATGATAGCCCCAACGAAAGAAAGCAAGATAAATATCATAGCCCAAGGCAAGATATCAATACTCGGAAATATAGATTGTGGCCTAAAATACTCAAAAAACAAATAACAACAAATCATCCAAAATGAAAAATGCTGGCCTTTAAAATAACGCCACATATTTTTTATTTTTAAGAAGTAAAACTCTTCAATTGGAGGGTTATATTTTTTCAATGTCGTCTACTGTTTCTCTTTAGCATCAAATTGGGAGTTAAACCTAATACAAATTCAGCAACAATTTATGATCTTTCTTTTTTCTTTTGGAAACCTGACTGAGTCAATTTATTTTGGAGGTTGCTAACACATTGCTCCACTTTCGACTCACATAGCCCAAAAAAAATATCACTTGAATTAAAAGGGTCATGCAAATAAGGCCCTGGTTTATCACTCCATAATGGGGCAAGGGTTACTTGATTATATTTGATATGTACAGCCTCCAGAGCCAACAAATGCCATGGTTCCATAACAATTATTAAATCACCTTCCTCTGCAATATATGTCGAGATATGTCTGGTAATATGTTTATTCATATTAACCCCTCTAACTTTTGCTTGATGAATTGCTCTTGAGTCAGCCTCGTCCCCCCCTCGGCAATGAAGACCATACGACTCAGCATTCAACCCTTTTGACTTTGCTATATACTCTCCAAAAGGACTTCGACAGATATTTCCTGAACAAACAAACACAAGGCGATCCACCTTGGAAAAATCTATATTTTTATATGATCGATAGAATCCTATCCAATAAAGCAGTTTATACTTGATACTTTTGATAAAACCTCTCTTAGATCCATAATTATCATTGATATAGTTTATTAAAGGACTTAGCATTTCCCACTCATTTATTGAATAATATTGTAAACATAGAGATGTCAAATATTCTGGTTTTGGATGCCAACCAACGTAGTGCCTTAGCGGCAATAAGATCTTTAGGACGAATAAGTGGCAGTCAGATATTTGCCGCTGATTCTACCACAGATGCTGTGGGGGGAAGCTCTAGATTCTGTCACAAATATTTACAAAATCCATCT
>JBNKRJ010000141.1:0-13062 GCA_050296515.1 Bacteroidales bacterium | reverse complement strand
AGCTAACAGAAAATCATAATTGACTTATAATGTATAGATTGTAAAAACTGTGGCATTTAAGGTCGAACCGGCAACAAAATAGGTACGTAAAGTGGAAATCATATATTGAAAAAAGTTATAACGTAATCTGAATAATGATTTGAAGTAAAACCCCTCCCCTAAAATCAATATCGTCTGAGGTATTAATTTCTTAACTTAACGACATTTGAGGCTTGGGGCGAAACTCCCCTTGTCTACTCGACCATGCAGCGATAGCGAGTCCCGGTAAGCAGCGAAAACCAGTTTGCGCTGATACACAACGAACCGCCATATATGTTCCTGAGAGAAGAAAGTCCAGCGGACTTTTGAACGAAAGGAAAGAGCGAAGCTTCCATACACATGGTAGTGGGAGAAGCACTGGCGATCAATTGGCCGTCAGCCGTCTACTCGATTAGCAACTGGTTTCCTTTAATCATTTCTACTTATACAAAAGTAATAAGCATGAAATTAAAGTAAGTAAAATATTTACAATCCTAAAACTCCTTATTGGCAATACTCTGTTAAAACGTTTTCCAATTATAGTGCCTGCCAATAATATAGGAGTAAATAATAATGAGAGTTTTAATGCCTGATTTGTGAGCAATCCTATATGCAAATAACCAATAATGGCAATAATTGCCGTAACAATACTGAACCATGCAAATATCTCCCGAAACTTCTCATTATTGATTTTCGCTTTATTTAGAAAGAGAGCCAAGGGTGGCCCGCTAATTGAGATTGTTCCTGTTATAAGCCCAATAATTGCTCCAATAACAGGATAAACATACATCGGTATAGTTTCTTTTTCTTTTTTATTATTTATTAATGACAGGATAGTAAGAATAATAAATAGCATTCCTGAAAAATGGATTAACCAATCTGCTTTAATATATTTCAAAACAACAACACCAAAAATTGTAAATAAACCTCCTGAAATTATTAAAGATATCGATGGTTTATCAATTAATTTACTTTCCTTTTTCTGCAAGATGATGAATAAGGAGGCAATTAAATTACAAATCATCAGAACAGGAATTATTTCTTTTGGTTCGTACCAGGTTAAAAGTATTGGCAGGGATAATAATGCAAATCCAAATCCGGTTACTCCTTTTATAAAACTGGAAGCAACAATGGTTAGTATGATATAAATATTTGGCATAGTTTAGCGAATTAAAAGAAATAATGAACCAACCGAAATTATTGCCCACAAGGCAATCCCAAGTGCAAAACTCTTTACTCCGGATTGTTTGATTTGGTTAATTGAGATGTTTGACCCAATTAGAAACAGAGCGACAACCATTCCGCGTTTGCCTAACCAACCAAAATGAGAATAGCTGGTCTGAAAATTTGGAAATAGATTAGCAAATACAATGGCAATAACAAAAAGCAAAATGAACCATGGAAATTTAATCTTCTTTTTTTCATCACTTTTATTAAGAAAAGCGATGACCAGGGATAGTGGGATAATCCACAAAGCACGTATAAGTTTTACGGTTGTTGCAACTTGCAATGCTTTTTCTCCATAACTTGCCCCCGCACCAACAACCGAGCTGGTATCGTGAATGGCAATAGCTGCCCAGTTACCAAATGTTTCCTGACTTAACCCTAACTTATGACCGATTAACGGAAACAAAAACAATGCAACAGCATTTAGCACAAATACTACAATAAGTGCAAACGAGTTTTGATAATTCTTACTGTTTAATATAGGCGCAACTGCTGCAATGGCACTTCCACCACAAATAGCCGTACCAGTTGCGATTAAGAGCGATATGTTTTTTTCAACTTTTAAAAGCTTCCCTAATATTATACCACAAGTCATTACACAGGAAACAGAAATAACTGTTTCAATGAAACCACCTTTTGAAGCGGCAAGTACATCGCTTAGGTTCATCCCAAAACCCAATAAAACAATAGAAAGTTGTAAAATATTCGATGTATATTTATGAATATTTTTGTGCTTAATCCCGATAAGAGAAAGTATTAAACCTATAAATAAAGCAATTGCCGGTGATACAAACGGTAGAAAACAGAAACAGATAATTAATACATATAGCAAGTTAAAGTTTTCAAACTTTGTTTTGTTATTCACCAGGCTTTTAATTGTCATAAATCCTTTCATACTTTTTTGTTCAAAAGTACTACTGAATTATAATCAATTCAAATACTAAATAGTTATTAGTTATAATTAAAAGTTATATCGAAGCAGGAAGT
The DNA here is from genome assembly GCA_050296515.1 of Bacteroidales bacterium. GTDB lineage: Bacteria > Bacteroidota > Bacteroidia > Bacteroidales > NBLH01 > NBLH01. Next base: position 10,830 of record JBNKRJ010000141.1, on the reverse strand, counting down.
TTTCAAATAATTCAACCTGTCTGCTTATATGTCCAACTTTGTAGGCGATACGAAATTTGCGGGGAATACTAAAACCTGCGACCTTAATTTCTACTAGTTTTTTTAAATTAAGTTCGGTTATTACAGCTTGTTTTGATACAATTGCTAAACCATCAAAATCAAGAAGGAAATTCTTTATGGCTTCGGTTCCTCCTAAGTGAATAGGCACATTTAGATTTTCGAAATTAAGGTTTTGTTTTAAAAAAGCTTCTTTTATTACTTCCAGTGTGCCCGACCCTTTTTCTCTTAATACAATTGGAATTTGAAGTAAGTCATTTTTGTTAATATTCTTTCGTTTTGTGAAAACACTATTTTCTCCGCTTACAAAAATTAGTTCATCATCAAGGAAATTTTTATATCTGATACCCGATTGTGATGCGTGATTTTCTACCAGTGCCATGTCAATTTTGCTATCGAGTAAAAGTTGCTCTATTTCAAACGAGTTACCATTCATTAGGTGCATATTAACTTTCGGAAAACGTTTATGAAATGAGGCAATTGTTTTGGGAATAACATACTGCGATATTGTGGAACTGGCTCCAATTATAAAGTCTCCTGAAATGCTATTGTTTAACTGGCCTATTTCAAAATCAAGTTCCCTATAGTATTGTTCAATTTGCTTGAATTTATTATACACAATTTTGCCCTTATGCGTAAGGTAAATTTTGTTCCCTTTGCGTTCAAATAAATTAGAATTAAACTTAATTTCTAATTCCTTTATATGATTGGTTACTGCTGGTTGACTTATATGCAAATCAGCAGCAGCTTTTGAGAAGCTTAGATTTTCGGCAACGGCAATAAATACAATATCTCTATAATCCATCTTTTAAGTTGTGTGTCTGTACTGGTTGATAACGGACTGACATGTTAAACGTTTGGCATTTCAAAGCGATTTCCTGTCAAACCGTTGTAAGGTTTGATAAATATACCGCCCTTAAAATGTAAATTAGCACTATCCGTCAAATGTTTTATATATCGTGTTGTTTCCCAATGAAAAATAAAAATTAATACAAAGTAGGTAATACAAACTTTTTGCAAACCATTTTAAAGCTTAACGAAGTGTTTGGCTAATATATTTTTAAAATCTAATTAGTTCGAATTTCATTTATAATTCTTTTTACTCCGTCTGTTTGTGAGGTAATAAAAAGAGAAAGCCTATTTTATAGCAGATAATACTTTATTTGAAGTATTTAAGGTCAAAAAAATAGAGAAACTGTTACTTATCTAACCATTCATCTCTAAACTCAATAGCATTTAAACGGCTAATAATAATACGTTCATGGTATTCAGGCTCTGTAGTAACTATTAATTTACCATCAAACCAACTTTCTACTTTTCGAATGGCATTAATATTAACAATAGTTTGCCGGTTGGCTCTATAAAATACAGATGAATCAAGATCCTGCATTATAGTCTTCATATTTAGATTGATATGATGCTTCTTTTTATTAAACGTAACAGCATAAGATATCTCATTTTCAATATAAAAATAGGCTATATCTGCAACATTAAGTGTATACCAATTATTAGAAGCATTTACCAGGAATCGTTCGCGATACTGTTTCTGTTCATAACTATTCTCGCGGACAGAAAGATTAAAATCTTTTAAAATTGCCTTTTGAAACAGATTTTTCTTTGAATCAAGATTTTCAAATGCTTTTTTAAGCTCTTCTTTTTTAATTGGTTTTAACAAGTAATCAATGGCATTGTTTTTAAATGCTTCTATGGCATATTGATCGTATGCGGTGCAAAAAATAACAAAACTCTTTGTGTTAGATTGCTCTAATACATTAAAACCTAAGCCATCGGTTAACTGGACATCAAGGAAAATTATATCAGGATTTGGGTTCTGATTTAACCAATTAACTGATTCTTCTACATTTCCAAATATGCCTGCAATTTCACAATCAGGTTTAAGCTCCTGGATATATTTCTTAAGCAGTCGTTGTGCCGGTATTTCATCTTCAATTATTACTATTTTCACTTGTTTAAATTTTAGTTAAGTAATTGATATTTAAACATATTCTTTTGTAGAGCGATTAAGTTTCTCTATAAATCCCTCTATGAGGGTTTCATAAGCCTATAATAATGGTAATATTACTTTAAATTCTGTTTCCAATTGTTCTATTTTTATAGATTTATCAGAAATAATTTTATACCTGGTATTTATATTTTTAAGTCCTGTTGATTCAGAACTGACATCTTTCTTTTTGTTAATGTTATTGCTTACAATTAAATTGGTTTCGTTAGAATATATCTTTACAATTAATGGACGATCAGAAAGTATTGTGTTATGTTTTATACTATTTTCGACCAATATTTGCAAGGCTAAAGGAGGAATTTTAAGGTTTAGTAAATCATCTTCAATGTCTATGATTACCTGAAAACCATCATCGTATTTCGTTTTAAACAAATAAATGTAAGAATCAAGGAATTCTAACTCCGTTTTAAGATCAACTACGTTCTTTTTTGTAGCTTGAAGCACGTAACGATAAATATCGGAAAGGTGCTGTGTGTATTTTACGGCTTTGTCCTGATCAAAATAAATTTCTGAAACCAGAACATTTAAACTATTAAACAAAAAATGAGGATTAATTTGATTTTGCAACACTTTCAAATCGGACTCTAGTTTTGCTTTCTCTAGCTCTGAATTTATAAGCTTCTCATTTCTAAGCCGTTTGTAATAATTTTTTGTTATAAGCATCAAATCAAACATAAAAACATAAATAGAAGATAATACTGCAATAAGTGATGCTACTCTGAATTCCACAAAATACTCGAAGAAAACAATAAGGTAAATTGAGATTACTACAATGTATAATGCAATAATAACATAATATTTATTTATGCTTAAAATTAGCTTGTTATTCAGCTTTATATAAAAATTATGATGATACCTTTTGTCAATAAATATGGAAAGTTCGCTCTGAATTATAAATGCAAATAGAATTGAAATATAGATATATGGATCGTTTCGTAACTCATAAAATATATCTTCTTCAATTGAAAACAATGAAAAAGCAATAATAAAAAAGCATACACAGCTAACAATTATGTTTCTTATAAAAAAGCTGGCAACATTATTCTTCATAATTTAAACTTGTTAATCTCGTCCATTCTTTTGTGCGAGAGAATATCCACAACGATTTTTCAATGCTAAAATACCATTTTTATGAACATTTATGCAACACTTATTCCATCGATGGCATAACTTGTGACGTGTTGATCCTTATTCTTTATCAATACTGCCAATGATTGGCCTTTAGGTCGCTATTGCAATTTAGTCCATGTTTCGGTTTCGTGCAAAAAGCCAAGATATCCACGTACTTTGAGCGTTTTATTATCTTCGAGCCATATTTTGCTGTCGTAAGTACTTCCTTTTTCGGGGTCGTAGAGCGTTCCATCGGTCCATTCATTGTCGTCGAATTTAAGATCACTTAAAATCACTAAATTTATCAATTGCCTTGATTGCAATGCTTTGTCAGGATTTTCAACATCAGTAACAGGTTTGCCAAACTCATCTGTCGGATTTTTGAGCCAAACTATTTTGCCATAATATTTTTCGCCGGATTTGTACAATTCAACTTTTGCTTCCTTGTCTTGGGTGAGCCAGGTTCCTAATATTTCGTTTTGTGCGGTTGTTATGAATGAAACGGACAGCAAAAATCCTAAAATTCCTAAATTTTTAAATACCATAATTGTTTTTATTTTTTATTGAGGTTAATAAATTATTTATAAAGATTAAATCCTGGTAAAGCAGAAAGAAATAATTTAGTTTACAATTTACCTATTGCTTTTGAATAGATAGTCTTTGCTATTTTACAATCGGTTTTTGATTTAATGAAATCGGCATAGGCAGTTTGCCATTGGGCTTGAGCGTCTAAATAATCGGTTAGTAACTCCATACCTGCTTCATAATTATCTTTACTGATTTTCATATTCTCTTCTGCCTGTTCCAGGTTTTTATTTGCAGCATAATAACGATTATAAGCCTGATTTAGACCCTGTCTTGCCTGATTAAGTTCAAGGCGCATTAGTTTATCATATTTATCAAACTCTGCTCTTGCAATTTCGGTATCAATTTTAGCCTGTTTAATTTTGTTTTTACCCTCGCCCCATTGGAACAGTGGAATTGATATAGTAGCCATAAACGAAATATTTCCTCCATCAAAAACATAACCATTACTTATACCATATGATGCCGAAGCATTATCAATTTCGAACGCTTTAAGATAATCGTATGACAATCTTACTCCTATTTGTGGTAAGAAATCAGCACGTATTAACTTTTCGTTGTGCTTTTTTAAATCAATATTTTTTTGCAGCATTTGATAATCAGCTCGATTTTGGATAGAACTATAATCTGAATCGAGTATAAAAGTTTCTTGAATATCAATTATTGTATCAGCAACTGATAATTGAGTTAATAAATCGATTCCCATAATTCGGCACAGTGACATGCGAAGTAATTCTTCAGCATTTAAGGCATCATCGTATTGCAATTGTACCTCGTTACGTTTAACTTGTACTTTTAAAAGTTTGTTGCGATGAGTTAAACCCGCATCTACAGAAGTTCTTACCATTGCAGTTAGCGAATCAAGAAGTGAAAGATATTTACGGGCAACTTTTATCTGTTCTAAAACTGAAATATAGGTCCAGTATGTTTTATCTGCTTCTACAATAACAGCCTGTCTTCTGTCTTCGATATTCAGCCCGGACAAATCTATTCCAACTTCAGCCATTTTATTAGCTGCTGAAATTTTGCCTCCTGTATAAATAGGTTGATCGGCTCCAACAGATGCATATATGGTGTTATTCATATTGTAACCAATATTTCCGGCTGGAATAAATGCATATGTATTGAAAACAGGGTTTCCTGTTTCATCCATTATTGGATTACCCGTGGGATCTAATGCCAGATTTGGTTCTAACTGTCCTGTTGAAGGATTAAAATTCGAAGTTGGAAAATAAGTATCTTCTATGGATGATTCTGTTTTCGAATCGGTATAAATATATGTACCCGAAGCGCTAAATTTTGGAAAATAATTGCTTTGCTGCTCATTTTTTACATATTGCGCTTTTTCATGTTGTTTCCTTGCAATTAACATCTCCTCACTATTTTTTACCGCCAAATTTCGACATGTATCGATATTCACAATCATTTGTCCTTTGGCAAGTGTTGCAAGTAAAAGTAAACTGATTAATAATGATATATTTCGTTTCATCTCTTTTCTAATATTAAGTTTTGCTTTTGATGAAAGTACCTATACTACTTAATTACGCATAGAGTAACATTGGCATATTACCTTCATCATGCTATTAATTCTGTTTTAATGTTTTGTTTTTTTAATATGATATAATACAATACCGGGAGTATTACCAGTGTTATAATGGTACCTACAAACAACCCACCCATTATTGAAACTGCCATGGAACCAAATAATACATCGCTTACCAAGGGAATCATTCCTAAAATGGTTGTTAAAGATGCCATCATTACAGGTTTAATCCTCGACAACGAAGAATCAACTATTGAATTATAAAAATCCTTGCCCAAGTTGATTTGTCGGTCAATTTCTTCGATGAGTACGATGCCATTTTTTATCATCATTCCCATTAAGCCAACGACTCCAACAATGGCTAAAAAACCGAATTCTTTACCTGATAAAAGCAATGCAGGAAAAATCCCAATAAAGGAGAAAACAAGACATATAAAGATGATTCCCATTTTTCGGTAACTTTTAAATAAGGATAATAACAGAAGAATAATTCCAAGAATGGCAACCGGTAAAAACATGAGAATATAATTCAGAGATTTATCCTGATCCCCGGTTTCACCTTTCCATTTTAAAGAATAACCTGCTGGGAGTTGAATATTTTCAATCTTAGCTTGTACCTGTGCAAGTACTTCGGTTGCTGTAGTACCCCTAATCGGATCGCAACTTATTTTTATACTTCGTTTTCCATTGGTGTGTCTTATGATAGGTTCTTCCCAATCTATAGAAATATCTGCCAAAGCACTCAGTGGTGTTGATTGCAGTATTTGTTCTTCAAGCTGATCAAGCGGAATATCTCCTTCAAGTACTTCTTTAATGGGTAAATTAATAGAGTTTCCTCCCCAAACGGGTATGTTGTTCAGGTAGTTTAATTTTTGACCTTGCTGATCTGTAAGCTTGAATTTAACGGGTATTTCATAATCACCTTCGAAATAGCGCGAGATTGGAACTCCCTGATTTGCCATTAATATAGCCAGGCTTACATCTTGTCGTTGGGCACCAAAATAGGTAGCTTCGTTTTGTTTGTAATCAACATGAAGATAAGGTGTTCGGGGTTCCCAATTGTTTTTTAAGGTAGCATGACTAATGGTTGGTTCATTTAGAAATATATTTTCAGTTTGTTTAGTCAGCTTTTTTAGGGTGTCAATATTATCTCCATAGAATTCTACTTCTACCAAGCCATCAACAAACATTAAGCTGTAATTATTTAGCCTGGCATAGGCATCCGGATAGTTTTTGCGGATGTAATTTTCAATTTCCGCTCTTAACTTTTCTTCCGTTTCTAAGTCAACATACTCAATTATTAACTCACCATACGACATATTTGCATCAGCAAAGCCTCTTACCAAACTATATCTGGTTGGCGTACCTCCTAAATTCGCCGTTACGGCTTTTACTTCATCTTTTTCTAAAAGCCAATTGCTTATTTCAGTTAAATCTTTTTGAAGCTTTTTAGTGTTTGTGCCTTCAGGGAGTTTAAATTCCAAATAATTTTGTGAGTAAGGCATATTTGGGAAAAACATTTGTTTTACATATGCGAAACTCCATATGGAAATTATCAATAAAATACTTGATGCGATAATTACAGTTTTCGGATGTTTAATAGACCATTCAATACTTGATTTTATTCTTGCAGCAACGGGCCATCCTTTTTTACCTTTTTTCTTTTCCTGCGGCTTCTTTAAAATAGTATTTGCGAATAATGGAACTTGAATCACAGATAAAATCCAGCTTAAAAGCAAAGAAATAGCCAAAACAAGAAATAAATCCGTAGTATAGGTACCGGTTTCATCGGGCGATAAATAAACAGGTACAAAAGCGAGTATAGCAATTAAGGTTGCTCCTAACAAGGGCCATGCATTTTGAGTTGGAGCAGTAAACATTGCTATTTTACGGTCTACGTTATTTTTAAGATCGTTGTAAATTCCATCAATAACCACTATTGCATTATCTACTAACATTCCCATTGCAACAATAAAAGCTGCAAGTGAAACCCGCTGAATTGTTCCCCCGGCCAACAGCAAAAAAGGAAATGTACCAACAATGCTTAATAACAAACTCATACCTACTACTACACCACTTCGCCACCCCATGAAAAGCATAATAACAAGTACAACAATTAATACCGATTCTAACAAATTGATTCCGAAATTATTAATCGCATCATTTACTAAATCAGACTGGAAATAGACTTTCTCAAACTCAACACCTATGGGAAGTCCTTTTTTGATTTCAGCTATTTTTTTTTCTACTTTCTCGCCTATTTTAACAATGTTTTGTCCAGGGCTGGCAGCAATGGAAATACCTATAGATGGCAAATTATTATAAAACATTTTTGAGAACGGAGTCTCTTCATAACTTCTCTCAACAGAAGCAATATCCTTTAACCGATACTGCATGCCCTCATTATCCGAAATCGTTAGATTTCTAATATCTTCTACAGAATTTAGTTGTTTGTTTACCGAAACTCTGATACTTCTTTCATTGGATAAATAATCGCCTGAATAAACAATGCCCAAATGATTTTCGAGTGCTGTTAATATATCAGTAGGAAGAATTTTAAGATTTGCAAACCTGTCAACAGGCATCTTAATATCTATAATAGCTTGTTGTTCCCCATTGAGGTTAACTCTTTTGACTCCTTCAATGGTTAAAAGTTTATCTTTTATTTCGCGAGCATATTCACGCATTTCGTCATATGAAAAACCTTCAAATGTCATGGCATAAAATAAGCCATACATATCTCCAAAGTCATCAAAAATCATAGGGTCCATAACCTCCCCTGGTAAACTCGCTTTAGCGTCACTTACTTTATTCCTTAATACATCCCATATCTGTTCAACTTTGCTTTCATCTACAGTTGTTCCCAAATTCACAGTAATCTCCGACATATTAGGTAACGAACGCGATGTTACATCACCTAAACCGGACATGGTTCGTATTTCTCTTTCTAATATTTTTGTTACAGATTGCTCTACTTCTTGTGCTGAAGCTCCCGGATAAGGAGTTACTACCAATGCTGTTTTAACCTTAATCTCCGGATCTTCCAACTTGCTCATCATCGTGTAAGCACCAATTCCACCTGCTATTAATGCAAATAAGAAGAAATAAACCAATCTGTTCTGTTTAAATGCAAATTGAGTGATATTCATTTTGTGTGTGTTTTACTTATTAATACTTAGGTGGTTATGTGCAAGCAACTTTACTTCCTGGGTATTGCTAATCTGTGAATGTCCTGCTGTAATTACAATATCACCGGCTTGTAGCCCTTCTAAAATGACAATGTTGTTATTTCTGCTAACCATTCCAACTTTAACTTTGGTTAAAACTGCCTGTCCGCTTTTATAAGTATATACATATGTTGCATTATCTTTTTCAAAACATGCATTTATTGGAATAGAAATCTCCTTCTTTTTATCTGCATCATAAGAAAAGTGAACTTCAACATTCATTCCCGGTGCTAGTACGAAATCTTTTGAGGGTTCTAATAAAAAAGACATTTTGTACAATTTATTAATGCCTGTTTTAGTATTAACACCTAAAAGTGTTAATGGAAATTTCTGTCCGTTATAATTGCTGTTTGTGCAATAAAATTCAGAGATCTGATCTTTTTTTATGTAAACACCAGGCGAAATCGCAGTTTCTACTTTTAATGAAGATGAATTTACAATGGAAACTACCGGCATACCAGCGTCAGTAATTTCACCATTGCTTACGAAAACAGTTTGTACGTATCCATCAAAAGGTGCGACTAAACGAGTATCGTTCAGTGCATTTTTTGTAGCATTTAACTTAACTTTAATTTGTTTCTTCCCTGATATTGCTTTGTCATAATCGTTATCAGTTAAGTTCTTTTTTTCATATAGATTTTCTAAACGCCCAACTTCTCCTATAACCTGCTCGTATTCTGCTAAGGTGGCTTCGTACTGCAATTTATAATCTCTGGGATCTATTTGCGCTAATAGTTCTCCTTTTTTAACAAATTGCCCTTCTTTAACAGGCAATTTATCAATTGGACCGGCAATACGAAAAGATAGCTTTACTTCATTAGACTCTTTCAATACACCCGGGAAAGTTTCCGTTGTTACACTCTCTTTATCCTCCACAGTAATGGTTTTAACATATCTGATAACTGCAGAATCTTTGTCAAAGCTTTTATTAGAACATCCGGTTCCTATAATTAATCCAATAATCAGAGTGAGCGAAAGTATTCCATTTCTAATTTTCATTCTTCTCATTTTAAATTCATTAATAATTCTTTTGCAAAAAAAAATGAATAGTTAAAACGAATTTGAAATGAATATGGGAAGTGATGATTTTAGTAAGTAAAGTGTCTTTTAAAGCAGGTAAGCTTATTTTGTAATTAGAACCAATGAAGTAAAATTAAAACTTATTGGAAGCGAAGCCTCAATTTGTTTAAATGCGGGATGGCAAAACTACTGCTGTCATTTTAAGCCCAGATCCCCGCTTTCGCTCAGACTTAAACTATGGAAAAGGGTTTGCTTACTAGAGCTATCAGAGGAAATAACTAAAAACTTCGATAAGTACATAGACTAAAAATCACAGAATAGTGACCGGGATATAGTTCAACATGGGGACTCCTCATTCGGTCTTGCAGACCGCTCAGAGTCCTACTTATTAATAAACGTTTATTCATCTTTAGTTACAATGAATTTACCAATACAGCTCTCACCATCAATTGATTCTATTTTACAATAATATAATCCAGCAGTTAATTCACTGCAATTAATTGTAAGTTCTTGTTTTTGGTTTATAACATCTGTAACCCGTTGTTTCATAACAACTCTGCCCCTGATATCAATAAAAGACACAAAATTATATTTTGTTTTATTCTTGGGGAGTTTAATAGTTGCATATTCTGAAACTGGATTTGGATATATTATAGCTCTATTCAAAGAATGATTTACTCCCTCAATATTTGTAACATCACCAGTTGTTAATTGCACTGTTGTAATTGATTTTTTTGGTAAAGTAATATCCGAATTGCCAGTCACCCCTACATAACTGCAATCCTCACTCTCAGATGTTCTATATACCGTAGCCTGATTGAAATTGAAATCATTAATTGAAACACTAACATTTATATTTTCAATTTCAGAACGATTTACCATTATCAATGTGATAGAATCAGAACTTTGATTTATAAAGGCTAAAGTTTTAATATTTTCATCAACATTACTGCTATTTATTCTTAACCAGTTGGGGTGAATAAAAGCTGAATACTGCTTGAATGCATAGAATTCTTTCGTTTTAATGTAACCTTTCTCTGTTGTCCACTGGCTCTGATCCCAAGGGAATTCTATGTTAACAAGGCCTGAGCCATCCCATACTAAGTCCCAATAAAGGTAAGCTACCGCATTTTCATCATTAAATGATTTATGCATTAAACCTGCTAGAGCAAACCAGTCACCACGTCCAAATTCTGTTTGAAAATGCGGCATTTCCGGGTGTAAACTTCCAACTTCACTGAAACTAGTGCTTACCCATGGATTAT
>JBNKRJ010000140.1:0-39406 GCA_050296515.1 Bacteroidales bacterium | reverse complement strand
TAAAGGGAGCAAATTGATTTTCTTCACTCCCTTTAGGGCTGGGGTAAATGAAGAAAATTAATTTGCGATTGGTATAAACTACCTTAGAATCATTTTATTTTTATTCAAAAGTTTTATTCCAGATATCTCCTTCAATTTTTTTGTTCGAAGCTGCTTCAACCAGGTAAACAATTAATTCATCTTCAGGCATTTTTAGTTGCTCTTTAACCTTTTGCATTGCTTCTTCCGCTGATTTTAATATGGGGCTTAGATCGAGCTTCCATTCTCCATTTTCAACAAAAAAATGATAATAATAGGGAGTGGTTTTATTGTTGAGCTTGAAATTTCCTTTTGCTGTTTTTTCTTTCAGGGTAATGAAGCCTAGATCTGCCTGCTCAACACTCTCTTTACCAATCATTCCATTGTCAATAGACCAGATAATTAAGGATTTTCCGGTAAACCGCTTTATCTCCTCCGGAGTTGCACGGTGTCTGGTGCTAATAACCATAAGTTTGTCGGTAAGTGGCAGCTTTTCAATTTTCTCACCAGTACCGGTTCTTACAATGTCAAGCATTTTATCATAATAGGCAATCGTTTTCTCGCTGAGGTATTTCACAGCCTCTTCACCTTTTCCCTCAAGAATGGCTGACTTATAGGCTCCATAACAATTTTTAATTTTTTGCCTGTTTGGATTTGGTTTTCCGCAATAAGAGAGAAAGAAAGCACTAATTAGTAAATAAACAAAGGTTCTTTTCATATCTTTAATATATTTGGTTTGTAACAAAATTAGAAAAATAGTTGTTGAAGATTTTTTTTTTAACACGAAATTCTTTTACTCTTTGATAAAACCTGCATATTTTGCTATCTCTAAATTAATTTCTTTGATTCTTTTGGAGCTAAAATCTTTTTCACTTTCCAGTTTTCGTGCTAATATGGTTAGTACTGCTCTAATGGAACAAATGTGTTGATAATGTTTTCCATAAATATCCTGATCCAATGTTGATATAAAATAACCTTCTACATTTTGTACAAGAAGGAATTAGAAAGTACGATATAAGGACAATTTCTCCAAAAACCTTTTTCAGTAGCTTCCCAATTTACCGGAACTGTTTTTTGCTCAAAATTCTTATCATTTAAAACATCAAAAATGAAAGTACCATTTGGTTTTAGCAACTTGCTTATTAAGTGAAGCAGTTGATTTCTTTCACTTGTTTAAGTTTTAGTTATACAAAGCCACTCTAAAATTTCAATTTACAATATTTCAAACAGGCTTAGTATAATAAACCAAATGCTATCAATTCGTTCATAGTCAATCTATTCTAAAAACAATGTTTTTTCTCCTAAACTAATCATTTGAAGAATTCAATTAGCAATATTTCCAATAATTGGCAAAGAATGTTTGCTGAAATAATAATAAAGTGTCCGATTTATTTAAAAGAAGTATTTAACATGGTTATACTTTCCGAAGTTTCCATTTTCCTCTTTTAAATACAATTATGCCAACTATAGCCATAAAGGTTTCAGCAATAATAATAGAGTAGAAAACACCCTTATATTCAAGAGAAGTATAGAATGAAAGCAAAGCAGCCAATGGTATTTCTATTATCCAAAACGAAAAGAAATTTATGACAGTAGGAGTGGATGTATCGCCAGCTCCGTTAATAGAGTTTATCATCACCATTCCCATTGCGTAACTGATAAATCCTAAACTCATAATTTTTAGTGCATCAGCTCCATAACCAATCATTACAGGTTCTTCAGCACCAATTACAATTAGTTTTACAAAGAATTCTGAATAAAGCATCAGGAAAATACCCAAAACTCCCAGAAAAATAATGTTCGCGTATCCCGCGAGCCAGGCTGAACGCTCTCCTCGTTCTGGTTTTCCTGCCCCCAGGTTTTGCCCTACCAGGGTGGCAGCAGCATTACTTAGCCCCCATGCCGGAAGCAATACAAAAAGAATGATGCGAATTGCCAAAGTGTATCCTGCAACCACCTCACTATCAAATTCATTCAGGATTCTCATCAGGAAAATCCAACTTGAAGTTGCAATAAGCATTTGACCAATTCCTCCCAAAGACAGTTTTAAGATTTGAAGTGATTCTTTTATCTTCAGTTGAATGTGTTTTAAATGTATTTGAACTTTTTTCTTCCCAAATATTAGATAATAAAATTGCAATAAAACTGCTAAACCTCTTCCAAGGTTTGTGGCAATTGCTGCACCTTTTATACCCAATTCAGGAAAAGGCCCCCATCCAAAAACTAAACAAGGATCCAATATGATGTTTATTCCATTAGCAAACAGCAATATACGCATTGAAATTGCAGCATCTCCAGAACTTCGGAATATAGCATTAATCACAAATAGAAGCATAATCACCACATTGCCGGTGAGCATGATGATGGTGTAAAACTTTCCTTCTCTAATTGCATCATTTGAAACACCCATAAGATGAAGAATTTCTTCTCCGGCAAAAAAGCCTGGTATTGAAAAAATGAAAGAAGCGATGATTGCAATGAGGATTGCCTGAACTGCTGAAACAGCAGCTTTATCTGGTTCTTTTTCGCCTATTCTTCGGGCTACAATTGCAGTGGTAGCTGTGCTCAATCCCATTCCAATTGCATAAACCAGAGTCATTAAAGATTCGGTTATTCCAACCGTTGCAACAGCATCTGCACCAAGCTGAGCCACAACTACTATATCTACAATTGCAAATATGGATTCCAGTACCATTTCCAGAACCATTGGAATGGCTAATAATAAAATAGCTTTTGAAATTCTTCCTTCGGTATAATCTTTTTCGGTTCCTTTTATGGAATCAACAATATCTCGGAGCAAAGACTTTATTCTTGGAGCAAGTTCTTTATAATTAGTCACTTAGCTTTTGGTTTTAATTTTGGATGTGCAAAGTAAAACCATTTCAAAAACTTTTGCAAGTTGTAAAAATAAAAACGCTGAAAGTTTGTATCCATTCAGCGTTTGTTTTCTATCTTAGGGCAAACAATTTATAGTTTTGCATGTGTCCCATCGCAAAACGGAGGGTTCTTTGTTTGTTTGCACCCACACCAGGCATATTTCTTTTTTTCTTCTATTGTGATTTTTAGCGACTTAAACTCTCCACCCCTGTGCGAACTATCACAGAATGGCTGTTTTGAACTAACTCCACATGTACACCAAGAATAGTTTCCTTGCTCTGTGTCTACTACATATGGTCCTTTTTGTGCGATTACTGGTCTTGCCATAGTTTTTCAGATTGGATAATTAATATTTATAAATATAACTAAAATTGAGCATAAATTTCATTCAAGATTATTAAACAAAGGATAAATATTTATTTTTAATAAGTTTAATATCAATGCCTTATGTTTAAGTTTAATTTATAGGAATACCAAATTAGCATCGTTACTAAAATTCATCTCCTTAGTTTTTTAGGAAAATAATAGGATATCTTTCTTGTAAAAGCATCTTTGTAACCCTGCTCCTGTAATGATTTTAGTTCGTTATTAGCCAGGTCTTTCGAATCAAATTCACCAAAAGCATACAGATAATATTTACCTGTAAAATAAACCTGTATATTTTTTAGATTTCTAAATCGATCAACACTGATTGGTTTACTATAGGCTCCTAGTTGAATGGTATATTTCTTTTCATAGTCAGACAAATCTAAATTTTCAATATTTCCTTTGTTAATAAGATATGGCTCAGGAATATTAAATTGCTGAACTACCAGGTTATTTGTTTTGTCATTAATAACTAAAAATTCAACCCTTCTGTTGTAAGGCAGAGATTGCCATACGTAACTACCATCTTTATAGTTGTTTATGGTGATTTGGTTTTTTTCACCATATCCCCGGTAAGTTAATTGCTCTTTTTTTACTCCCTTTTGCAGTAGGTATTGGTTTACAGAGTGTGCTCTTTTTTCGGAAAGTTTTAAGTTATATGTTTCAGGTCCTTGGGTATCGGCATAACCAATAATTTCAATTTTTGTTTCAGGATTTTGTTTTAAATAACCGGCTAGTTTGTCCAGGTTTTTTCTGAAAAAAGTGATTTCAGAATTATTGACCCTAAACATTATGTTTTCAACATAGGTTTTGCCCGGAATTTCTTCAATATTTTCCGAAAGCATTGAGGCCACCATTATGGAGTCCTCTTTGGTTTCTATTCCTACAATTTCGTCACAGGGAGAGCCATTATGAACTTGGATAGGTTTATAAAGCACTTGAAAATCAGCATCATTACCAATATTGAAATCTTCAGAATGAACTTCTTCTCCATGCAACCTGTATGATGCTTGATAATTTTTTCCACGTGTAAGGATAAACAGATATTTACCTGTTAATGAATTAGGTTTGTACAAGCCAACTATTTCATTTGTACTTTTATCGTAAACCATGATGCTCACATTTGCTGCATCAGATTTACATACTCTAACAACTCCTTTTACAACTGTAAGTGGCTTTTCTTCTGCCCCTGGCAGTCCCATCATAAAAATATCTGAACTTCCAATCCCGTCTTCTCGGGATGATGCATAATAAGCTCTTTTACCATCTGGAGTCATTACAAAAAAGGCGTCATTTTCTGTAGTATTTACCGGGTATCCCATATTTACCGGAATTGACCAGGTTCCAAATTCATTTTTTTTGCTCCATAAAATATCAAAACCACCCATGGTAGTATGGCCCTTTGAGCTAAAATAGAGGGTTACTCCATCGTAATGGATAAAAGGACCTTCTTCATCTTTTGGTGTATTGATTGTTGGGCCCAGGTTTTCAGCTTTTCCCCAGGTACCATTATCATTTTTTTCGGATACATAAATATCTAAACCGCCATAACCACCAGGCCTATCACTGGTAAAATACAAATAATGCCCATCAGCTGAGATAGATGCATGAGTTTCGCGCCAACGTGTATTTATATTATCACCAAGTTTTTCAGGTACACTCCATTCATTACCAACTAGTTTACTTGATAAAATGGTGCCTCCATCTATATCTCTGTAAATAAGTAATTCCTGGCCATCAGCAGATATCCCAATTGAAGCTTCGTGTGCACTTGTGTTTATATTTTCGCTAATGCTTTTTGGTTTTGACCAATTTTGGCCATCAAATTCAGAAATGTAAATATCCTCATTTGGCTGACCATCAGGCTCAATGGCTTCTCCTTCAATACGTTCTCTTCTGGAAGTGAAAATTATTACTGATTCATCTGCTGAAACCACCGGACTATGATCTGCAAAACTGGTATTTATGGACTTTCCTATATTTGTAACCTGCAGGTTTACAGGAGAGCTTATCAAATTTATTCCTGTTTTACATTCAACAATTTCTTCATCTATGGCTTCAATCATTTCCTTGTTACCTATTCTTTCGTGTAATTGCTGTAATATTTTAATTGCTTTTTCGAATTCATAGTTTTTATGATAGGCTTGTCCCAAGTAAAAATTAGCCTCTAATGCCGGAGCTGAACTATTTTCCGTTTGCTCATAAACATTAACTGATTTTTCCAGAAAGGGAATTGCTTCCGTCTTTTTTAAAGGTGTGTTCATGTAACAATAACCTAGTTTAAAATTCAGTGCAGGATTGTCTGGTTCATCTTCAAGGAAAGCTTTACAAACTTGAATGGCCTCATCAAAATTACGTTCACCTATTAATTCATCAATTTTTTCCTGATTATTTTGTGAAAAAGCCTGAAAGGTACTTGAAAAAAATATAAGGATAAGACCCAGCTTGCAAATGGAGTTCTTGCTTATCAATACCATATTTAATACATTGGTTTAGTTGTAAAATTGGTGTAAAAATCAACAGTGTAATTTATGAAAGTTAATACTTAAACCAAAATTAAGTAACAAGAATTTTTAAAAAACATTGCTCTTAAGGTGTAAAAAAGAGGGTGATTTATATGAAAGTCTAAAATAGATATTGCAGAAATAAAACATCTTTCCAGCCCTCAGACGTTTTTTTCCAGCTTTTTTGTGTTCCGTTAATTTTGTATCCTGATTTTTCGAATAATTTAATGCTGGCAATATTGTCATTATCAATATGGCAGTATAATTGACTCATACCAAGGTGTTTGTTACAGTATTCGTGGAGTAATTCAATAGTTTTTTCAGCATACCCTTTCTTACGATTTTTTTCGTCAGCAATTAATATTCCAACACCTGCTCGTTTATTATAAAAATCAATATCAAACAAATCTACCGTTCCAATTGCCTGGTTCGTACTTTTTCCTAATACTTCAATAACAAGTCTTAATTGCTTGGATTCAAATAAATCTCTATGACTGTTTTCAATGTATTGCTGCAGAATATATTTCGAAAATGGAGCTAAAGTGCTACTTACATCCCAAATTTTCGGATTATTTTCCCACTGGTAGAGAAGTTCTAGATCTGTTGGTTCTAAAGCTCGGAGTTTTAATTGCTCGTTTTGGAGTAACATAACAATATTTTTGCTGAAAAATAATCCTTCCTATATTTGAATTTCGATGTGGTTATTAGGATCCTTCTTATAATTTCGCTGATAATCTTTATTTTTTAGCTCAGCAGGAATATTCATGATGGGTTTAACCAAAAGTGTTGAATTTCCTTGTTGAATTACTCTAAACTCAATTCTGCGATTATATTTTTGCCCTTCTTTGTTCCATGTTCCATCAGCATTTTTATTCAATGCAATTGGGTTTTCTTCACCATAGCCAACAACAACAACTTGCTCAGGTTTTACTTTTCTTTTTACCAAATAATCTTTAATTGCCTGACCTCGTTTAAATGATAACAGATAGTTATATGCAGCTCTTCCACTGGCATCTGCATAGGCGCCAATTTCAATTACTGCTCCTGGGTTTTCTCTTAGATATTCAGCCAGTTTATTAAGGCTTGAATTACTTTCCATAAGTTTTGCCTGGTTAGATGGAAATAGTATGTTCTCAACTTTTATGTTTGAATCGTATACAATTCCGTTTTCATCTATATTATCAATATTAACACCTCCTGCGTATTCTTGTTCCTCCATCATGGCAAGCTCTTCATCATTACAAGGAGGATTCACAGGAATTTGAACGGCTTTGTAAAGTTGCTGATAGGCAGCGTTTTCCGGCACATAAAGTTGTTCTTCATTAATTATTTTGCCATCTGCTTCAAACACAACATTATACCTGCCTCCTTTGTTCAATACAAATAGGAACTTTCCTGACTTAGAGTTAGGTGTATATATCCCAACTACCTCGTCAGTTTTTGCATCCATTACAGTAATTGATACTTCGGGTAAAGTACCACGGCAGATATAAACCTTACCTGTCATAATTGTAATATTAGCAACTTCTGCTTCCTGGAGGCCAATTACGTATATATCTGTCATACCATAACCTGATTCCTTGCTTGATGCGTAGTAAGAACGCTGCCTGTCGGCAGAGGTTACATAAAATATATCATCTGATGAGGTGTTGATAGGGTAGCCAATATTCTGAGGTTTCGTCCATGTGCCAAACTCATTTAATTGACTGCTAAAAATATCAAAACCGCCTAAACCACCATGACCTTTTGAGCTAAAGTAAAGAGTAACGTCGTCGGGGTGAATGTAAGGAGCCCTTTCATCTTGAGGTGTGTTGATGGTTGGCCCCAAGTTTTTTGGTTCTCCCCATTCTCCATTTAATAGTTTATAGGATACATAAATATCAAGACCTCCATATCCACCTTTTCTATCACTGGTAAAGTATAACTTTGTTCCATCTGCTGACAGCGAGGCATGCGTTTCTCTATATTTTGTATTGATTGTTGGGCCTAGCTTTTTTGGTTTTGACCATACATCACCAACTAAATCACTCACATAAATACTACCTTCGTCTTCCGATTTATAAATAAAAAGCTTTTGTCCATCGACCGAAAAACCAATTGATGCTTCATGATCTGCAGTGTTAATATTGTCTCCAATACTTTTTGGTTTTGACCAGGCACCAGTTTCTTCATCTTTGTATGAGATGTATATGTTTTCATCGTATTCACCACTTATGTCCATTTCATCATTGTACTTGTTTTCTCTTCGTGAGGTAAAAACAAGAACGGATTCATCAGCTGAAACAAATGGACTGTGATCACCATATTCTGAATTAATGGAATCACCCAAGTTAGTAATTGTCAATTGTACAGGATTTTGGACTAATGCATTTCCTTCAGCACATTTTGCTATTTCTGCATCAATAATGGAAATTAACTGTCTGTTTTTTGTTTTTTCTTTCAGCTCGGTATATTGAGTTAAGGCTTTATCAAATTTATAATTTGCCTGGTAGGCTTTCGCCAGATAAAAACTTGCCTCAAGGTATTCTGTTGATCTTTTTCGTTTTTTTCTGCTAAGCTGTTTTACTGATTTCTCAATATATTCTATTGCCTTATCTTTTTCATGAGCTGTATTAAGGTAACAAAATCCTAATTTAAAATTGAGTTCAGCATTGTTCGGATCTTCATCAAGCATTCTTTGATAGAGGTTGATGGCGCCTGTAAAGTTTTCATTATCAATGTAGTCATCGGCAATGTAAAACATTTCTCCACCATTACCTTGAGCAAAAAGTACTGGGCAATAGAAGATTGTAATCACAAATACAACCATAATACTCTTCCAGTTAATTGCTATTTTTTTCTCGTTTATTTTTGTGATATGCATTGCTTGAAATGTTTCCTTGCTCAAAATTTACTTAAAACTTATACAAATAACAAAATTAAAAAAATGCTTGTATTTTATTGTCTTATTTTACCTGTTCACAATAAATATTCCGTTTGAGTGCTACAAATCTTCTATGAAGAAAACATCATTTCAATAATAACGTTAATAAATGTAGTAAACAGCAAACTTTCTCAAAAGTAAACTTGTAAAATAGTATGAATTGTTAGCATTACAACTTATACTTGATTTTGACGAGTGTACTTATTTTTTAGATAAACGAACCAAAAGCCTTTACTATTGTTCAATATTTAGAACTAAATATTTCTCTTTTCATCAAAAGCTTCAAGCAGGTCTGCTACTCTTTTAATAAACATACCTCCAAGTGCTCCATCAACTACCCTGTGATCATACGACATTGAAAGAATCATAATATGTCGTATTCCAATTGTATCACCATGTGGGGTTTCAATTACAGCAGGTTTTTTCTTAATGGCTCCAAGTGCAACAATTGCTACTTCAGGTTGGTTAATGATTGGTGTACCGGTAATATTACCAAAAGTTCCCATATTGGTCACTGTAAAAGTTCCACCTTGAATTTCATCAGGTTTAAGCTTATTGATTCTTGCCCTTGCAGCTAAATCATTCACTGCCTGAGTAATTCCCAAAAGACTCAATGTCGATGTATTCTTAATTACTGGAACTATTAGGTTTCCGCGAGGTAATGCAGTTGCCATACCTATGTTAATGTCTTTCTTTACTATGATTGTGTTTCCATCAACTGAAACATTTATCATCGGAAACTCTTTGATTGACTGTACGATAGCTTCAATAAATATAGGGGTGAAAGTTATTTTCTCTCCATATTTACTTTGAAACTCATCTTTTACTTTATTCCTCCATTTAACAATTGCCGTTACATCAACTTCAACAAAAGATGTTACATGGGCAGAGGTTTTTTTTGATTCAATCATATGGTCGGCAATTAGCTTACGCATTCTGTCCATTTCGACCAACTCAAAGTTTTTACCTCGGTCAACTGTTTTGGTTTCTTTTTGATGAGAAGGAATTATTACTGTTCCTTGTTTGATATAGTTTAGAACATCATCTTTTGTAATTCTTTTGCCTGAACCTGTTCCATTAATATTATCCAGTTCTGCAATACTCAAATTTTCTTTTTTTGCAATATTCCTTACAAGCGGTGAAAGAATTTTACCTCCTGGAGTTTTACTTTGAAACAGTATATTGCCGTGGTCTTCATCTGTTATTTTTCCTGTTTCTTCAACCTTAAGTGTATTTGTTTCAATTGTTTTTTCTACTTCAATAACTTTGTTTTCAGCATTGTCGGTATCACCTTTTCCTTCAACTTGTAAAACAACAATAACATCTCCAACCTGGGCAACATCTCCTTCTTTAAATAAGAATTTTTCTATTGTTCCATTATGAGTAGCAACTATTTCACTATCAACTTTATCGGTGGCAATTTCAACAATTGGTTCGTCAATTTCTACACTTTCGCCTGCATTTTTCAGAAATTTTGTAATGCTTGCTTCAGTTATACCTTCTCCCATTGAGGGAACTTCAATTTTTACTTGACCCATACTGTTTTTGTAGTTCTTAACTTTTTAATTATTAATGTGTTTCAGAAGGTTAATCGATAATTTCAGGGCTCTAAAGATAGCAATAATATCTTTTACAATCCGATAGTCTTTTGCATAGTTTTGATTTGCTTCTGAAAGCATCTTTATCATATTTTCATTGTTTAAAACAATTGGGAAAACACCTGGTTTTATAGTTGGTAAGTTTTCTGCCTTGTGATTGACTGTTTTTGCATAAGAAACCCAGGTCATTTTATTTATAAAAACACTCCACACAATTTTATAAAAGCTTTTAGCCTTATTTTTTATCAAAAATAAAGGAGAAAATAGGATTACAAGGATGGAAAAAATAATATCAAAGGTTCTTTTTTTGATTTTATTAGTTGGCTTTGTTATAGGACTTATGTTTAGATGAGGAATTTTATTTAAGTCAATAACAGATTTTGTACCTACCATGGAGCTACTTTCAGGTAGTACAATTTTAAACTCAAGATTTTTATCTGCAGTTTTTAGAATAGAGTTAATTATTTCTCGGGCAGAAAGGTCTTTGATAAAAAAAATGAGTGTTTCAATTTTATAAATTTTGATATTCTCTTCCAATATGTTAATGTTCTGCTGGTCAAGTAAATGTCCATCTTTTATTCTTATTTTTTTGCAAACTTCAAAATGTTTATTTAATGAATCCACATGTTCCTCTATTCCATGATTTTCATAATGGCCAATGAGTAACGCTCTTTTTTTTGTTGACAATGAAAATCCTTTTTTTGTTATTAGCCGTAAAGCAATTCTAACAGAACCACATGATAACGCAGATAAAAGTGCCCCAAAAATAATTAATGCCCTTGAGTACCTGTATTCCTCAGGTAATAAGGAGTATATTGCTAAAATTATAATTGTTCCCCAAACAATCGCCTTTACCAACCTGCCAAATTTAGATTTTAAATCATAGTGAGTAAAATAATATATCATAACCTGCCAGATAAGGATATATATTGGTATATAAAGTTTCATTAAATCTTCAGGATAGGCTTTTACTTCCGCGAATTTATACTGCTCCCACAAAGGGATAAGCAAATAATAACCAAAGTAGATGGTGATAAAGTCCAACACAGGCAAATAAGTGGCACTAAAAAAGCGTTTTACCAAGGCGATGATTGCTCTTAAATAAATGGCAAGTCTAATTAATAACCGGAAAAGAAATTGCTTACGACCTTTATAATGTTTATTGGCAAAGATTAACATTGCATTGTAGAAGATTTTTACGTACTTAAAACTGGCTTTTTTAGTGCTTTCTCCTTTGTAATGAATAATTGTAGTTGTCGGAAAATAATAGTTTTTATAGTTGGCCAGAAGGATTCGATAAGAAAGGTCTATGTCTTCGCCGTACATAAAAAATTGTTCATCAAGCAATCCAATCTTGTCCAAAACTTCTTTTCTAATGAACATAAAGGCCCCCGAAAGGACTTCCACTTCGTGAATCTGGTTTTCATCAAGGTACTGTAATTGGTATTTACCAAAAATTGGAGATTTAGGAAATAAAGCAGAAAAGCCAAACATTTTATAAAAAGCCGATTTTGCTGTTGGCAGGGAGCGTTTTGATTCAGGCAAGAATTTACCATCCCCATTAATCATTTTTACACCAAGTGCACCAGCCTCAGGTTTTTTGTTCATAAAATTAATGCACTGCGAGATAGAATCTTCCCGGATAACGGTGTCTGGGTTTAATAAAAGAATGTATTTGCCACTTGAGAGTTTAATTGCCTGATTACAAGCGAAGGCAAAGCCCATATTTTCGGTATTAGCAATTAATTTTATTGAGGGGAAATTTTGTTTTAACATGTCAATTGAATCATCAACAGAGTTGTTGTCAACTACAAAAACTTCATTTTCAATATCTTTGCAAGCTTTCTCGACTGAGTACAAACATTGCTGCAAAAAAGCTTTTACATTGTAGTTTACAATCACTATTGATATATCAACAGGCATTAATTAAAGTTTAAAGAATACTTTGAAGCACAAAAATATAAACGATAAGAGAATATGCTAATAAAAAAAACCTTCTGACTAAAACTTGACAGAAGGTTTTCTATTTTTTATTGTTTTTAAGGTATTCTTACAACCCTAAAACCATAATTATAATTTGTATAATGAGGGTAAGGACCATCTCTTGCAGTTAACCTGGCAAGATTTGCTACATAATACCATGAACCTCCCCGAATTACCTTAAAAGGTGAGCTATTGGGGCCTACAGGGTTTGTTTGGGCACCGGAAGTATACCTTCCAAAATTGTCTTTGCACCACTCCCATGCATTTCCACTCATGTCAAAAATTCCAAGTTCATTTGGTTTTAACAATCCAACAGTTCTGGGGCCTTTTTCATATGTGGTTTCGTCATACCAGGCAACTTTATTTATTGTATTTGAACCACTATATCTAAAGTTTTTTGAGCTCTGACCACCTCTCGCTGCGTATTCCCATTGTGCTTCAGTTGGAAGTGTGTAGTTATGCCCGGTTTTTCTTGAAAGCCATTGGCAGTAGTCCATGGCATCTTTCCATGTAATATTTACAATAGGGTTTTTATCTTTCCATGTCCACTTAGATGCGTTGGGATGTTCATCATACCAGTTAGCAGGAGGGGAGCTTGGCATACTTTTCCCGGCGGCCTTGCAGTATGACTGGTATTGCTCAACAGTAACTTCATATTTTCCAATATAAAAATCGGTCAGAGTTACAGCGTGGACAGGTTTTTCATCTGGTTCGCCAGAATTACTGCCCATTTGAAATGAACCTCCCTTTACAAAAACCATTTCGGGAAGTTGCTGAGCTGATATTTTATAGGAGATAACAAATAAACTTGCTGCAACAAAAACAATAAAAAAGCTCCTCGCCATATTCTTTTCTTTATTTTATTTATTTCGGGCTAGTCTAAAACCATAGTTATAATTCGAAAAACCTGCTTTTGGACCATCTCTGTCTGCAATACGAGCCAAATCTGCTCTATAATGCCATCCACCACTTCTTAATACTCGGTATATATTGGCATCTGGGCCAGTAGGATTTTCCTTTGGACTTCTTGAATAGTAACTCGCTGAATAATAATCATTACACCATTCCCAAACGTTTCCGCTCATATCATAGATTCCTAGTTCATTTGGTTTTTTTGTCCCTACGTCAAATGGACCTTTTAGTTTAGATGTTCCATCGTACCAGGCGACTTCATCGATATTGTTGCTTCCGGCAAATTTATAACCTTTTGATTTATTTCCTCCTCTTGCAGCATATTCCCACTCTGCTTCGGTCGGAAGACGATATCCATTGGCTGATAAATCCCATGTGACTTCACTTTTGGTTACGAATGTGTATACTTTCTTAAGGCCTTCTTTTTCACTTTTCCAATTACAAAAATTTATTGCATCATACCAAGTAACATTGTGCATTGGGTAGTTATCTTTCCAGCCCCACCATTGAGTTTTTGATAAAGGATAAAATAACTTTGTATCCGGGTGCTCTTCAAACCATTCTACACTTGGTGGAGGTGGCATTTTACCTCCAGTAGCCTGGATAAACTCTTTGTATTCTTTAACAGTAACCTCATATTTTCCAATATAAAAACTGCTAAGTTTTACCTGGTGTCTGGGTAATTCATTTTTAAATTCAATACCTTCAACTTTGTCTTTCCCTTCATCTCTTCCCATCATAAATGAGCCGCCTTCAACTAAAATCATATTGGATTGGGCAAATAGAGAGGAGAGAGAAAGTAACAAAATAAAAAGGAGCGATGAATGTTTTAAATAACCTGGATTTCTCATTACAACGATATTTTTAATTCAATATTTTTCTCTACGAAATTATAAAAGTAAAAAAAAATTCTAACTAATCTCAGCAAAATTAATACCTAAATTTTCTATTGTGTTTTGGTATGATTGTATTTGTCCTGATTGCAAATTAACAAATTGAACAGATAATTGCAAAGTTTAGTTTTCAAATAAACGGATAATTAATGAACATAATATACTTTTTTGCTCTTTTTATTATTATTTAACAGATAAAACCTTGAATTCAGTTCTTCGATTTTTAGCCCTTCCTTCTTCAGTTAAGTTAGATGCTTTAGGGATTTTAAATCCGTACCCCTTATAACTTAGCTTTTCTTTTTTTATTCCTGATTTTATGAGATAATCATAGACAGTTTTTGCTCTGTTTGTCGAAAGTTTTTGGTTATAAGCCTCTGTTCCCTCATTGTCTGTATGTCCTTGTATTTCAATCGATAGGTTGTTTTTTGTAATGAAATTCTTCAATATTTCGAGTTCAGGAAATGATTCTTTTTTTAGTTCATATGAGTCGTATTCAAAGAAAATATTTTTCAGAACTGCAGTGATACCAATTTCAATGGGTTGCAATGGTATTTTTACAAAAATACTTGAGTCTTGAAAGACAAAACTTTCTGAAAAAATCATGAAACCTTTTTTCTCCACATGAAATGAATAAGTTCTTTTGGGTGGTAAACAGCTTAGAAATTCACCCGTAATTTCATCTGATTCTGTATTTTGATCTAGAAGGCCACCTGTTTCGGTTATTTCAATTTCTGCCGCAAGTGGATTTTGAGTTTTAGAATTGTATACCAAGCCTTTTATAAAAACCACTTTATCTGGTTCGATCTCAGGAGGTAGTTCAAATTGGTAAATATCTTTTTGACCATAGCCTCCATCCATGTTTGAAGAGAAAAAACCCAGGTTTCCATCGGCATTTACGATGAGGCTTTCTTCATTAAAATGAGTATTAATAGGGTAACCAAGATTTTTTGCACTGCTCCATCCATTGTTTTCTAACTTTCTGGAAATGAACATGTCACTACCTCCCATTCCTAAATGGCCTTCGGATGAAAAGTAGAGCGTTTGACCATCATAATGGATAAACGGGGCAAGCTCGTCCTCTTTGGTATTTATGCTGTCTCCTAAATTTAACGGTGTTGTCCATTTTCCATCTACAGAACTACTTCGCCAAATGTCAAATTTACCCATTCCTCCGGGCTTATTACTTACAAAATAGATGGTTTTTCCATCTGCTGACAAAGAAGGCTGACTTTCTTTGTACGGGCTATTTATTGGTTGACCAATATTAACAGGGATACTCCATTTGTCTCCCTTTTTTTTCGAAATGTACAAATCGCAACTGCCATAGCCATCTGATCTTAAACAAGCTGTAAATACCATCGTTTTTCCATCGGCCGAAATAGTTTGGGCCCCCTCGCTACCAGTTGTGTTTACAGGAGTTCCGATTTTAACTGCTTTTTGCCATTTTTTGTTTTTTCTTATGGAGTAATAAAGATCTTCCTGCGACATGCTTTTTCTGTCACTAGATGTGAAAATTAACGTACTATCATCTGCAGTTAAGCTAGGCCAATATTCACTAATTGAAGTGTTTATTGCGGGGCCAAGGTTTGTTGGTTCAAATTTAACAGGGTGCTTTTTTAGTTCGATAGCAAACTTACATTGGATTATCTTTTTTTCAATATAACTTTCATATTCCTTCAAATGCTTTTTATAAGAAAGAAAGGTTTCGTAATCAGCTTTAGCCCGTTCATAGCTACCTGTTTCTTTTTCCAAATCCGCTTTACGCAAATACATTAGCGGGTTGTAGTTCTTATCAATAGAGATGGCTTTTTGGTAATGCTGAATGGCCTCTTCTTTATGTCCTTCTTCGCTTGTTATCTCGCCAAGAAGAATGTATACATCAAGAAACTGTTCATCGTATGATAGGGCTTTTTCAAGATCGCTTTTTGCAGTGGTGAAGTACTGAAGCTGATAATTCTTAAATGCTGATTCAAAGAACTTTATAGCCTTTTTTGATTTTGTGTAGTATTTTTTTTGCGACCATCCTGTTTCACTTATTATAAGAATGAAGAGACTTGCAAGAAACAATTTAGCGATTGAAAATTTAGTCATAGAAATTATCATTTTACCAAAAATAAGATAATTTCATGACTTTATGAATATAATGAATAATCCAAGCAAAGGGAAACTGGAGTAAATTGAATTAGGTCAAAATTGAAACAGTAAATTTGTTCAATCTTTAATCAATCTCTGTTCAATCTGATTCTTGAAATGCCGGTTTTTATTGTTAATGCACTAAAACCTTTAAGGGATATGCATAAATTTATGAGCTTGTAAGGAGATCCTCCATTTTTTATTTTCTTTAACATACTCTACAACGTCCTTTATTATGCCCTCATATTTGCTCCATTCAGGCTGCAAAAACAATCTACAATCACTATTTACCTTTTTTGCATTTTCTTCTGCCCATTCTAGATCCTCAAGCTTTGAAATAATTACCTTAAGCTCATTAGCTCTGCTAAAAATTTCTTCCTGCGGAGGGTTTTGCCTTTTGGGACTCAGACAAATCCAGTTCCATTTTCCTCTTAGTGGATAGGCACCCGAGGTTTCAACATATGTTTCGATACCATTTTCAATTAATAAATCGCACAAAGGGTCAAGGTTGTATAACGAAGGTTCTCCTCCTGTAATTACAACAGAATCAGCACCATTGTCTTTTGCATTTTTAACAATTTCCTCAATAGGGCTAAAATCATGAAAATTAAAATTCCATGAAAATTTGGTATCGCACCAGCTGCAACCTATATCGCATCCACCGATACGAATGAAATAGGCAGCCTTCCCCATATGAAAACCTTCGCCCTGAACAGTGTAGAATTGATCAATTAATGGCAGTTTTTCACCTTCTTCAAAAACTTCTTTATCTGGTTTTTTCAATGTGTCTAATTTTCTTTCCAGGAACCATTGTTACAGAAAATTTAATTGATAAAAATTGACTCAATTTTCTTTTAAATATTTGCTGATTAGATACTTATGAAAGTGCCTGGGTGTTTTTAACGCCACAAAGCTAATAAAATAAATGTTTTGAGTGAAACTGTTAATTAATAGGATGTTAAAAAGTGAGTGTAAAGCAAGTCTCTACGTTTGGTAATGAGTTTACTTTTATATTTCCATTATGGACTCGCATAATTTGTTTAGAAAGACTCAACCCAATGCCCGAACCCGAAGATTTTGTAGTAAAGAAAGGAATGAAAATCTTATCGCCCACTTCTTTAATTATCCCCTGGCCATTGTCAATAACCTGAATTACCCGTTTTCCATTGTTGTTGATATATGCTTTTAAGGTAATTTTCTTTTTCTCACTATTATCAAGTGCATGAATCGAGTTTTTAACCATATTTATCAATACTTGCTCAATCAATTGTTCATCAGCAGTCAACTCAAGTTTTTCTGGTACAATTGACATTTCAAACTTGATTTTCTTTTCTTTAATTTCCTTTTCTAGTAGGCTGTAAATATTATCAAACTGATCTCTGATTTTGTAAACCGAGAAGTTTGGTTTTGGAATACGAGTAAGATTACGATATTTTTCAACAAAATGTATTAAACCGATACTCCTCTTGTGGATGGTGTTTAGTGCATTGATAATATCATCTATTCCTTCGCGATCAAAGTTTTCGCCGGCTTGTTCTTCTATTTTTTCAGCTACTTCGCTTACCATTAGATTTACTGTAGAAGTAAGCGAGGCTATTGGAGCAATGGAATTCATTATTTCGTGCGTAAGCACTCTGATTAGCTTTTGCCATGCTTCCATTTCCTGTTCTTCAAGTTCCGATTGAATATTCTTTATGGAAACAAGAATGATGTCGCGCTCGTTGATTTTGAATTCTGTAGCATGGATTGAAAGTTGCAAAAGATCTTCTCCTCTTTTGACTTTAACTAGTTCATTATCACCTGGTTCTATGTTGAAGAATACCAGTTCAAGACCAGGGTTCCATGTTTCCAGAAGCTGAATGTTCTTAAGATGCTGAACATTAAACAGTTTCTTTGCTGCGTTGTTTATCATTTCAACTGTTCCATCTTTTTGGTAGGCAATTATGCCAATTTCAATGTGTGAAATGATATTTTGTAAATAAAAATAGTGCTCTTCTTTTTCGCTTCTGATTTTTTGAAAATCTTCTATTACTTTATTAAACGCCATTTTTAGATTATCGAATGAAGAACCTAGGCCTTCTGCCTGAAATGTTCTGCTAAAGTCTGAAAACCTTACTGATTCAAGAAAACTGGTTACAATTCTGTTTGTTTTTTCAATATAATGAATAAGCGAAATTATCTGGAAAAGTATTAATACAATAAGCAAAAAGGGAGTCATAAAATACCCACCGCTATGCAAAACACTCACTAAAATATACCCGGTAATTACCAGAAGAGCAATTCTGATAATTATGTTTAAACGAAAGTTCTTATAAGTCATGCTTTTCCATTCTGCGATAAAGCGAGGTTCTTGTCAGTCCCAACTCTTTAGCTGCATTACTGATATTTCCCCTGTGCTTTTTCAGTACCTTTAAGATGATGATTTTTTCTACTTCTTCAAGATTGTAGTTTTCAAGTTCTAACTCATCAACTTTTCCTCCATTGGTAGAAAGGTGAAAATCAAATGGTTGTAGTACATTTGTGTCGGCCATAATAACCGCTCTTTCAATAGAGTGTTGTAATTCTCGTACATTACCGGGCCAATGATACTGTTGGAGTTTTTTGAAGGTTTGAGAGCTTATTTCTCTAATTTTCTTTTTGTACTTTTTGCTGTACATTTTCAGGTAATGATTTGCTAAAAGCGGAATGTCTTCAGGGCGTTCTCTTAATGGTGGAATTTGAATTTCTACTGTATTTACCCTGTATAATAAATCTTCCCTGAATTTATCTTCAGCAATCATTTGTTTTATTGGCATATTAGTGGCGCAAATCAACCTGATGTCAATTGGTCTTGCTTTATTCGAGCCTAGTCTGATAACTTCTCTTCGTTCCAAAACAGTTAAGAGTTTCGATTGAAAAGGAATTGACAGGTTCCCAATTTCATCAAGAAAAAGCGTCCCCCCTGTTGCAATTTCAAATCGGCCTGCCCTTTCACCTTTGGCATCTGTATAAGCTCCTTTAACATGGCCAAACAGTTCACTTTCAAACAAAGTTTCTGTAATTGCTCCTAAATCAACACTAATGAACACTTCATCTTTTCGCAAAGAGTGTTTGTGTAACGATCTGGCAACCAATTCTTTACCTGTTCCGTTTTCACCCAGGATTAATACACTGGCATCAGTTTGTGCAACTTTTTTAATAGTTGAGAAAACTTTCTGCATACCAGGCGAAACGCCAATAAAGTCGCCAAAAGGTTGGTCTAAAATGGCTTTAAAACCTGATTGTTTTTGTTTTAAATCATCAACTTCAAGTCTTGATTCTCTTAGTTTTACAGCTGAGGATATTGTTGCAATTAGCTTTTCATTTTGCCAGGGCTTATTGACAAAGTCCAAAGCTCCTTTTTTTATTGCCTGAACTGCATTTTCAACATCACCATAGGCCGTAATGAAAATTACAATAGCAGATGGATCAATTTCCAATATTTTTTCAAGCCAGTAAAATCCTTCTTTACCACTAATTGCATCTTTAGTGAAGTTCATATCTAGTAAAATCACGTCAAAATCACCATTTTCAACCAAATTAGGTATCTTTTCAGGATTTTCTTCGGTCACTATTTCTGCAAAGTGTTGCTTTAAAAGAAGTTTAAGTGCAAATAAAATATCAGTATTGTCGTCTACAGCAAGGATTTTTCCTGTTTTTTCCGCCATTTTGTCCGGTTATGAGTTAAACAATAATTTTTAATTTACTACAATTCTTTTAAACATGGGCAATTTAAAAATCGTGCCAACATTTCACTAAAAGATTTTAAAAGAAATCTTTAAAAATGATTGCTTTTAAGTTGCTTAAGATCAGTAGATTAATTTTATAAAGTTTTTAATAAAAATTTGCCTTGACAGCAAATTTACAAAATTTAAAGATAAAGATTATAAGAAAGTGACCGAAATCGAACACTTCTGTTCGAATACGTACGCCAAAATTATTGATTTTCAACAATAGCTTTCATTTTATCATAAATGCTATTTTTTCTATCGATGATTTGTTTTTTTGATTTTGCAAAATAGAGTTTCCATTGTGCTTTAATTTTTATAAAAAAGCGGTGAGTATTGAAGGCTAAAATTCCTGATATAGGAAGACTAAATAAATAAGCGAATTTGATCCACCAAATTTCAGTAAAAATCCAAACCAATGAAAACTGAATGAGATAGAATATTGGATAAAAAATTAACCCAAAAACAAAGTTTATTGAAGAGGTAAACTGCCTGTCTTCCAGTTTCCTTGTAAGTGGGCGTGGGAGGTAATAAGGAATAAAATTGTTGATGAAACCGTAAAGAAAAATGGGGGAAATTAGAATTAAGCCTAGTGA
Organism: Bacteroidales bacterium; assembly: GCA_050296515.1. Classification (GTDB taxonomy): domain Bacteria; phylum Bacteroidota; class Bacteroidia; order Bacteroidales; family NBLH01; genus NBLH01. Next base: position 18,857 of record JBNKRJ010000140.1, on the reverse strand, counting down.
TTTTAATATCAAAGTTGTAAGGTTATGATTTTTCGCAACTACCCAATGTTTGATATTGAGTTTCTTAAGTTCTTGTTGATAAAGGTTTGCTTCTGAGTTAAGGTTTTCGAAAGATTCCAGTTTATTGTCGAATGCAAAATCCAATGCATCGATAATTTTTTTATCAGCTAAAAATTTATTGTGCAATTTTTTGGACAAACTAAGTTTCTTTCGCATTTCTTTATTGTATACCTCACGTATGAATTCAAATAAATCATAGTACTCACTGTTCTTTATATGAATTGCCAACGGTTTTAGTTCTTCCGAAATCTTATCACGAAGTGTAAGCATTGCTTTTTGCTGATTTTCCTGATATATTTCTAAATATTCATTAATTTCAATTGGCTTGCCAAAGATTATTTGAATATCGCTTTTGAAATTCCAGTAGTTTGAGTAATAAATGCCAATTGGAACTATTTTAACACCCAATTGAAAATTGTTTTTTTCTTCGGCCTGGAAAACAATCCGTTGGACTCCTTTTTTTAAGATTCTAAGTTGCCTTTTATCTGTATGCGTTGCCTCAGGGAATAAAGTGAGTATATTGTTGTTCTCCAGTATTTTAACAGAGATATCGAAAATTTCTTCGTTTTTTTTCAAGTTTTCTTTCCCATCTCTAATTCGGTAGGCTGGCAATATTTTCAAGGAAATAAGAATCCTTGCTAGTATTTTGTTTTTAAAGATATCTGCCCTTGCAATAAACACTGGCTGAGCCTTTAAACTGCATAGTATTATTAATGCATCCATTAATGCATTTTGATGATTTGGAGCAAAAAAAAGAGGAGTGTTTTTTGGCAGGTTTTCTTTACCAATGACCGAAATCTTCCTGTAGAAAATAAGGTTATGGGCAAAATTTACATATAATTTGATAATAGCATATTTTAAAGACCATCTGTCAATTCCCTTAAAATTCATAGTATGTTATCGTGATTTTTGTTGTTATTTATGAAGCGATTTGTTTCTTTAATTCAGGTTCAGGATCTTTTTTACTCCAGAAATATCCAATAATTAATCCGGAAATAATGTGCCATATTCCCCACCATGCTGCAATAAATGCCATTCCTCCTAATCCATTAAATAGCTCTGGTCTAAATATCAATACAAGACCAAGAGCGGAGTTTTGAATGCCAGTTTCTATGGTTATAGTTCTAGTATCTTTATTAGAAAGCCTGAATAATTTTGCCATTGAAAAGCCTGTAAGCAGTGCAAGAGCATTATGTGCTAATACGATTAAAAAAATTAAGTGAATGTATTCTAAAAAAAAATCAAAGTTTAAACTAAGAGCACCAACTATGTATCCCATAAAAATAATTATGGATAAAATTTTTATGGGTTTAACTATCTTGGATGTTAGCCTTGGAAACTTAGATGCAACAAACATTCCTATAACTGTGGGGATTCCCAGTAAAACTATAATTGTTCTTAACATAATTAATGGCTCAATACTAATAGGTATGGCCATTTCTGATGTGACACTATACAAGCTTGCCCAAAAAGCAAAATTAATAGGAGTCATAATTATAGCTGACAAATCAGCTATTCCGGTAAGACTTACCGAAAGTTCAGCATTTCCTTTAGCAAGTGCGGTAATAAAGTTTGAAATATTTCCACCGGGGCATGCAGCGATCAGAATCATTCCCATTGCGACACTTGGACTTGGCTCTATTAATAGGATTAAAAGATAGGTCATTGCCGGCATTAAAAAAAACTGCGAAAAAACACCGACAAAAGCAGATTTTGGTCTAGTCACTACATTTTTAAAGTTCTGTGGTTTTAAGCCTAATGCTACTCCAAACATAATGAAAGCAATTGTGATATCAAGAACGAATAATCCTTCCTCATTAAAATTAAGCCTAATTTCGTCCAAAACCATCAACGCTTCCTTCATGTCGTATATTCTTTCTTTGAAAGTTGCTAAGATATAAAAAAATAGAGAATTGACCTTTATTCAGTTAGTTACTGATGTTTCCCAGGTTAAATTTATGAATAAAAGATGATGCGTTATTGAAGGTAGGGCAACTGGCCTCATGGAAAACCTTTTTCAGCTTGCAATCAAGCCTTAGTAAGACCGGGAAGCTGAGAACTTGTTCGAAGATCACCCGGCCGCACTTAGGCTTGATAAGAGATGGGGAAGGTTTTCCATGCAGCCTTGACCTTTTTGCTCGCTTTTTCAGGGCTACGTGAGAACGGCTTCGCCTGAGTTGCTCCGTTTTTGGGCCAACCGGAACAAAGTGGAGCTCGTGAACGAAGTGAATAACCCTAAAATGAAGGCCCAATTCAACCCTGAAGTTGAAAAACAAAGTTAAATGTTACATAATAGTAATTATAAACTACTGATTATCAGACCTTGTTTTTGATGGTGATAATACAAGTACCTGTTGTTCTGCAATCTGCAAAACATGGGAAATGTCAGTTAGTTATGTAATTTGATTTATAAAAAGGCGTACTTTTTGTTCAATCTAATTGTTAATTACTCATTATTTTTATTTGAACATTTATGCCTTTGTATACGTTTATTGTTGGGTTTCAAATCATAATTTTCGACTTTTGACGTTTTATTAATGGGTGAAAAACAAATATAATGTATCTCAATTATAGGGAAAAAAAACATGACTGACAGGAAAAAAGATCATATAGAACTTGCGTTTCGTTCGCAAGTGGCCAAAATAGATAAAGATACAAGGTTTATTTATGAACCTATGTTTAGTTCGCATCCTAATCGTCTTGAGCCAATTGATTTTCTGGGAAAGAAGGTGAGCGCTCCGGTTTGGATCTCGAGTATGACAGGGGGGACAAGTATGGCAAAAAAAATAAATTACAATTTAGCAACGCTTGCCAAAGAATTTGGTCTGGGAATGGGGTTGGGGTCTTGCAGATGTCTTTTGGAAAATGATGATTGTTTGAGTGATTTCAATGTAAGACCAATTGTAGGGAATGAGCTACCATTATTTGCCAATCTTGGTATAAGTCAGGTTGAATCATTATTGATTGATAATCAGGTTTATAAAATTGAAAACTTAATTGAAAAAATCAAAGCAGATGGGTTAATTATCCATATTAATCCAATGCAGGAGTTTTTTCAACCCGAAGGAGATCTTCTTAAGAATCCACCAATAATGATTATTGAGGAATTATTAAAAGTTCTGGACTGTAAAATTATAGTTAAAGAAGTTGGTCAGGGGATGGGCTATGAGAGTTTAAAAGCTTTATTGAAATTACCCATTGCAGCAATTGACTTTGGGGCTTTTGGAGGAACAAATTTCTCAAAATTGGAATTATTAAGGAATAACAAATCATTAATAAATACTATTGGAGTTCTTGCCCAGGTTGGACAAACAGCCGAGGAAATGACCAATGATATGAATGATCTGTTTGAGGAATTTCCCGACCGACAAAATATGGAAGTTATTATTTCCGGAGGCATAAAAAGTTTTTTAGATGGTTACTATCTTATTAATAAAATAAAGTTTAGTGCGGTTTATGGGCAGGGATCAACCTTTTTAGCCTATGCAATGGAAGATTACGAAACTTTAAGGGCATTTTTTACTTATCAGCTTAAGGGGCTGCAAATGGCAAAAGCATATTTAAGAATTAAATAGCACATCTTTTTATTTTATTGTAACTTGTTTATATTTAGCCTGTTGTTCTGGTGCGTGGTTTAGAGAAAAAGTTTTTCTGAATATTAATAAGCAGATTAAAACCTCCCAATATCCATTTTTTATACTTTTGTGCAATATTATTTTAAAATTGCCTTAACATTTTAGTAATTTTGACAGAGAAATTAGGTAACTATTACTAGTTATCTTTTATTTTTTAATGATAGCCTTAACAATAAAATGGATAAACATAGTTATTTGCAGAATGCAGATATTGAAACAATTGAAAAACTATACCTTGAGTATTTAAATGATCCAGGGGCGATTGACAGGTCGTGGCAAAAGTTTTTTGAGGGCTTTGAATTTGCCCGGAAATTTTATAAATCATCTTCGGTCTCATCCTCATCTGAATTTGATAAAGAGTTTAAAGTAATAAATCTCATTGAGGGATACCGTAAACGAGGTCACCTTTTTACGGAGACTAATCCTGTAAGGGAGAGAAGAAAATACCGTCCAACGCTGGATGTTAATAATTTTGGATTAGAAGAAAGTGATTTAGATACAGTATTTCAGGCAGGAACACAGATTGGAATAGGTAGTGCAAAGTTGAGGGATATAATTGAACACCTGAAGTCAACATATTGTCGGTCAGTAGGTTCTGAGTATATGTTTATACGGATGCCTGAAATACTTGATTGGTTTTCAACCCGCCTTGAGGCAAATAGAAATACCCCGGAATTCAGTCCTGAAGAAAAGAAGAATATTTTCTTTCATTTGAATAATGCTTCAGGTTTTGAAAACTTTATTCATCGAAAATTTATTGGGCAAAAACGATTTTCATTAGAAGGCGCGGAAGCATTGATTCCTGCCCTGGATTATTTAATTGAATATGGGGCAGAGCTTGATATTGAAGAAATTGTAATGGGAATGGCTCACAGGGGGCGATTAAATGTGCTGGCCAATGTAATGCGAAAACCATACGAAGATATTTTTAGCGAATTTACTGGAAAATCCTATGATGAAAACATTTCCTTAGGTGATGTAAAATACCACTTGGGCTATGACAATAAAGTGGTAACAACAAAAGGTAAAGAAGTTAAACTGAATCTTGTTCCTAATCCGTCTCATTTAGAGACAGTTAATCCGGTTGTTGAAGGGATTTCAAGGGCAAAAATTGACAGGAAGTACCAAAATAATTACAATAAATTGTGTCCTATACTAATTCATGGCGATGCTGCTATTGCCGGTCAGGGTGTGGTTTACGAAGTCATTCAGATGTCGCAGTTAAAGGGATACAAAACAGGAGGAACCATTCATTTTGTGATTAATAATCAGGTAGGTTTTACCACCAATTACCTGGACGCGCGTTCAAGTACCTATTGTACTGATATTGCAAAAGTTACAAAGGCTCCAATTTTTCATGTAAATGGAGATGATGTAGAAGCTCTGCTGCATACAGTGAAGATTGCGCTGGATTATAGACAGCAGTATCATCACGATGTGTTTATTGATATTTTATGTTATCGAAAATTCGGGCATAACGAAGGAGATGAACCTCGTTTTACGCAACCTCTTCTTTACAAGGCAATTGCAAATCATCCAAACCCAAGAGATATTTATGCAAAAAAGTTAATTGACGAAGGCATTTATACTTCTGAGCAAATAAAAACATATCTGCTAGATTATAATGAAACTTTGGAAGAAAAGCTTAAACTGGTTCATGCTCAAATAAATATTAAGAAGTTTATGTGGGATGATTGGAAAGAGTATCATCATCCGACCAATAAAGATTTTTCGAATGATTATGCCACAGGTGTTAAAAAAGAAAAATTACTAAAGCTTGCAGAAACAATCAATCATCAGCCAGAAGATAAAAAGTTTATCAAAAAACTTAAACGAATAACTGATGATAGAAAAAAGTTGTTGGGAAACAATAAGGTTGACTGGGCTTTGGGTGAATTATTGGCTTATGCATCTTTACTTGATGAAGGGAAACAGGTTCGTTTGAGTGGACAAGATTGCGAGCGAGGGACATTTGCGCACAGGCATGCAGCTTTTTTTATTGAAGATACTGATGAAAAGTACGTACCTCTTAAACATGTTTCTAAAAACCAGGCTCCATTTTATGTATACAACAGTCCGTTAAATGAATATGGTGTTTTAGGCTTTGAATATGGGTATGCACTTGCTACCCCAAAGGGATTAACGATATGGGAGGCACAGTTTGGAGATTTTAATAATGTTGCACAACCTATTGTAGATCAGTACATTAGCTCTGCTGAGGAGAAGTGGGGATTAATGAATGGGTTGGTAATGCTTTTGCCGCATGGCTATGAAGGACAAGGGCCAGAGCACTCAAGTGCAAGGATTGAGAGGTTCTTAATGTTGGCAACAAATAACAATATGCAGATTGTGAATTGTACAACACCTGCAAATTTTTTTCATGCGTTGCGTAGACAAGTCGTTCGTGATTTTAGAAATCCAATGATCGTATTTACTCCTAAGAGTTTACTTCGTCACCCAGAATGTATTTCTTCTTTGGATGATTTAGAAAATGGTCATTTTCAAAAAGTTATTGATGATGACAATGTAGATGTAGATGATGTAAAACGACTTATATTTTGTTCGGGAAAGATTTATTATGAACTATTGGAGCGCAAGAAGGAATTGAATGCAAGAGATTTGGCAATTGTTCGGATTGAAGAATTACATCCATTCCCAAAACAAGAGTTAGTAGAAGTAATTGAAAAATACAAAAATACAATACTCAATTTGTGGGTGCAGGAAGAGCCTGAAAATATGGGACCCTGGACTTATGTTAAAAACTCTTTTCCAGAAGCAAAGTTAGTCCCAGTTGCCAGGATTCCTAGTGGAAGCCCGGCTCATGGTCTTTCAGGGTTGCATACACTTGGACAACAGGAAATTATTAATAAAGTATTTCGTAAATGTACCTGTGAACTTAGAAATGATTATTGCAACTTAGATTGTGTTGATGGAAAACCAAGAAGAGCAATACTAAAACAACATAAATATTTTGACAAGGACTTAAAATTCTCAATTTAGTAGAAGAAATTAATCTACTTAATAACATTTTTATCTTATTAACTTTTGTCTTGAAATCATGATTATCGAAATAAAAATACCATCTCCGGGAGAATCAATTAGCGAAGTAACAATGGCCAATTGGATGGTTGAAAATGGTGCTTTTGTTGAAAAAGACCAGGAAATTGCTGAAGTAGAATCGGATAAGGCAACTTTGCCATTAATTGCTGGAGATTCAGGTAAAATTGAAATTTTAATAGAAGCAGGCGATGAAGCTAAGGTGGGTGATGTTGCTTGTAAAATTGATACCAGCCAAAAAGGTGAAGCCAAGGTTGCGGAGCCTGTTGTTGAAAAGAAAGCTGAGGAACCCAAAAAGGAGGTAGCTAAAGAGGAGAAGAAAGTCGAAAAGAAGGTGGAAGCAATAAAAGATAAAGATAGCCATCTGAAAATAAGTCCACTTGCTCAAAAATTGATGGAGGAAAATCAATTGTCTGTAGATGAGCTTGTTAATGGATTAAAGAGAATTGGAAAAAGTGAAGTTGAGCAGGTGTTATCTTTAGGCGGAAATGGAGCTGGGAGTTCTTCGATGAAGCTGGAGGCCAGTAGAGATGAAGAACGAAAAGAAATGAGCTCGCTAAGAAAGAAACTTAGCCAACGGCTGGTAAGTGTTAAAAACGAAACTGCCATGCTTACTACTTTTAACGAAGTAGATATGAGCCAGGTAATTGAATTAAGAAAAAAGTACCAAAATAAGTTTGTTGAAAAGCATGGCATTAAGCTGGGATTCATGTCATTTTTTACTAAAGCAGCTGCCATTTCACTTAAATTATTCCCCAATGTGAATTCAATAATTGATGGGGAAGATATGGTACATTTTAGCTATGCTGATATTGGAATTGCTGTTCAAACAGATAAGGGATTGATGGTGCCAGTTTTAAGAAATGTTGAGTCCATGGGCCTGGCAGATATTGAACGCCAAATAGCAGAACTTGCCGCAAAGGCAAGAAAATTCAGAATCTCCATTGATGAAATGAGTGGAGGTACTTTTACCATTACCAATGGTGGTATTTTTGGCTCTATGCTTTCCACCCCAATTATCAACCCTCCTCAGGCTGGTATATTAGGAATGCACAATATTGTTGAGCGTCCGGTAGCAATAAACGGAAAGGTTGAAATTCGACCAATTATGTATTTAGCCCTTTCATATGATCATAGAATAATTGACGGCCGGGATTCAGTTGGTTTCCTTAAAACAATAAAAGAATTGATAGAGAATCCGGTGAAGATGTTGTCTGCAGGAGAGGAACCAGAGAGTCTCTTATTGGAGATTTAAGATGTGGTGTTAAGAAATTGTTCGTTTTTCTGAGTTTTTTTTATGAACAATATTCTGATTCTTAGTTTAGTAATTGAACTTATCATGTTGATTATGATAGGAATGTTTTATTGGATAAATCGAAAGAGAAATCAGAATGATTGGATACAATTGAAAAATGAAAGAACAGATTTATTAAAAATCTTAGAAGAAAAGAAGAATCAAATATGGATTAAAAGAGACAGGATTGAAGAACTTAGAGATGAGCTGAGTGCAAAACAAGCAATTTTAGATGAATTAAAGAGAGAAAAATGACAAATGATATTTCTTTCTGGCTAATATTGGTAAATGTTTTATTAACAATCTTAATAGTGTTAGGTGTTTTCTCATATTTGAAAAATGGGCACAAAAATACAATTCGAATGAATTCTGCCAGGAAGGAGATTGATATGTTAAAAGCCAGCGTGTTAAACTCAGAAGAAATGGATAAAATGACAAAGGAAATTGCTCTTAAAAGAGGTGTTTTTGATGATGAGATTTCTTTAGAAAAAGAGATAGAACAGATCAACAGAGAAATAGGGGAATTAAGAAAGCAATCCTGAGTTATAAAACCTCAATTTACAGAATTACAAATATTTTGTTTTACGATTCAAAAAAAAACTACACGGTAAGGTTTTGATTATTAATGTTTTGTTTTAAAGTTTGATTTTTTTTATTTTTAAGATAGGGTATTTACTTCAAAAGCTATCTTAGGGATAGAAAACAAAAATCAAGGTACCTCTCGATAAAATAAAATTGTATAACTTTTTAAAACAAAATATTATGAAAACTACGATATTAAAAAAAGTGGGACTAACTATTTTGGGGATGTTAGTTCTATTTTCGCAAGTAACATTTGCACAGGAAGGGTTCTACACCATTAAAGGAAAGGTAAAAGATGTTGAGACAAAAAAGAGCATCATTTTCGGTAACGTTTCTATAGCAGGAACCCACATTGGAACAGTAACCAACATTGATGGTGAATTCTCTATAAAAATTAAGAAAGATTTAAATGCAACAGAGTTAGAGTTTAATCATGTTGGTTACAATTCCAAGAAAATTGCGTTAAACAATTTAGATCCTGAAAAAAATGTAATTTTTCTTGAGCCTTCAAGTGTTAGTGTGAATGAAGTAACAGTACGGCCTGAAGATGCCAGAAGACTGGTAGAACTGGCTATGCAGAAAGTGGCTGAAAACTACAGTAATAACCCGTTAAATTCGGATGGTTTTTACAGAGAAACAATTAAAAAGCGTAAGGATTACTTATCAATTTCTGAAGCTTTGGTAGATATTTACAAAAGTTCTTACACAAAAGAGTTTGATGAGGATAAAGTGAAAATATATAAGGGGAGGAAAAGCTCTAATGTGAAAAGAGCTGATACTTTGGCAGTTAAAATGCAAGGAGGCCCATATGTATCGTTACTGTTTGATGTAGTTAAAAATCCTTATGTATTAATTGCATCTACGGATCTATACAACTACGATTTCACAGTTTCTGACATTAAAACTGTAGATAATAAATTAATGTATGAAGTTTCTTTCAAGCCCAGAGTAATTGACCCGGATTATCCAATGTACATTGGTAAATATTTCATCGATGTTAAGTCACTTGGGGTTTCTTCTGTTGAATTTAGCCTTGATTTATCAGATCCTGATAAAGCCGCAGGGATGTTTGTAAAGAAAAAGCCAATGGGTGTAAAAATTACACCTACTAATACAAGCTATATTGTCACTTACAAAGAAATGAATGGCAGGTATTTCTTTAACTATTCCCGAAGCGAAATGACATTCAAGTGCAACTGGAAGAAAAAACTATTTAACTCGAATTATTCAGTAATGGCAGAGTTGGCAATCACCGACTGGAGTATGAAACCGGCTGAAAAGTTTACTTACAAAGAATCATTGAAGAAAACATCAGTATTTGAGGAAGAAGTAACTGCTTTTACTGATGATAATTTTTGGGGAGACCATAATACAATTGAACCCGATCAATCAATAGAGACAGCGATTAAAAAGTACGGCAAAAGATTAAGGAGGGAGAAATAGGTTAAAATAGTGTTTTGAGTAATTAATTGAGTTCATTCACCAGGCGACAAAATGGAAAATTCAGAATATGTCCCTGGTGAATTTTAAAACACCATCTGGCCTTCTGATGTTTCACTATATCATTACAGAATTTTTAAGATAGCAATTTTACAATTAATTTCGCAGACAGATATTAAACAGTAACCCAAACATGAACTTAAGCTTAAAAAGAATACAAAAGGGTGATTTAAAAGAGTTTGAAAGACTGTTTCGGGAATTGTATTCTCCATTGTGTTTATACGCAAATAAATATCTTCAGGACAGAGATAAAGCAGAGGAAGTTGTTCAGGATATTTTTTATGGGATTTGGAAAAACAGAGAAAGGCTGGATATAAAAGTTTCTTTTAAATCATACTTGTATAGGGCAGTTCAGAATAATTGTTTGCAATTAATACAACACCATGCCGTTGAAGACAAGTATAAACAATATGTAAAAAATGAAATTTCTCATTTTCAGTTAGATCCTGTAAAGGAAATGGAACTTCAGGAAATGAACAAGGTGGTTGAAGAAACTTTAGAATCGCTTCCTGAAAGATGCAAAGAGATTTTTAGCATGAGTAGGTTTGAAGGTTTGAAGTATAGAGAAATTGCTGAAAAGTTACAAATATCGACAAAAACAGTAGAAGCAAATATGGGAAAGGCATTGCAGGCATTTAGAAAAAGCCTTAAGCAATATGTTGGGGTGAATAGTTTATAATTAAAGAAAAAGCAGAACAAATGAAATTCGATGAGCAAAATAAAGCAGATTGGGAAGAATTATCAAGCTATTTGGCAGGTGAAATGACTGCTGTAGAAAGAGATGCTTTTGAGTTGCGCATAAACTTTTCCAAGGATAATGAAGATTATTTTGAAGAAGTAAAATCAGATTGGAATAAAATGAATAACCTTAAAGAGAAAAAAATGTTTGATGCTGATAAAGCCTGGGGAAAGCTTTATAACAAATTTGAGGAGGAGGGCCTGTTAGAAACAAAGCAGAAAAAGTTTAGTATACGGAGAATTGCTGAGATTGCAGCAATATTTATTGTGGGAATACTATTGACAACTCTGGTTTATTACACACTATCTGATTCTGAAAAGAAAGGCTGGCAGGTAGCAAGTACCTATGAAAAGACTGAGATTAAGCAAGTTGAATTAGCTGATGGTTCAATTGTTTATTTAAATGCCAATTCAAAACTTTATTACCCTGAGACTTTTGAAGGAGAAACACGAACCATAGAATTTGAAGGCGACGGGTTTTTCGAGATTGCCAAAAACCCAGCGAAACCATTTATCATAAAAGCTAAAGAAGCTGAAATTAAGGTGCTTGGAACTTCGTTTAATGTAAACACCAAAAATGGAGATGATAAGGTCGAAGTTTTGGTTGAGACAGGAAAAGTTCAACTTTCTGCTTTGAAAGGCGGAACATCAGAAATATTATTACCCAATGATTTTGGTAAATTTGATAATAATAGAGTAACAAAAGAAAAAAATACTGATAAGAACTATTTATCCTGGAAAACACGTTCCCTTAATTTTGTGGATGTTGAATTTAGCAAAACCCTGGAAGTATTAAGCCGGGCTTATAATGTTAATTTTAAATATGATAGCAAAGTAATTAATAACGACGGTATAAATAGTACATTTGAAAAAGCTCCATTAGATTCTGTTTTGAAAATAATTTGTGATTTAAAGCAACTTCATTACGAAAAAGAAGGAAATACTATTGTTCTCACTAAGAAATAAACTATCTTAACATTTTATATGGAGGGAAGAAGTGTGAATAAAAGTTAAATTTCAATGCATATTAACAATTTATATTTAAGAAAAATACAGTGTTTATTTTTAAGCATTGTATTTTTTTTCTTTACTAACTCATTATTAGAGGCTCAGCAAAATTTACTCCAACAGAAGGTAAATGCCGATTTTAAGAAAACAACCTTAAGAAAGGCCTTAAAACAAATTGAAAAACAGCTTTCATGCTATTTTACTTACGAAAGTACCACTATAAATAATCAAAAAAGAATAAATGTCAATCTTAGAAATATCCCATTACAAAGGGCATTGGTACAAATGCTTAACGACTCATTGCTGGTTTTTAAAGTTGTAGATAATCATGTCATTATAAGAAAAAAGCAGAATAACAAGAAAATTGTTGAAGTTACAAAAGACTCAATACCTGAATTTAGAGAACTGAGAGGAAAATTGGTTGATGCAGATGATGGTGAAGTATTACCTTTTGCAACTATTAGTATTTTTGGGGAAAATTTTGGTGCAATAGCAAATGTTCAGGGGGAATTCATTTTCAAAGTGCCCCAAAAGTACTACAATTCTCAAATTTGCATTGCCCATTTAGGATACAATAATCTATGCTTGCCTGTTAGTGAGTTTTCAGATTCTAACACTACATATAAACTCAGTAGAAACTTCGTTTCTTTGCAAGAGGTAATTATCAGAAAGCGCGATGCCAGGGCTATTATAAGGGCTGCACTGGAAAAAAGAAGGATTAATTACAGAACAGAGCCTACTTATTTAACAGGATTTTATCGAGAATCTGTAATGAGGCGAAACTCCTATATGTTTTTTTCAGAAGCAGTGGTTCAGTTATATAAAACCTCATATTTAAACGATTTTAGCAATGATATGATTAAAGTTCTGAAGGCCAGAAAAATGAAAGGATTATCAATAGAGGATTCTGTAGCAGTAAGACTAAAATCTGGTTTACATGCCTGCCTGGAGCTGGATATTGCCAAAAACCCAATGAATTTTTTAAATGAAGACAACTTTTCGGATTATGAATATAATATGTCAGATATTGTTAGTTTCAATGGTAGAAATGTTTATGTAATTGATTTTAAGCAAAAGAAGATTATCAAAGAAGCACTTTTTCAAGGGAAAATTTATATAGATATTGAGAAACTTGCTTTTGTTGGAGTTGAGTTTAGCCTAAATCCGGATTTGATACGAAAAGCTCAAAATCAATATATCACAAAAAAAAACAGAGGAGTAAAGTTAAGAATGTTAAGTGTTGAATACACAGTAAATTATCATTTAGTTAACAACACTTACTTTTTAAACTATATACGTGGGCATTTAAAAATGAAAGTAAGAAGACGAAAGAAAGTCTTCTCTGTTATGTTCGATACTTCTTTTGAATTAGCTGTTAGTGAGGTGGATACTGTGGATGTGAAGCGTTTTAAAAGGAAAGAGGCAGAGAATCCTTATACTGTTTTTTTTAATGAAGTGCATGAATATGACGAAAGTTTTTGGGAGCACTACAATTTCATTAAACCAGATATACCATTGCAGGAAGCAATAAAAAAATATGGAGAATCAAAGTATTCCCCGGATTAAGCTTTTTTAAGTTTTTTCAGCTTTTTATTCAAATTATTAATATTAATTTTGGAATATACTCAATAAACCTGAATGAAATAAACGTGTTAAAAGAGCTATACCTCAAATGGAGAATGATGAGTCTGTTTAAGAAAATAATAACTGTGTTTTTGTTGGTAATTATCTCCCTTGTTATTGGTAATTGTCGCTTAATCTCTTATGGCGTAAAACAAGGGATTGGACAAATCCGAATTGTTAATAATGCACGCCCGATACGGGAAATTATGCAAGACACCTCTGTTTCAGAAGATTTAAAACAAAAGCTTTTGTTGGTTGAGGAGATCAAACAGTTTGCAATAGATTCTCTGGGTTTAAACCCTTCGAAAAATTATAATACACTTTATGATCAAAAGGGAGAGCCTATTTTGTGGGTGGTCGGAGCCTGCCCACCTTATAAACTCGAAGCCTACAAATGGAAATTCCCGATTGTAGGCAGTCTGCCATATAAAGGTTACTTTAAAAAAGAGGATGCAATAAAAGAAGCAACGAAATTAGAGAAGGAAGGACTTGATTCCAGAGTAGGCACAGCAAGTGCATGGTCTACCTTGGGTTTTTTCAAAGATCCTATACTTTCAGAGATGCTAAATCAATCTGAAGGGCAAATTGCCCGCCTGGTAATTCATGAGCTTACACATTCAACACTTTACGTAAAGGGAGATGCTCAATTTAATGAAAACCTGGCTACCTTCGTTGGGGATGAAGGCGCTAAGTATTTTTTAAGGTATAAATACGGAGAAAATTCCCAACAATATTCTGACTATATAGGAGAACTGAAGGATGTAGAGAAGTTCTCTTCTCACATTTTAAATGGAGCAAAACAATTAGATAGTTTGTATTTGACATTTTCTTCAACAATAACAGAGAATGATAAAAAAAATGCTAAATACAATTTGATACAAGATATTGTAAATAAACTGGATACAATTACTTTTCATATACCGCAAAAATTTTCAAAACTGCAAAACCCTGAATCATTGCCTAACAATGCTTTTTTTGTTGGGTACATAACTTACCACAAAGATCAAGGAAAAATATGGGATGATTTTGTAGTAAAATTTAATTCCGACTTTCGAAAATACTTAGAATATCTAAAGAGTAACTATGAATCTGTTTAACTTATTGAACTAAACAATCTCAATTCAACGTCATTTTATTAACTTCTGTGTTGTTTAACGGTTGATTTTTAGGTGTTTAAAATAAATTGGCATACATACTTTGCTAGTATCATAATCTCAGACACTAATGTCCTATTTATAGATTACATCATCAAATGATTGAACCAATTCATCAATAAGCCTAAATAATTTAACCTATGGATATTGCATTTATTCGTAACTTGCCTTCAACCTAAATTCAAGTATTATACCTAAACTATAATATACCTTATAAGTAATAATCTAAATTGACAATCATGAAACTAATTCATTTATGCTTTTTTGCTATTGTTTTGTTTGCTTTAAATACAAATTTGATTGCACAAGAAAGGAGTAAAGCAACTAAATCTGATCCAAATGTCCCTCTTTTCGAAGTGAAAAATGATGCAGGACAGACTGTTTTTGCAGTTTATCCTGGAGGAGTACATATCTTTGTTGATGATACTCCTTTAAAAGCTGCTGGTGGAGGATTTTCAGTAGGTAGATTAAGTACTGGCAAAGCAGGAATAGGCGATATATTAACAGTTTCACCTAACAATGTCAATATAATTATTGATGATGGTACGACAGGAAAAGCAGCAGGAGGAGGTTTTTCAGTAGGAAGATTGAGTACTGGTAAAGCTGCAGGTGATTTAGTCAATTATCTAAAAGTTACTCCAGATAGCACCAGGATTTATGTTGAAGAAACAAGTACAAAAGGCTTTGCTGTTGGTAAACTTGGAGCTACTGATGTGGCTGATTTCCTTTATCTTACGCCTGATAATTATTTTATTGGGCACGAAAGTGGAAAAAATACCACCGGGTTATATAACCTGTTTTTGGGATATCATGCGGGCTTAAATAATACAACTGGGCACCATAATTTTTTTGCTGGCTACGAAGCTGGGTTATCAAATACTAATGGTGCTTCTAATGTTTTTATTGGTAATAGTACATGTATGAGTAATACTGGAGCAAGTCAAAATGTTGTTATTGGAAATAGTTGTGCTTCAGATGTAACTTCAACAATAACTAAATCTATAATTATGGGTGATAATGCTTTGACAAGTATGGTTCAAAGCATTCCTGTATATAGTTCCTTGTTTATGGGTGACAATGCAGGAGCTGATTTGGGAGAAGGTTCTACCAGTGTCAATAATTGTATATTCTTGGGAACAAATGCAGGTGCTGGCGTGAAAAATACAGAGTATTCAGAAATAGGTAGTATCGTGGCTGTTGGGAATGGTAGTGGCAGCGGAGCTAATGGATATAGGAATGTCTTTATTGGGCATTATGCTGGACAAGATTTTGTTGGACATCAAAATACTATGATGGGATTTTTAGTAGGTACCCAAGGAAGCTCTGGAACATATAATGTTTATATTGGAGATCAGGCTGGTCGAGTTGCCATTGGAGATAACAATACCTATATTGGTCGTACTGCTGGATGTAGGGTAACAGGTAGTAATAATGTGTTTTTAGGCTATAATGCAGGAAGTCCGGCATATCCAGCTACTAGGACAGAATCAAACAGGCTTCGTATTGGTGAAAATAGTCTTATTTATGGCGAATTTGATACTCAATTATTGACTTTTAACGGGAACGTTGGTGTGAATCGTTCTCCTTATGGAACTGTGTCTTTAACTGTTTCTCCGAATAATCTTAGTTATGGTATATATGTTGATGGCGGAAGTACTTTGTATGCAGCATACTTTAACGGAAATGTACATGCTACCGGGACCTTAACAAGTTCTGATCTAAGATTTAAGAAAAACATTGAAAAAATTAGTTCTTCATTAGAAAAAGTAACCAAGCTAAAAGGTGTAGAATTTGAGTGGAACTTGGATAAATTCCCTTTGAAAGGTTTTGAAAAAGGGAAGCAGATAGGTCTTATTGCCCAAGATGTGGAAAAATTGTTTCCTGAATTGGTTAGGGAAGATGAGAATGGATACAAAGCTGTAGCTTACGACAAACTAACTGCTGTTTTGATAGAAGCTGTTAAAGAACAACAAAAAGAAATTGAAACACTTCAGGTGCAAAATGGGAAAATAGTTGAACTTGAGGCCGAAAATAAAATGCTCAAAGAAAAACTTTCCAAAGTTGATGTATTGGAAAATGAAATAGAACAACTTAAAAAACTAACTAATAAGTTACTCCAAAAAGAATCAGATAATAATTAATACCTTTTGTTTAAATCAATCATAGTTATGAATCATTTTATTATGAAAATTCTTAAAAACTTAATAGTCATATTGGCTATTTTAGGGGCTGGGCAAGCCCTAACAGCTCAGACTGTAAAACAAACAAAATCAGATCCAAATGTCCCATTATTTGAAGTTAAAAATGATCTTGGACAAACCGTGTTTGCGGTTTATCCTGGAGGAGTACATATTTTTATAGATGATACTCCTGCCAAAGCTGCAGGAGGAGGTTTCTCAGTTGGAAGACTAAGTACAGGTAAAGCAACTGCTGACGATTTTTTTACAGTTAATCCTGGTGATGTAAGGGTTATTATTCCTTCAACAACTGCAAAGGCAGCTGGAGGTGGATTTTCTGTAGGACGACTAAGTACAGGGAAGGCCTCAGGAGATACAATTAATTATTTAAGAGTAACTCCTGATAGCACAAGAATTTACGTTAATGATTCAATAAAAGGTTTTGCAGTATCAAATATTCAGGAAGGTGCTAACCAGAATTTCATGAATTTGAACAAACAAAATTATTTAATCGGTCATCAGACTGGATTTAAGCTAACAACTGGTATTTATAATAGTATGCTAGGTTACCAGGCAGGGTATAATTCTACTGCAGGAAGTAACAATCTGTTTTTGGGCTACAAAAGCGGTTACTCAAATGCAGGTGGGGGAAATAATGTATATATCGGAACAGAAGCTGGTTATTCTTCTCAAAATACTTACCAGAATACTTTTGTAGGATATCGAGGAGGATATTCTTTAACAGGTGCAAGTAATACGGTATTAGGTTCTATGGCAGGTGAAAATGCAAGTGGCGGAAACAATACTTTTATTGGAACCTCTGCAGGAAGACTGGCCGTTGGAGGAAATAATACATTTGTAGGAGAAGGGGCTGGATATGCCTTTCCTAACGAAAATTCTGGTGTAAGAAATACTTATATTGGCCAAAAAGCTGGAGCGTTTACCTCTACTGGAAACTACAACGTTATGATAGGTTTCAATGCAGGATATTTAAATTATGAAGGCTCAAATAATACTTTTCTGGGTTACGATGCTGGTCATAATGTTCATGCTGGTTCTGGTAATGTTTTTATAGGCCATGAAGCTGGATATAATGTTAATAACGTTTCTAACAAACTTTACATTGACAATTCTAATACATCCAGCCCACTTATTTATGGAGAGTTTGATAATCACCGGGTTGTTATAAATGGGAATAATACTGACAATACATTGAACTATACCTTTTATGTAAATGGGAGAGGTGGAGGTAGTTATTCATGGAACAGTTTGAGTGATGGACGACTAAAGGCAAACATTGTTACTATACCTAATGCACTTCAAAAAGTAATGGAGTTGAGGGGAGTGAATTTTAACTGGAAAGATGAATCTTATGAGAAAGGGATACAAATTGGATTTATTGCCCAAGAGGTACAAAAAATTTTGCCAGAGGTAGTTGATTATAATAATGATAGATATAGCATGCAATATGCTCCTATTACAGCTTTATTGGTTGAGGCAATGAAAGAGCAACAAGAGCAAATTAATAAACTAACAGAAGAAAATCAATCTTTGAAAGATCAAGTTTCTGAGTTTAAGAAGCTTAAAGATGATATTGAATTCTTAAAAAAACAATTTAAAGAAGAAAAAAAGAAGAATTAGAACAAAAACTTAAAACTAGCAGAAATTTTATGATGAAAGCACGAATTAAATTTTCCCTAATTGCAATTATAATGTTATTACTAAGCCATGTTTCCATGGCTCAAAGTGATCCAAACGCTCCTCTTTTCGAAGTAAAAAATGATGGGGGACAAACTGTATTTGCGGTTTACCCGGGTGGGGTACATATTTTTATTGACGATACTCCTGGAAAAGCTGCAGGAGGCGGTTTTTCAGTTGGAAGACTAAGTACTCAAGTTTAGCACTAAATTAAAGTACTGATAAACAGAAAAGTAGAATAAAAAAATGCAGCATATTATTTTGTTAATACCTTAATTATTAGTAAATTAAGGGTGAATCAAAAACTAAAAAATATGCTGCGGAATAAAGA
>JBNKRJ010000139.1:0-48035 GCA_050296515.1 Bacteroidales bacterium | reverse complement strand
CTTCGCCTAAGTTGCTTCGTTTTTGGGTTAACCGGAACAAAGTGGAGCTCATGAACGAAGTGAATAACCCAAAAATGAAGGTCGACTTTATTCAGAAGTTGAAAAACAAAGTTAAATTTCACACAATAGTAATTATAAGTTGCTGATTATCACAGTATATTTTCGATAATGATAATACCAGTACCCGTTATTCGGGAATCTATAAAACAGGGGAAATGTCAATTATTTAATAGTTTTATTTCTTATCAATAGTGTAATTACTGTATTAATTCATGAAAATGTAATAATTTTACAGTCATTACATTATACCTATTTATACAACATTTAAAAAAAGAATAGATGAAAAAACACAATTTTTACGCCGGGCCATCAATCCTTCCTGAGGTGGTAATTGAAGAAACAGCAAAAGCTTTGCATAATTTTGCCGGAACAGGTATCTCTTTGGCTTCGATTTCTCACAGAAGTAAAGAGTTTGATAAGGTTATGATAGATGCACAAAACTTATTTAAAGAATTATTAGGTGCTCCTGATGGCTATTCAGTTTTGTTCTTAGGTGGCGGTGCAAGCATGCAATTTGCCATGGTTCCATTTAACCTTATGAATAAAAAAGCTGCTTATACAAATACTGGTACTTGGGCTGCTAATGCAGTAAAAGAAGCCAAACTTTTTGGTGAAGTAGTTGAATTCAAGGCTGAAAATAATTATTCTCTTCCAAAAGGATTTGATGTTCCGTCGGATGCTGATTATTTTCATTTTACTTCTAACAATACAATTTTTGGAACTCAGTATAAACAAGATTTTGATCTGGATGTACCTGTTGTTGCTGATATGTCATCTGATATTTTTAGTCGTAAAATTGATGTTTCTAAATATGCACTTATTTATGGTGGCGCTCAAAAGAACCTTGCTCCATCAGGTGTGACTTTTGTTTTGATCAAAGATGATATTTTAGGAAAGGTTGACAGGCAGATTCCAACAATGCTAAATTACAAAACACATATTGCTAAAGGATCTATGTTCAATACTCCTCCTGTAATTCCTATTTATGCTGCTTACCAAACAATGCTATGGATTAAAGCAAATGGAGGGGTAGAAGGTATGGAAAAAATTGTTGCTGAAAAAGCAAATCTTCTTTATGATGAGATTGACAGAAACCCATTATTTGTTGGTACAGTTGCTAAAGAAGATCGTTCTTCAATGAACATTTGTTTTGTAATGAGCGAGGGTAATAAAGAATTGGAAGCTGAATTCTTAAGTTTTGCTTCTGAGAGAGGCATGGTTGGTCTTAAAGGACACCGTTCTGTCGGAGGTTTTAGAGCTTCTACTTACAATGCATTACCACTTGAAAGTGTAAAAGTATTAGTTGAGTGCATGCAGGAATTTGAAAACTTAAAAAAGTAATAAAAACCTTTTGACTTACCAGTTTAGAAACTGGTAAGTCTTTCCAAAACATAAACCCATGAAAAAAGTACTAGTTGCTACAGATAAACCCTTTGCTCCGGTGGCAGTAGGGCAAATAAAGGAAATTGTTGAAGCTGCAGGTTATGAATTTGCTCTTCTTGAAAAATACACAGATAAATCTGATTTAATAAATGCAGTAAAAGAAGCTAACGCGGTGATTATTAGAAGCGATAAAGTTACTGAAGAAGTAATTAGCAGCTCTGATAAACTGGAAATTGTTGTAAGAGCAGGTGCTGGTTACGACAATGTTGATTTGGCCGCAGCTACAGCTAAAAATGTAGTTGTGATGAATACTCCTGGCCAAAACTCAAATGCTGTTGCTGAGCTGGCTTTTGGAATGATGGTTTTCCATGCAAGAAAATTTTACAATGGCTCTGCAGGTTCTGAACTAAGAGAGAAAACTATTGGTATCCATGCATATGGCAATGTTGGAAAATATGTTGCAACAATTGCCAAAGGCTTTGGAATGAAAGTGTTAGCATTTGATCCTTTTGTCAGTAAAGAAAGCATTGAGGCTGATGGAGTTGAGGCAGTTGATTCAGTAGAAGAATTGTACAAAAGGTCCCAATATATATCGTTACACATACCAGCTAATGATAAAACAAAGCAGTCAATCAATTACAATTTACTTTCGCAAATGCCAAAAGGTGCTGTTTTAGTTAACACTGCCAGAAAAGAAGTTGTTCACGAAGCAGATATGATTAAATTAATGGAAGAAAGAAGTGATTTTGCTTATCTTTCTGATATTGCTCCTGATAACAAAGATGAATTTGCAAAATTTGAAGGCAGATATTTCTTTACGCCTAAAAAAATGGGTGCTCAAACTGGTGAAGCCAATATAAATGCGGGTGTAGCTGCTGCAAATCAAATTGTTGGATTTTTTAAAGAAAATGATACAACATTTCAGGTAAATAAATAAACGAAAAGTACTTGAAAAGAGGTAAAATGTCAGGCCCTTGAGTCTGGCATTTTTTTATTTAAAATGTCTAAATTCTAATATCTAATTTCTAAAGAACCCTGATATTAGTTAGGTTTTTTCTGAAATATAAAGTTTACCTTTGCGGGAAAATCAGGGATTGATTGAAAAAGATCCTTAATTTTATGGAAACTGTATAATTAACTGATAAACAAGTAAAAAAATGTCAATATTCAAACCATTTAAAGGTTTTAGACCAAAAAAAGAGTATGTAGACAATATTGCTTCGCGTCCTTATGACGTATTGGATTCAGTAGAGGCACGTGTAGAAGTAGAAGGTAACCCTTATTCTTTTCTTCACGTTGTTAAGCCTGAAGTTGATTTACCAGAAGGTATTGATTTGCATTCTGATGAAGTTTACAACAAAGCCAAAAGTAATCTTGAAAAGTTAATTCAGGATGGCATGTTTGTCCAGGACGGAAAAGCTAATTTCTATGTTTACGGACAAACGATGTTTGGAAAAACACAGTATGGTATTGTTGGATGTTCAGGAGTAGAAGATTACTTAAATAACATCATTAAAAAACACGAATTAACTCGTCCGGACAAAGAAGAGGACAGAATGAATCATGTACGTGTTGCTAATGCCAATGCTGAGCCTGTATTTTTTACTTACAGAGACAACGCAAAAATTGATGAAATTGTAAATCGTACAATTAAATCACCAGCAGAATATGATTTCAAAACAGAAGATGGAGTCGGTCATCATTTTTGGGTGATTAGTGATGTGAATGATGTGACTACTATTGAATCTGTTTTTGACAAAGAGATTCAATATCAGTATGTTGCTGATGGCCATCACAGAACAGCTGCAGCTGCTTTAGTTGGAGCTGAAAGAAAGAAAAATAATCCAAATCATACAGGAACAGAAGAGTATAACTTCTTCTTGAGTGTTCTATTCCCTGCAAGTCAGTTAACTATTATTGATTATAACAGAGTAGTTAAAGATTTAAACGGACTTTCGGAAGAACAATTTATTGAAAAGCTTTCTGCAAGCTTTGATGTTGTGGAAAAAGGAACTGAAGAATACAAACCAAATGCATTGCATAATTTTTCAATGTATATGTCAGGAAAATGGTATTCTTTAACAGCAAAAGAGGGAACTTATAAAGAAAGTGATCCTATTGGAGTTCTTGATGTTACCATTTTAACGAATGAAGTACTGGAACCATTGTTAGATATTCAGGATTTGCGCCGTTCTAATCGAATTGATTTTGTTGGAGGTATTCGTGGACTAGGAGAGCTGAAAAGGAGAGTGGATAATGGCGAAATGAAAGTTGCTTTTGCACTTTATCCGGTAACAATGCAGCAATTAATGGACATTGCAGATAATGATCTGATTATGCCACCAAAAGTAACCTGGTTTGAGCCAAAACTTAGAAGCGGGCTGGTATTTCACAGCCTTGATTAAATAAGAAGAATTAAAAACGCCATAGAAAAACTATGGCGTTTTTGTTTAAACTTAGTGTGAATATAGATTTTGAATTTTTATAACCTAAGCTTTAATTAAAATCAACTATTTAACAAATGAAGATGCAAGTATTTATATTTTTGATTGTTGCTCTCACTTTTCAGTTAAAGAAAAGACCAATGGAATAATCCCGCTTTTTCTGTCAGTTACCTCACTTAATTATCGACAGAATTAAAGTAATCTATTCATCTTTTTTATAACTTAAAATCAAAATATAGAGAGTATGACTTCAAAAGATACACCAATCAATTACAATGTCGTTCAGCAAAAGATAAAGGACTCTGGTTTACCTGTTGTGGGCAATGGTACAATTCGTGAAATAGTAAGGATTGTAAATAACATTGAAAGTGAAACAGGGGACAAGTTCATTCGAATGGAAATGGGAGTTCCAGGAATTAACCCTCCTGAAATTGCTATTAATGCTGAAATTGATGCACTAAAAAAAGGTTGGGCTTCAAAATATCCAATGATAGAAGGGGTTCCAGCATTAAAAAAAGAGGTGTCAAGGTTTATCAAGCTTTTTCTGGATATTGATGTGGATGAAATGGGTTGCTTACCAACTGTTGGTTCCATGATGGGTTCAATGGCTGCTTTTTTAGTGGCGAATCGTTCAGACCATAACAAAAAAGGAACCTTATTTATTGATCCTGGATTTCCTGTTCAAAAACAGCAATGCAAGGTACTGGGACATGAATACGAAAGCTTTGACGTATACAATTACCGCGGCGAAAAACTAAGAGCCAAACTGGAATCTTATCTTAAAAAAGGAACTGTTTCGAGCATTTTGTATTCTAACCCCAATAACCCATCATGGATTTGTTTTACTGAAAAGGAATTACAGATTATTGGTGAATTAGCAACCAAATATGATGCTATTATTATTGAGGATCTTGCATATTTTGGAATGGATTTCAGAACAGATTACTCCGTACCAGGCAAAGCTCCTTTCCAACCGACTGTTGCAAAGTACACTGAAAATTATATCTTCTTGATTTCCAGCTCTAAAGCATTTAGTTATGCAGGTCAAAGGGTTGGGACAATGGCAATTTCAAACAAGCTGTTTAATCGCCATTATCCAGACTTAAAGAGATATTATTCTTCAGATGGGTTTGGGTATTCTATGATTTATGGTGCTTTGTATGCTTTATCTTCAGGAGTAACTCATACAGCTCAATACGGGTTAGCTGCTATGTTAAAAGCTGCCAACGATGGAGAATTTGATTTCCTTGAAACGGTTAAAATATACGGTGAAAGAGCTGCTGTTATGAAAAGACTGTTTGTTGAAAACGGGTTTAACATTGTTTACGATAAGGACGAGGATAAACCTTTGGCTGACGGCTTTTATTTTACGTTTTCTTATCCGGGAATGTCTGGAGTTGAGTTATTGGAAGAGCTGCTTTATTACGGAATTAGTGCGATAGCTTTGGATATTACAGGTAGCGAAAGAACCGAAGGTCTTAGAGCTTGTGTTTCGCAGGTTAGCGAAGAGCAATTTGGTGATTTGGAATACCGATTAAAAATATTTAAAAAGCATCATTAATGAACTGTAAATAAGTTTATTATGTAGATAATTATAACCCTCAAAATATGATTAATAACATATAAGTAAAATTGATAAATAAATTATAATTTATTACTTTTGAGGGTGGAAATATTACGATCTTTAATTAATTAAGGAAATATTATGGCTAAAGTAAAAGGAACAATAGTAGTTGATGTTGAAAAATGTAAAGGATGTGAGTTATGCGTTGTAGCATGTCCTACCAATGTTATCAGGTTAGCGTCTGATGTTAATGGTAAAGGGTATCATTTTGCATACATGGAAGCACCTGAAGCATGCACTGGCTGCACTAATTGTGCTTTGGTTTGTCCTGATTCAGTAATTACTGTTTACAGATTAAAGCCACAAAAAGAGGCAGTTTCTGCATAACCTTTACAAAGAGGGTTTGTTTCGAAAATTTATCGATGCTAAACTGAACAAAACGTTTAACTAAAAAAATTAAAAAGCATAAAATTGAAACAAGCATGATTATTAGCAAAAACTGTCTGGTAACATGTAAGTTAAGTCTAGTGGATGTTCCATCTGACAACGGCGAAGCCCTCATGAGTTTTGCGAATAAATAAAAAACAACTAAAAATAAACGGATGAAAGAATTGAGATTAATGAAAGGCAACGAAGCAATTGCCGAAGCAGCAATTCGCTGTGGGGTTGATGCCTACTATGGCTACCCCATTACTCCTCAATCAGAAGTAATGGAATATTTAATGGCTGAAGAACCACACAAAAGAACAGGAATGGTGGTCTTACAGGCAGAAAGTGAAATTGCATCTATAAACATGGTTTATGGTGCTGCTGCTGGTGGTAAAATGGCAATGACTTCTTCATCAAGCCCAGGTATTAGCTTAATGTCAGAAGGTATTTCTTATATTGCAGGTGCAGAATTGCCTTGTTTAGTAGTAAATGTGCAAAGGGGAGGCCCTGGACTTGGAACCATCCAACCTGGTCAGGCTGATTACTTTCAATCTACCAAAGGTGGTGGACATGGTGATTATAGAATGATTGTTTTGGCTCCTGCCTCAGTTCAGGAAATGGCGGATTTTACAGAACTTTCGTTTGACCTTGCATTTAAATACAGAAATCCTGCAATGATTTTGTCTGACGGTGCAATAGGACAGATGATGGAAAAAGTTTATTTGCCGGAGCAAAAAGAAAGATTATCAGACGAAGAAGTTGAGAAGAGATACAGCAATTGGGCAACAGTTGGCAAAAAAGGAGATAGAGAGAGAAATATTATTACTTCATTAGCACTTCAATCAGAAGTTCAGGAAAAGCACAATTCTAAACTTCAAGCTAAGTATAAAGAAATCGAAGAGAACGAAGTTCGATTTGAAAAAATAGACTGTGATGATGCTGACTATTTGTTAGTTGCTTATGGAACCAGTGCAAGAATTTGCCAGAAAGTTCAAAAGCTAGGACGCGAAAAAGGAATTAAAATTGGCTTATTAAGACCAATTACATTATGGCCGTTCCCATCAAAAGAATTAAATAAACTTGGTAGCCAGGTGAAAGGAATTCTTTCGGTAGAAATGAGTGCCGGACAGATGATTGAAGATGTAAAACTTGCAGTTGAAGGAAAAACAAAAGTTGAGCATTACGGACGATTTGGAGGAATGATTCCATCACCGGATGAAGTATTAAATGCATTAGAAGAAAAACTGATTAAGAATTAATTGACATGGAAGAAACTTTAACAACCCAAGATATAATGAAAAATGGCGAACTGGTGTTTGAAAAAACTTCCTGTTTGACCGATAATGTGCTTTCATATTGTCCTGGTTGCGGACATGGTGTGGCACATAGAATTACAATGGAAGTAATTGAAGAAATGGGCATTCAATCTGAAACTATTGGAATTGCACCAGTCGGATGTTCTGTTTTAGCTTATGACTTTATGAATATTGATATGCAACAAGCTTCTCATGGAAGGGCTCCAGCAGTTGCAACAGGAATAAAAAGAGTATATCCAAATAAATTTGTTTTCACTTATCAGGGAGATGGTGATTTAGCTGCAATTGGCACTGCAGAAACAATTCATGCTTGTAATCGTGGCGAAAATATTGTAATTATTTTCGTTAACAATGGAATTTATGGTATGACAGGTGGACAAATGGCACCAACTACTCTGGAGAATATGAAATCTTCAACTTCACCCTATGGGCGTGATGTTGCAACAATGGGACACCCAATAAAAATGACAGAATTGGTTGCTCAACTGCCAGGTACACGATTTGTTACCAGACAAGCAGTACATACACCAGGCGCAGTTAGAAAAGCCAAAAAAGCGATTCGAAAAGCTTTTGAAAATCAAAAAGAAAACAAAGGCCTTTCTTTCATAGAAATTGTTTCGAATTGTAATTCTGGATGGAAGATGACTCCTGTAGCAGCTAATAAATGGATGGAAGAAAATATGTTTCCTTTTTACCCATTGGGTGATATCAAAGATGAATAAAACAAAATTTGGACATTAGTCATTAGACATTGGATGTTTGCTATGACAAATACCAATGGCAAGTGATCAAAAAAAATAAAAATTATGACAGAAGAAATTATAATTGCAGGATTTGGTGGCCAGGGAGTTTTATCAATGGGTAAAATTTTAGCATACTCTGGCATTATGCAAGATCAAGAAGTTAGCTGGATGCCATCATACGGACCTGAGATGCGTGGCGGTACAGCAAACGTTACTGTTATCCTTAGCGATGAGAGAATTAGTTCACCTATTCTAAATCAATACGACACAGCTATCATTCTTAACCAGCAGTCAATGGATAAGTTTGAAAATGCTGTTAAGCCAGGCGGTTTATTATTGTATGATAATAATGGAATTACTCATCCACCAACCAGAAAAGACATAAACATTCAATTGATTGAAGCTGCAAAAGAAGCAGCGTTAATGGGCTCAACCAGAACATTCAACATGATTGTTTTGGGTGCTTATTTGAAAGTTAAGCCTTTAGTTAACATGGATAATGTAATGAAGGGGTTGAAAAAATCTCTTCCTGAACGACACCATGGCATGTTGCCAATGAATGAAAAGGCAATTTTAAGAGGACAAGAAATTGTTCAGGAGATACAGTCGGCGAACTAATTTAGTTCTCGCTTAAGATAAGAAATAAAAAAGAGGCTTTGAAATTTTTCAGAGCCTCTTTTTTATTATATGATAATTTGATTAGAATTTAAATCCAAGTAATAATCGCATGTGGTTTACAACCAATTTGCCATCAGTAATGGGATCTCCTGTAACATCACCAAGGTTACTATATACACCTTTTGTTTTTCCTGTAACATATTCGGTTCCAAAATAAAATGCCCTATATCTAAGAGCAGCACCTAAGGCGTGTGTTGCACCAAAACCAGCCGCTAAATTACCGTTATCTTGACTATCCACATTAATTGATGTCATAAAAGTTGGTCTTAAATTATAATATACATCCAGAGCAAGATCATCATTGATTGCATAAGTAAAACCAGGACCGACTTCTACAAAGGCCATTTCAAGAACCCTATTTTTAAAATCATTATCGAATTTTTTTTGAGAGTAGGTTATATCGAACCAGTTTGCCATAATCGATATACCAATAGTACCGTTGTTGTAAACGTACCAACGGTTACCAATTTGGATGCCGAGTAACATTCCTGCTTTAGTATCAGAATTAGCATCGAACCTGTCGTCAACACCATACATATCCGATGGGAAGCCCATTTGGAATTGTACACTAAAACCATTTTTTATTGCTCTTCCTTGTGAAAAGCCATTGAATGTGAAAGCAAACATAGCTACTGCTATTAAAAGCAAAGTTTTTTTCATGTGATAAAATTTAGTTAATTAAGAATCATTGAAATTAAAAATACAATTTTAGCAAAACAAGCGATGTAAACCTAATATTTTTTATACTAAACCGTGAATAGTATGTGAAATAAATTTAAAGTAAGGCTATGTTGCTCTTTTATAAATGTTTAATGTGTCTATATTGTTTGGATGTAAGAGCATTCTGCTTCTTGTTAAAATTATTGCAAAAAGAAACCTTAAGGATATTTTTTAAATTTTTAAAAAAAGCGAATTTTACTACAATATCTATTTCTTTATGGAATGTGATAAAAAGAACATTTCAATAGGTGCTTGTACCTATTGAAATGCTATATTAGTGATATAAAATTATTTCCATTGAACTCTATTTTTCAATTCGAATTCTTGAATCTACCACAACAACTTGTTTTCCTTTTGCTAGTAGTGGATTAAAGTCAAGCTCTTTAATTTCAGGGGCGTGGTGTAATAAGGCACTTAATCGTAACATTATGTCAATAAATAATTCCTCATCAATTGGTTCTTGTCCTCTTGCCCCTTTAAATAGCTTGTAAGATTTCAATGACTGAACCATATCGTGCGCTTCTTTTTTGCTTAATGGAGCTAAGCCACTTGCTACATCTTTAAGAATTTCAATAAAAATACCACCTAGTCCACATAGTATTAAATGTCCGAAAGGCGATTCATAGTTTGCTCCCATAAACAATTCAGTTCCGGAAAGCATTGGTTGTAATAGAACTCCGGTAGCATCCTTGATTTTCATCATTCTGTCAAATTCAGACAGCAGAAATTCGTCATTGTCGATATTGAGTGTAA
This sequence comes from Bacteroidales bacterium, assembly GCA_050296515.1. Taxonomy (GTDB): domain Bacteria; phylum Bacteroidota; class Bacteroidia; order Bacteroidales; family NBLH01; genus NBLH01. The sequence goes on along the minus strand of JBNKRJ010000139.1, from coordinate 37,945 downwards.
CTCCTCCAACATCAGACTTGTGAACCGGACCAACAACTTTCATTACCAGTGGATACGAAGCACTTCCTGCAGCCTCCAACAAAGCTGTTTTATTGGAAACAACTTGTTCTTTAACTCTTGGAATATTGCAAGCATCAATTAATACCTGAACATCATCAGGTGAAAGATAACCATCAGAGTTTTTGTCAACAACTTCTCTTATTTTACCAGCATCTACAGTTGATATAATTCCCTCATCAACAGCAGGTTCAGGTGTGTTGTATATTTTTCCTAAAGCTTCTCCCAGTTGAACTTCATCAGGAAAGAAAATATTTCCCTTTGCAAGAAAAGCTTCGACCTCTTTTCCTGCAACGCCAGTTGATGGCAATACAGGGTAAATAGGCTTTTTACTTTCAATCATCTTTGAGTGAAGTACTTCGTAGGCATCAAATACTTTGAATAATCCAGGAGAGCCAAAGATGATGACCATGGCATCAATTTCATCAAACTTTTTGTTTACATATTCTATTATGACCCCTAATTGTTCTGCTGTTCCCGTAGCTAGAAAATCAATTGGGTTTGAGACTGAAGAACCTGGATATAATTCGTCTAACAGAAATCCAGTAAACTCATTTTTTATTTCAGGAACTTCTAATCCATTTTTTGATAAAGCATCAGTTAGCATAACTGCAGGACCTCCTGCATGGGTAATGACAGCAAACCTTTTACCTTTTGCTTTAGGTTGCATAAAAGCACAAGCAACACTGATTAATTCATCGCGGCCATAGCACCTAACAATACCTGCTTTTTTTAATAACGCATCAACAGCAGTATCTGAGCTTGCTAGAGCTCCTGTATGTGATGATGCGGCTCTACTTCCAGCATCAGAGCTACCTGATTTAACTGCTGCTATTTTGCAACCTTTTCTAATAAGTGAAGCCGCATGTTTTAGCAGTTTTTGTGGTTTCTCGATGTTCTCAAGGTAAAGAATTTTTATTTTAGAACTTTTTTCAGGGTCAAAACTTTCGTCCAAGTACTGCAAAACATCTTCAACGCCAGTTTGAGCACTATTCCCAACTGAAAAAACACTTGCAAAAGTAAGTCCTTTTTGGATTCCTGATTCAAGAATAAATACTGCTGTGGCTCCTGAGCCAGATATCATATCGACTCCTTTTAGATCCATTTTAGGGATCGGCTCCGTAAAAACGCCATTATAAGTAGGTGTTAAGACTCCAATACCATTAGGCCCAATTAAAACACCATCAACACTATTTACTATTTCGACAATTTTATCTTCAATAAGTGCACCTTCTTTACTATGCTCGCTAAAGCCCGCTGATATAATGATGAATGCTTTAGTGTTTTTCTGCTGAGCCAAAGTTTCAACAGCTTCAACACAAAATTGTGCAGGAATTGCTAAAATAGCCAATTCTACATTTGGTAATTGGTTAACATCATTGAAACAATTAATTCCCTGTACTTCTTTCTCCTTTTTGTTAATTACAAATAACTCACCTTTGTAATCTCCTTCAAGGATATTTTTAATGATTTTTCCACCGGGTTTATTAATATCATTTGAGCCTCCCACAATAACAATACTTTGGGGCTCCAGTAACTGCTTATTTATCATAACTTAGGTAATTTTGAGATGGTGCAAAGGTAGTAATTTAATATGCGTTAAGCTGTTAAAAATTGCATGATATAAATCATTTGTAGTGGAATTCTCGTTTATAATTATATTAATTTATTGTGCTCAATATCAGGTGTTTATGTCTTATTTTAATGATGGGATTTTAAAGAAACACAATAATTTATTACATTTAAGGGTTATTCAAATACCAACCAAAATCTTAATCGAATGAAACTGAGGTTTATACTATTAATTTTTGCCGCTTTATGTGGGCACATAGCACTGTCCCAAGTTCAACCAAGAGAAGCCGGACAGGAGAGTTCTGCAGAAAATAAGAAATTTAATTTTAGAGACAATAGCAGTGGTACTTCAATGATGCCAATTATGGGTGATGCGCTTCCTGTAATTAAATATATTGAAGATACCATGAAAGTTGAAATTGTAAGAATTGAATATGACCTAATTTTCAAGGGGAAATCAAAATTCACTTATAGGTATTTGATGAAAGATGCAAGATGGCCAAATTATGGGATTTTTGCAATAGGAGACTATAGAGTGAAAAAAATCAATATAAATGTTTATGTAAATAGGAATAAAAAGTGGGAATTTGTTTCAAGTACTGACAGTGACACCTATACGGCGTTAGCAAAAGTTGTTCCCTCTGACGAAGTTGCATCGGAAGAGTATGCATTTGAGATAAAAGCTGATGAATTTGCCGAAGGTTACAGTGCCGGACATTACGCCATTTTAATTTATCATTAGAATGGTAAGTTTTACCCTTTGGATTTAATCAGCCACATTCTGGCTGATTTTTTTGTATCTATTTGATTATAATTGTTAAAACAAGTTAACATAGAGAATTACTTTATTGCTAATTTTATAAATCAACAATTTCTTAGTTATTTTGTTACATTAAATTAAAAAAATTCCATACATAAAATAAACACATGAACTACAAAGATGATGTTGAAGCAGTAAATGCACTTCGTGAGGCCAATGAACGGCTAATGAATGAGATTAGAAGAGTGATTTTTGGACAAGATCACATAATTCAACAAGTTTTAATTTCTTTATTTAGCGATGGACATTGTTTACTTGTGGGAGTTCCTGGTCTTGCTAAAACCTTGTTAGTGAATACAATAGCACAGGTGCTTGGTTTGAAATACAACAGGATTCAATTCACCCCGGATTTAATGCCATCCGACATTTCAGGTTCAGAAATATTGGATGAAGACAGACATTTTAAGTTCATAAAAGGGCCTTTATTTGCAAATATAATCTTAGCAGATGAGATAAACAGAACCCCTCCAAAAACCCAGGCAGCTTTGTTGGAAGCCATGCAAGAGAAAGCTGTAACAGTTGCAGGACAGAGGTATATTTTGGAAAAGCCTTTTTTTGTTTTAGCTACTCAAAACCCAATTGAACAGGAAGGAACTTATCCTTTACCAGAAGCGCAGCTCGACAGATTCATGTTTAACATCTGGTTGGATTATCCAACTTTAGAGGATGAAATTACCATCATTAATAATACAACTACTGATAATGTTGTAGAATTAAATCAGGTCATATCAGCTGAGGAAATTAATTATTTTCAACGCCTTATCCGAAGAGTTCCTATTAATAATAATGTGGTTGAATATGCGGTTAAACTAGTTTCTAAAACCCGCCCTGGAACAGAACACGCACATGAATTGGCAAATCAATTCTTGAACTGGGGAGCGGGACCAAGAGCATCTCAGTATTTGGTATTAGGAGCAAAAACCCATGCTGTATTGAATGGGAAGTTCTCTCCAGATATTGAGGATGTCAAAGCTGTGGCAATGCCCATCTTAAGGCATAGAATTGTGCGAAATTACAAGGCGGAAGCTGAGTCATATAGCATTGAAAAAATAGTTAATGAGTTGTTGGATTAGTATTTTATTCAAATCTACGAAATGATTTTTTTTAGAAATATAGCATTTGTTGTTGTTTTGATAATGCTTTCGATGACTTATGCTGCCGGGCAGAAGAAGGGGAGACAGATTCAGATAGTAAATTCGGATACTGTTAGTGTGAATGAAGAAAAATACCCTGGGCTTCAAATATTAACTGGTCATGTAATTTTAAAACACGATTCGGCTTATATGTTTTGCGATAGTGCACTTTATAGTTCAAAAGAGCAGAATTTTAAAGCTTTTGGGAATATACATGTACAAAGCCCAACTGAAGATATGCAAGATACTGTGCATATGTGGGGTGATTCGCTCAATTATTTTGGTTTGGAAAAAGTTGCAAAGGTTAGGGACAATGTTATCCTCCAGAAGGATAGTATGACTCTGTATACCGAAAACCTTGACTATAACATTGAAGACGATATAGGGAATTACTTTGATGGAGGGAGGACAGTGAATGGCGAAGACACGCTTGTAAGTAATTTGGGATATTATTATGCTAATGAGGATGAAATCTTCTTCCGGGATTCGGTTAGGGTTTTTAATCCTAAGTATACTATGTATTGCGATACACTTAAGCATCATACCAAAAAGAAGATATCTTATTTTCTTGGTCCTACAAATATAGTTTCAACAGATACAACCAGCAGTTTTTTATATTGTGAAAATGGCTGGTATGATCATAACAGAGATATAGCGCAATTTAACGAAAATGCATTAATGGCGCATGGTTCAAGTACTCTAAAAGGGGATAGCTTGTATTATGATAGAAAAATACGAATTGGGAGAGCCTTTAATCATGTTGAGGCCATTGATAGTACTCAAAATGCTTTATTATTAGGTAATTATGGCGAGTATCATGAGGTCTCTGAAATGTCGGTAATGACCGATAGTGCCCAGTTTATCCAAATACAAAAGAATGATTCGCTTTACCTGCATGCAGATACAATTATGTCAATAAAGGATAGTTTATTGACAAAAACTGATACTTCGCATTTTACTATAATCAAAGCCTTTTATAGAGTGAAAATATTCAAATCAGATTTTCAGGCAAAGTGTGATTCTTTGATTTATACTTTATTGGATTCTACCATTGAAATGCACAGGTACCCAGTAATGTGGTCAGGGGAAAATCAGATAACAGCAAATTTTGTTAAAGTATTAACAAAAAACGATGAAATTACAGAAGTGCAAATGTTTAATAATTCTTTAATTGTGTCGAAGTCTGATACCATCAGATTTGATCAAATCAGAGGAGTAAACATGGTGGCTTATCTTGATAGTAATCAACTTTCAAAAATTAATGTAAAAAAAGATGCAGCTGCTATTTATTTTGGTAGGGAAAACGAGAAGCTGGTAGGTGTTAATAAAGCAACAAGTGTCGATATGGACATCTATTTTGTTAATAATGAGGTAGATAATATTATGTTTTATAAGAATCCTGAAGGAACACTCTATCCTCCTTATTACTTAACTGATGAGGAGTTGAAATTTGATAATTTTGAGTGGAATGATCGTCATCGACCAAAGTGTAAAGAGGATATTTTTACATGGATTGAAGAGGCGCACAAAAAAACCGAAACGGGTAAAAAAGCTGTTGATTTAAATGCTCCTTCCGATGATAAACCTAAAAAGAAAGATGATAAAAGACTTGGTAAGGGAGGTAACGGAAAATAAAAAATGGCAACCAACGAGTTGCCATTCTATATTATTTTAATACTCATCTTCATTAAAGAAGAAATCATCCTTACTGGGATAATCAGGCCAAATATCTTCAATGCTCTCATAGGTTTCACCCTCATCTTCAATTTCCTGAAGGTTTTCAATTACCTCCAAAGGAGCACCCGAACGAATTGCAAAATCGATAAGCTCTTCTTTTGTTGCAGGCCATGGGGCATCTTCCAGTTTCGAAGCTAGTTCTAATGTCCAATACATAGTTTACTCTTAAAGTTTATTTCTTAAAATTGCGCAAATATATAAAAAAATCGATTCTAAAAAATTTTTTGAAAAAAATCATTATCTAAAACGTTGAAAAAAACAGAAATTGTATACCAGATCACTGTTTTTAACTTTATTTTGCATAGAAACGGGCAATGAAAATACTATTCGTTTTCACTATTCCAAGTGGGGATTTCTATTTTTTTATCAAATGCAATTTTTCTGCCAAGTACAAAAAAATAGTCTGATAGACGGTTTAAATAAATAATTATTAGATCATCAACATTTTCATCTTCAGATAGCTGTGTGCATAATCTCTCTGCCCTTCGGCAAATACTTCTGCAAACATGGCTTAGAGCAACTGCTTTGTCTCCACCTGGGATAATAAACTCGTTTAGTTTTGGAAGAATTTCATCCATTCTGTCCATTTCAAGTTCCAGTTGCGTAATGTTTTGTTGAGTTACTTCTGGTATATTGAATTCGGAATTTTGTTCGTCCATGGCAAGGTTCGAACCTATATTGAAAAGCAAATTCTGAATCTTCGCTAAAACTTCTTTATCATCATCACTAAAATCATATGCTCTCAGTAGTCCTATAAACGAATTTAGTTCATCAATAGTTCCGTAAGCTTCAATTCTTGGATGATATTTAGGAACCCTTTTACCAGTCAATAATGAAGTTTTGCCTTTATCACCAGTTTTTGTATATATTTTCATTGTTCGTATTAATCTTTATAATTGACGAAATTGTGTAGAATATCCTGTTTAGATATTTTATGTTTTTAATAAATGCAAAAGTTGCAGATAAAATTAGCTGGGTACAATAATGTTTTCATTAATCTCATCCAGCTCAATTTCACCATCTTTTAGTCGAATAATTCTATGGGCATGTTGCGCAATGTCTTCTTCGTGCGTGACCAGAATTATCGTATTTCCCATAGCATGAATCTGTGCAAAAAGATTCATAATATCTATAGAGGTTTTTGAATCAAGATTTCCAGTAGGCTCATCAGCCAGTATTATCGAAGGTTTGTTTACCAAAGCTCTTGCAACAGCAACTCTCTGACGTTGACCTCCTGATAGCTCATTGGGTTTGTGGCTAACCCTGTCACTTAGTCCTACATTTTCAAGAACTTCCAATGCTCTTCGTTCACGGTCTTTCTTGCTAACGCCAGCATAAATAAGTGGAAGCATAACATTTTCCTGTGCAGTATATCTGGGCATTAAATTAAACGTTTGAAACACGAATCCGATTTCCTTGTTTCTTATTTCTGCCAGGTAATCATCTTCAAGCTTACTAACATCAGTTCCATTAAGAATATAAGTTCCTCCTGTGGGTGTATCCAAACAGCCAATAATATTCATCAAGGTGGATTTTCCTGAACCTGAAGGCCCCATAATGGCCACATATTCTCCCTGATGAATGGAAACAGTAATTGTTCGAAGTGCCTTTACGATTTGAGTTCCTACCTGGTAAAACTTTTTCAGGTCTTCACATCTTATTAGTTCGTTCATAGGTCTAATTTCTGTTTTTGCGAATGTATCAAATTAAAGATAAAAGTAAAAGGATAAAAGAAAAAAGGTGGGAAAAAGTAAAACCATATAGCTGGCAGTGAGTCTTGTTTTTAATTTTAATCATTCCATTATTAGAATCTTATGATATAGTTTTGCTTGGTTAATTCTTTTCTAAAGAAAACTATCCCAAACTGAAATAAATCTATGCAAACCTTTTTTTTTGAGTGTTTCTGAATGTAGTTCCAGGCATTTTCCATTCCTCCAGACCAATGGATATCATCAAAAACAAAAACACTTCTATCATTTATGTTTGTCAGGCATTGTTCAAAATATTCAATTGTTGCTTTTTCAGAATGGTTTCCATCAAAAAAAACAAAATCAAAAACGTTTTCCTTTTTAATTAGTTGTGGTAATGAATCTTCAAACTTATTATTTACAAAACTGATATTTTTACTTGTAATTTCACCAATATATTTGTTTGCTATATCTGAAACAGTTTTATCTCCTTCGATAGTGAAAAGCCTGGCAGTGTTATCCATTTGTGTTGATAGGTAAAGTGTACCTACTCCAACAGATGTTCCTAATTCGACAATGGTCTGAGGTTTATAATAAGCTATTATTCTTGATAGTAGCAAGCCATATTTCCTTCTGGTAGATGAAGCTGCAGCAATTTCCGAGATTTTTCTTGATTGACCAGATACCAGTTTTGAGCCCGCACCAAAATCATCAAAACTTATGGTTTGCTTGCTTTTCTTTAGTTGTTTTCGGTATTTTTCAATGTGTTTAAATTGTTGTTTATCAGATTTTACGAACAGTACTTTTCTAACAAAATCGTAAATGAAAGGTGAATGAATTCCATGCCCATAATAGTGCTTTGATTTCAAAAAATAGCGGAGATATTTGAAGGCATATTTGATTTTATTGAACATTTCAGTATGCCTTATTTCATAGGTTCAGCTTCTGCACCCATCTTTGAAGTAAAGTCGAAAGCTATCATTTTAATCTTTTTCACCCTTCCCATATCATCTTTCATTGGTAAAAAGTGTTGATTAAGCATGTATTCATTATCTGAGAATTTAATTCTTTGATTTGTTTCATGCTGTATACCTGCTCTTACATCTCTCCAAATAAATTCAATATCATAGCCTTCGCTCAGGTTTATTTCTGTTAGGTATTCTCTAAAGTTCGAATGCAAAACCTTCAGTTTTGATGATTTAAAGAAATTTTCAAAGCCTTCATTTGCTTCAAGTATGTTTCCATCAAGATCTAAGTCAACAACCATTGCAATTTCACTAATCTTATCAACAATAAATGCATTGTCACTACTTTTATTGATTAGCTGTTGGTAGCTATTACTCAGTTCTTCGTAATCATTTGTTAGTGAGGAGTTTTCGGCTTCAAGCTGTGCAACTTCCGTATTTAAACTTTCAAACTGATAAAGTGTATCCAGGTAAACCTTTGAAATAGCAAAAGAATAAGCAACTGTCCTACAAACTTCTTCAACAAATTCAATTTCCTCTTGTTTGAATCTTGTCAGCGAAGCTAATTCAAAAACTCCATAGATTTCTTCATTTAACTTAATGGGGCTGACCAGAATATTCTTTGGCCTGGCCTCACCAAAGCCCGAAATAATGTTGAAATATCCTTCAGGGACATTCGTTAGGTTTAGGGTTTTCTTTTCAGCAGCTGCTGTGCCAACTACTCCCTCTCCAATTGCAATTTTCTGATAGAGCTGTTTTTCCTTACCATAAGCAAAACTTGCCATCATTTCAACATACTTCTTTCCATTCTCTTCTTTTATATTATAGATTGCACCAACCGGAATATTAAGAAACTTCACAAGCATATTTACAACTTCACTTGCGTGCAATAGCGGATTGTCATACTCACGGCGCATTACGTCTGTCAGCTTTTCAATACCACTTTTTATCCAAAGCATGTTGGTTTGTTTCTTTCTTTCTTCTCTAACCTTTTGATTCAGATCATCAATGTTTTCTTTTATCTTAATAATATTTGAATAAAAGGCTTCAAATTGTTCTTCTTTTTTCAATTCAAATGATGTCCTTCCTGAAGCCAATGTGTTTGATACATTGATTACATTAATAAGTTTATTGGAAAAACTTTCTAAACTAATTAGTAATCGATGGGTTTCAAGAGGATAGTTCGATTTTCTGAACTTCGAAAAAGTACCTTTGCCTAAATCTGTAATGTGTTCTATAACACTATCAATAAAGTTTCGGGTAGAATTAAGAAAGAACCTGGAAACGAACAGATTAAAGGCAATTACAATTAATATTACCAAAGCTGTTGAACCAAACACATACCGCTCTGTCTTTCTTTTTTCCTTATCAATTATTTCAACTGATTGCTCAAGGCGGTAAGCAATCTTTTGATAGCTCTTATTGATTTTTGAAATTAGCCCCATTTCAGGATTTAAACCAATTTCATGAGTTTTTTTTACAAATTCCTGGTAGCTGGTTTCGAAATTTTTGAACGAATCTTTTAATCTGACAACCATGTAATTGCCGCCATCATCTGTAATGTTCTCTAATGTATTGTTTATGTTGTTTAGTTGTTCTTGTATATTATTGGCAAGATCTTCGGTTCTGCTAAGCTTGAAAACCTCAATAGTTGATATCAGGTAATTAAATCTGTTTTCTAAATTTCGAACCCTGTTGTATTCAGTAAGCTTTTTGGAGAAATCTTCTGCAGCCTTGCTCATCTTGTAGTAAAGGCCGTTCTTTTCGTTCCCCATATTTGTTAGATACTTGAGTAAAAGCTCATTTTGCTTTTTAAGGTCTTCAAAATCAATGATTAATCCATAGATATTCTCTGAAAACCTGGCGTCTGTAATATAATGTTCATTGCTAATGTCAAGGATGGTTTGTTTTGACAAGGCAATTTTTTGAATAATCTCATTTTTGTAACTATCGTCAAAGGCTGCATCAGGATTTTCTGAGAATCTCTTTTTACTGGCTAAATCATTAGAGAAATCTTTGCAATCATAAACATTGATAATTTCAGCATTTAATAATTTATTCTGCTTATCTAACCTCGAAAATTTATTATATAATAAATAAACCACAATTAACACACTCACCACAACAAGTGTATTGATTAATCCGTAAATAAAATATAAATGCTTTGCCTTTTGTAGATTAAGCTTCACTTATCTGAATTGTTTGAATTAAACAGAGTAAAGAAAAACTATTCTTTACATTCTTACAAATATAAATAACTATTTGATTTTATAGCAAATAAAGTGCCGATTCGAGAGTTGAATAATAAAAGGTCTCAATTGTTTAAAAAAAGATATCGTGTGAGAAACTACAGGTTCATTTTCAAAAAAGCTGTAATTTAGGCATTGATTGTAACTATTTGATATATTGTTGATTGGGCTGTTGTCTTTGGCTGAGTGTCAAAAGATAAAAAAAATAGCAAGAATTATTTGATATTTTCAAGAATAATACCGACTTTTGCAGACCGAAAATTTCAGAAAAAATAAAATACAATGTCTAAGATTTGTCAAATAACAGGGAAGAAGTTAATGGTTGGTAATAATGTTTCTCACTCTAAAAGAAGAACTAAGAGAAAATTTTATCCAAACTTATTTGTAAAGAAGTTTTACCTGCCTGAAGAAGACAGATGGGTTACCCTAAAAGTATCTGCTGCTGGAATTCGTACTATTAATAAAAACGGATTGCAGGCAACCTTGAAAAAGGCAGTAGAAAAAGGTTATATTAACAATTATTAATTCGAAAATATACTAGGTCATGGCTAAGAAAAAAGGAAACAGACTTCAGGTAATTCTTGAATGTACCGAACATAAAGAAAGTGGTATGCCAGGAACTTCAAGATATATTTCTACCAAAAACAGGAAAAACACTCCTGGGCGTTTGGAGCTTAAGAAATACAATCCAATTTTAAAGAAAGTAACTCTACACCGAGAAATAAAATAATATATTATGGCAAAGAAAGTAGTAGCATCATTACAAAAAGGTGAAGGTAGAACTTACTCTAAAGTTATTAAAATGGTTAAGTCGCCTAAAACAGGAGCTTATATATTCAAAGAAGATATGGTTCCTAATGACGCAGTAAAAGATTATTTTGCTAAGAAAAAGTAAGATGATATATTTGAGAATGTATAAAGGAGCTTTCATCTTTTAAGTTGAAAGCTTTTTTGTATTTTAGCGGTTAATTAAAAAAATTATAAAACCAATCTAATTAGAATATCATGGCAGTTTTTGGATTATTTTCGAAAGAGAAGAAAGACAAGTTGGATGAAGGATTAACTAAAACCAAAGAAAGCGTATTAAAAAAGCTTTCAAGAGCTGTTGCAGGAAAATCTAAAGTAGATGATTCTGTGTTAGATGAATTAGAGGAGGTTTTAATTAGTTCTGATGTTGGAGTTGATACTACAATTAAAATCATAGAAAGAGTTGAAGCTCGGGTTCGAAAAGACAAATATCTTGGTACTGAGGAACTTAATGTGATTTTGAAGGAGGAAATTGCTACATTACTTGAAGAAAACGAAGCAACTACGGTTAAAATTGATGAGGAAGCATTCAGTGGCAAAGATGGTAAGCCCTATGTTATAATGGTTGTTGGTGTAAATGGTGTTGGAAAAACAACCACAATTGGTAAACTGGCTTATATGTTTAAAGAAGCTGGTAAAAAAGTTTACCTTGGGGCTGCTGATACTTTTCGTGCTGCTGCTGTTGACCAATTAACTATTTGGTCGGAAAGAGTCGGGGTACCAATTGTAAAACAAAAAATGGGTTCTGATCCAGCTTCAGTTGCTTATGATGCTTTAAGTTCGGGAATTAAAAACCAGGCAGATGTGGTTATTATTGACACAGCAGGCAGACTGCATAACAAGGTTAATTTGATGAATGAACTTTCAAAAATTAAGAAAGTGATGCAAAAATTAATACCTGATGCACCACATGAAATACTGTTAATACTTGATGGCTCTACAGGTCAGAATGCATTTGCTCAGGCAAAGGAATTTACTAAAGCTACAGAGGTTAATGCGTTAGCTCTCACTAAATTAGATGGTACAGCTAAAGGAGGTGTTGTTCTTGGAATTTCCGATCAATTTAAAATACCTGTAAAGTATATTGGCATTGGCGAGGGCATTAAAGATCTTCAAATTTTCCGTAAAGAGGAGTTTGTTGATTCGCTTTTCAAGTCATAATCAACCTCTATTTCTAAATTATTCTAAACAGGAATTACATGAATTTGTAATTTCGCGCTTTTAAATTTGAGCTTACTATTGCGAAGTTCAAAGTTCTAATACACTAATTTCTATAATTGTGAAAAAGCATAAAATAAATATTGTCACCATGGGGTGCTCTAAAAACGTTGTTGATAGTGAACAACTAGCGACCCAATTAAAAGGTAGTAAACTTGAAGTTGTTTTTGATTCAAATGAAATGGATGCCAGAACCATAGTGATAAACACCTGTGGTTTTATAAAAGACGCTAAAGAAGAATCGGTTGATACCATTTTAAGCTATGCTAAAGCCAGACAAAAAGGGAAAATTGACAACCTTTATGTAATCGGCTGTTTATCTGAAAGATATAAGGATGATTTAAAGGCTGAAATACCTGAAGTTGACCAGTTTTTTGGGGTAAACGATTTACAGGCAATTGTTAACAACTTAAATGTTGATTACAAGGAAGAACTACTCGGGGAGCGAATGACTTCTACTCCAAAACATTTTGCTTATCTTAAAATTTCCGAAGGTTGCGATAGAGGATGTTCGTTTTGTGCTATACCGCTGATTAGAGGAAAACATCAATCTGTACCATTTGAGCGGCTTATTAATCAGGCAAAGAATATGGCAGAAAATGGAGTTAAAGAGCTGATATTAATTGCTCAGGATTTGTCAAGTTATGGTCAGGATTTGTACAAAAGGAATAGGTTAGCTGAATTATTAAAAGAGTTAGCCAAAATTGAAAAAATAAAGTGGATTAGGTTGCATTATGCATATCCAACAGGTTTTCCTGAAGAAGTTATTGAATTGATGGCTTATGAGCCTAAAATTTGCAATTATTTAGATATGCCATTGCAACATATTAGTAGCAAGGTGCTTAAATTAATGCGAAGAGGGCAAAACAGAGATACTACTATTGCTTTGATTGAAAAGCTTCGACAAAAAAATCAAAACATTACTATCAGAACAACACTTTTGGTCGGTTATCCTGGCGAGGGAGAAGAGGAATTTAATGAGCTAAGAGAATTTGTTGAGCAGGCAAAGTTTGACAGGTTGGGTGTTTTCGCCTATTCAGAGGAAGAGGGTACTTTCGGTGCCTCAAATCATGAGGATACAACGCCAGAGGAAGTAAAAACCGAAAGAGCTGACGAAATAATGGCGATCCAGCAAAATATTTCACTTGAATTAAATCAGAGAAAAGTTGGTAAACGAATGCAGGTGATTATCGATAGAATAGAAGGTGATTTTTATGTTGGACGATCTGAATTTGATTCTCCAGAGGTTGATAATGAGATACTTATCTTGCAAGAGAATCATGAACTAGAAATAGGCGAATTTTATGATGTCGAAATAAAAGAGGCCAAAGAATACGATTTGTATGCTGAAGTTATTCTGTAATTCCGAAGGTAAAAGACGATTCAATTAAAAATTTTCGCAAAGTATTTTTGTATAGTTAAATTTGTCAGGTTGATAATTCTTTCGCTATAGTAATTGAGTAGCTGTAAATAGTTGAAAATTAAATAAATAAGGAATATAAAAGTGGAGAGAGATTCTAAACCTTCAAAAGCAGTATTGTTTTATAATCAGACTGTTAAGCTTACAAAAACTTTTCTTCTCCTGATGATCGTTTTCTTAATATTCAGACTCATTTTTATATTTAGATTCGGTCAGGCTGATGAGCTAACAAGCTATAGGCCTGATATTTTTAAAGCAATATTAACAGGGTTTAGGTTTGATGCACAGGTGATTACATATGGTTTAACTCCGGTACTGCTTTTAAATGTTTTATTGTTGTTTGTTAACATTAAGAAAGTTAACAATATTTCTTCCGTCATTTTATCAGCAATGTTTTCAATAGTTGGTATAGCATTGATTTTGGATCAGCAGTTTTATTCCTTTTTTCAGAGTCATTTGAACAGTATGGTTTTTGGAATTATTGATGATGATACAACTGCTGTAATGAAAAGTGTTTGGACAGATCATCCTGTAGTACGGATTCTTTTGGCTATTATCGTGCTAATATATTTCATAATATGGTCGATTAAAAAGATTTATTATTCAAATCGATATTTTTTAACTACTAATAAACGTCTCCAGCTTATTTTTATATTCGTATTTATTATAGGTTTTTCATATTTGATTCGAGGATCATTTGGAGAGTATCCTCTTCAAATTGATGACTCCACAGTTTCTGACAATGCTTTTATAAACACAGTAACTGTTAATGGTGTTTACACATTGGAAAAGGCAATTGAAGAGAAATCTAAGACTTTTAAGAGGTGCTCTGATAAAGAATTACTCAGTCAATATTCTTATGCGAATTTAGGCGAAGCTTTTTCTGATTATTATCAACAAAAGGCCTCCTTTTTTGCTCCTGATAAATATAGCCAATATTTTTTTAGAAGAACTAAAAGCAATAATTTACTTGATTCAATGCCACCAAATGTGGTTGTTATTGTGATGGAAAGTATGAGTCGACATTTTCTGGATTATCATTCAACGTCTTTGAACCTTATGGGACGACTTGAAAAACATTTTAATGAAGATATTGTATTTAAAAATTGTATATCAGCATCAAACTGGACAATAGGTACACTTGAATATCTGATCATAAATACTCCATATCAACCTATAACTTCTACTAAATATAGATTTAATTCGTACGAAAGCTCAGTGGCAAACACCTTTAAAAAAGCCGGATATGAAACCAGTTTTATTTTTGGAAGTAAAATTGGATGGAGAAATATGAAAGAGTTTATTCCGAAACAATATTTTGATAATACGATAGGTAAGTCAGGGATCTTGAAAAAAGTAAAAGGAGCAAGGGAAAATTATACCTGGGGTGTTTATGATCAATATTTATTTGATTATGTGTTTCAAGGCCTGGAAAAGGCTGAAAAACCTCAGTTTATGTTAGTTATGTCATCAACCAATCACACTCCCTATGAAATACCAGATGATTATATTCCTTTTAGTTTGGATATTTCGGAAATAAAAAAAGAAACAGTTGCCTCAGAAGATATTGTAAAAAAGGCTTTATTGGCGTATCAATACGCGAATAATTCATTAGGGATTTTTTTGGATCAAATTAAAAGCTCGGAATTAGGTAGGAATACTATTGTTGTAGTTACTGGTGATCATAATACTAGAGCCTTGTTTTCATACGATAATAGTTCAAATATGATGTATAAGTATGGTGTCCCTTTATATTTTTATATTCCCAAAAAATATATGGATAATCTTCCAAAAATTGACACTTCTTTATACACTTCGCATAAAGATCTTTTTCCAACTATTTTTAACCTGTCTCTTTCAAATAAAGATTATTTTGGCTTTGGAGACAACCTTTTTGATTCAACACTTCATAAAACTGATTTCTTTGGTGAAAACTCAAATTATCTGGCTTTCCAGCAAGATGCGGATACATTAAAGCTTAAAAGAAAGTATAATGCTATATCAGCATTAAAACATTATTATTTTAATCAGTATTTTGATTAATCCGCTGAGAACGATTTTAATATCTTTCGGTATTCAAGCAGAACATTAGCCCTGGAAACAAAACCCAAATACTTGCCATCTTTTAGCACTACGATATTAAATTTCCCTGTTTGTTGAATCTTTTTTACAACATCTTCCATTGAATCATCAACTGAAACATGTGTTGTTGGTACGATCAATAATTCGCTAACTTTTACTTTGTTGTATAATTCTGGCCTGAAAATAATATGTCGAATCTCATCTAAATTTACAACCCCTATGAAATACCCATTTTTATCGATAACAGGGAAAATATTTCTTACAGATACTGAAATAATTTTCACAAGATCTCCTAAAGTTGCATTTTTATCGACAGTTTTAAAATTCGTTTCGATTAATCTATTTATTTTCATTAAAATCAACGCATTTTTATCTGCATGATGCGTTAGTAATGCGTTTCTTTTTGCAAGTTGAATTGTATATACATTATTAGATTCAAAATATTTAATGGTTGCGTATGAGAAAGTTGCTGTAATCATAAGTGGCATAAAAAAGGAGTAACCGTGGGTAAGGTCTGCAATTAAAAAAAGGCCTGTAAGTGGGGCGTGCAAAACACCTGCAATTAAGCCCGCCATTCCAACCAATGCAAAATGACTTATGTTCACATTATCTTTTAATCCTAGATACTTTAGAGCTGAACCAAATAGTAAACCAGAATTTGCTCCAATGAATAAGGTTGGTGCAAAGATGCCTCCAATTCCTCCTGCCCCGAAAGTAGTTGAGGTTGCAATTACTTTCAACAAAATGATTGCAATTATTAAGATAAATGATACAGTAAGGCTTTCCTTAAATGAGCTAAAAAACGTATGTTCAAAAAGATAGTCAGTATTGCCATTTAATGCAGAATTTATTACTTCATATCCATCTCCATACAAAGCTGGGAAAAAAAGTATTAAAACACCCAAAATCGTTCCTCCTACAACCAGTCTTAAATAGGTCTTATTTAGCCTTTCAAAAAACTTACCTGTTGCCATATAGGCCCTTGTAAAATAGACTGATACAAGCCCTGTGAAAACTCCAAGTGCTAGAAAATAAGGCAATTCTGATAACAAAAATTCGTATTTAACCTCAAAAGGATAACCTACCTTTTGCCCAAGAAAAAAGTAGGAGGTTAAAGTGGCTGATGTTGAGGATATTAAAATAGGTATAATCGATTTTGTTGTTAAATCAAGCATGATGACCTCAAAAGCAAAAACAATTGCTGCTATTGGCGCTTTAAAAATGGCGGCCATAGCGCCTGCTGAGGCACAACCTAAAAGCAAAACCCTGTTTCTGAATGATAATCGCAGAACCTTTCCAATGTTAGCTCCAATAGCTCCACCGGTTGCGACTGTTGGCCCTTCTAATCCAACCGAGCCCCCAAAACCTACAGTAAGTGCACTTGTGATGACTGATGAAAATAAATTGTGCGCCTTAATAATTGCCTGGTTTTTAGAAATAGCATACAAAACACTTGGTATTCCGTGTCCAACTCTCTGCCTTAGGATGTATTTGATAAATATGACCGAAAGACTAATTCCGACAATTGGATAGATGAGATAAAGGAAATTAAATTGCTCTTTATTAATTCCTTTGCTTAGCAAATTTTGAATTAAATGAACCAAATTAAAGATTACAACAGCAGCTAATCCACTTCCAATTCCTACAATTAAACTTAAAATCATTAAATAAGGCCTGGTGTGGATTTTTTTTAATCTCCAAATCAAAAACCTTTTAAGCAGGGCCGGTGATCTCATTCCTTTTTCAATTTTTTTCTTTTCTAATAGTTTGTATTCCTGGCGATTGAGTGTTCAACTTAAATGCGAAAACAGTTTTGTGATATACGAAGTTCACAATTAAATTGGCCAATTTCAAGTTGTGAAAATAATTAAATTGAAACTAAAGAATAATAATCAGTGAAACATATGTCTAATTTAGATTTTATCTAAATAGTGATCTGTGGATTAAATTCATGAATTAATCTCTTGAGAAACTTTTTAAGATTTTCCGATAGTTTAAAAATACATTGGCGCGTGATACAAAGCCTAAATACTTTCCATCCTCTAATACAACAATATTAAATCTCCCGGATTGCTGTATTTTACGAACAATGTCATCCATTGATTCATTTGGCGTAACATGAGTGGATGGTATGTTCATTAACTCTTTGACGTATACTTTATCATAAAGTTCGTGTTTAAAAACGATTTGACGGATTTCGTCAAGATTCACAACCCCTATAAAATAGCCGTTTTTGTCCACAACTGGAAAAATATTTCGCACAGACTCGGAAATCACTTTAACTAAGTCGCCTAATGTTGAATCTTTATCAACAGTTTTAAAATTAGTTTCAATTAGTTTCTCAACTTTCATTAAAGTCAGTGCGTTTTTATCGGCATGATGTGTTAAAAGAGCTTTCTTCTTTGCTAGCTGAATAGTATACACACTATTAGATTCAAAGTACTTGATGGTAGCATACGAAAGTGTTGCTGTTATCATTAAGGGCATAAATAATGCATAGCCACCTGTCATATCAGCTATTAGAAAAAGTCCGGTAAGTGGGGCATGCAAAACGCCGGCTAATAACCCAGCCATTCCCACCAAGGCAAAATTGCGAAAAGATACTTCTCCAATTCCCAGGTATCGCAAAAATGAAGCAAAAAGTAAACCGGCATTTGCTCCAATGAATAAGGCTGGCGCAAATATCCCTCCAACGCCTCCTGCTCCAAAGGTGGCTGAACTTGCTATTACTTTTAGGAGTATAATTGCAGTCAGCAGGATTAAAACTGCACCCACACTATTTTCAAAAGTATTAAAAAAAGTATGTTCAAATAAATAGTCTACTTGTCCTTCAAGTGCAAGGTTGATAACTTCATAACCATCTCCGTAAAGTGCTGGAAAGAAGAGGATTAAAATCCCCAGGGTGCCTCCTCCGATAAGAAATTTGACAAGCGGTTTTTTTAATTTGTCAAATATTTTTCCAATATACATGTATACTCTGCTAAAATATACCGAAATTAATCCGGTAAAAACGCCAAGTACAATGTAATAAGGTAAATCAGTAACAAGAAACTTACTTTTTAAATCGAATTGATAAATTACGTCTTGTCCAAGAAAAAAGTAGGAGGTAAGTGTTGCTGATGCTGAGGCAATAAGAATTGGAATTATAGATGATGTTGTTAAATCAAGCATAAGCACTTCAAAAGAGAATACAATTCCTGCAATTGGTGCTTTAAATATCGCAGCCATTGCCGCAGCCGAGCCGCAACCTATCAATAATACTTTTTGCTTAAATGAGATTCGGAACAATCTGCCAATATTGGAACCAATGGCACCTCCTGATGAAACTGATGGTCCCTCCAAGCCAACAGAGCCTCCAAAACCTACGGTAAAAGCACTTGCAATTAGAGGGGAAAACATGTTATGTGCTTTAATAAATGCCTGGTTCTTTGAAATTGCATACAATATTCCAGGTATTCCATGACCAATTCTTTGCCGAAGAATAAATTTTACAAATAGCAAAACCAAAGCTATTCCTACAAGTGGGTACGCCAGGAATAGAAAATTAAAAGAATCTTTAGTAATTCCAAACTTTAATGATTCCTGAATAAAGCTAACAAAATTAAATAATAATACAGCTATTATTCCGGAGCCTATACCAACTAAAAGACTAAGAAACATTAAATAAGGCCGTGAATTCACATTTTTTAGCCTCCAGATTAAAAATCGTTTAAATAGCGATGGAGTTTTCATAATTTTAGTACGATTGGAAATATGATATATTTGAACTTGTCAAAATTGACACAATCATCTTTGCAAATTTCGATTGTTTGCGAAATTCTGGATTAATTTTAGGCCGCGAAATTATATAAATAGATAATTCATGGACAAAATTCTTTAAGTATTTTAACAATTTAGATCAAATCTAATTTATTAAAGAGCTATTTGCCGTAATGATGCAAGAAATAATTCTTGATTCCTTTTGGTAATGCATCCAGAACAACTGCATTTGAAGGATTTACCGGATCGTACACTAATTTTTCAAACTCTTCATCCAATAACCTGTAAGTTTTATGTGTTTTTGCAATGGCCTGATATGTTTTCCCATCATTAGCAGTGAATTCGAAAAAGAGTTTATAAACAGTGCGGTCATTAATTTTCGTATTTGTTGCTTCTTGATGCAGAAACTTACCATCAGCAAGCTCGCCAACTTTAAGCACTTGCATTTGTTTAATAACCTTTCGTATGCTTGATAAGAACATAATAAAACCGACCAATGGGAAAATCCAGACGAAAATGGTAAAACCTCCACCAAAAGTAGAGTTTCTTAATCCTTCCGCTTGCGATATCCATGGTTCATCAGCATTGTAATAGACTGGTAACTCATTTCCAACCGATTGCATATTTCCAGTTGTATATCCTGTTGCCAAATGTTCTTCACCATCAGGTGTTTTATATTTGTAGGTGTAGCTAAAAACCTGAACATCATTGATATACGAGCTGGTTCCGGATGCATCTACAATAGTACCTCGGGTAACAGGATCTTCTTTACCAAAGGAGGGACCTGTAAATGATGAAATAGGTGCAAAAATGATTGTAAATGGGATTCCCATAATAATAAACATAATTCCCATAAATGTAAGAGGATTACCGAACCATGTTTTTAGCACAATGCCTACTGGTAATGAGCGCTTTTGCGTAAAAACGTTCCTGCGATAGTCTCTTATTTGGAAACCTTTTTGGTAAGTTTTCATATTTTTAGCTTTAGATAGGTTTATTTAAAGCTTGAATTTATACAAGAAAATCGAGAAGTCCAAAAAGCTTAGCCGCCATTACAACAAGAGCAAAGAGCAAAATATAGCGAACAAACTTTGCACCTTTTTTTACTGCAAGCCTAGAAGCAACATAAGCACCTACCATGTTCCCCACCGCAAGAGTTAGTCCTATAGTGTAATCCACCTGGTTGTTGTACATAAAAACAATTAATGCGATAGGAGTGTATAACAATACAATAAATACTTTTAAAGCATTAGCTTTTACTAAATCAAAACCAGCACCTAAAACCAAACCTGCAAGCAAAAAGAAACCGACTCCGGCCTGAATAAAACCACCATAAACACCAATAAAGAAAAAGATGATCATTTTGAGGATTCCAGGCTTCTCATTTGTTCTATCGTCACCCTTTATCCATTTATCAGGCTTAAATATTACCAAAAAGAACATCATGATTAGAACTCCGGCAATGATATATTCTAAAAGTTGTTCATTAATATCAGCGGCAAGTTGAGCACCTATAAAAGCCCCAATTAATGCAGGTAGTCCTAATATGAGTCCCGTTTTTTGATCCAGCACTTTTTGCTGCTTAAAACTAGCCACTCCAACTACGTTTTGAAGTAAAATAGCAATACGATTTGTTCCATTTGCTACATTAGCAGGTAGGCCAAGAAATATTAATAACGGAAGACTTAATAATGAGCCTCCTCCGGCTAATGTGTTCATAAATCCTGCAAACAGTCCAATTAAAACAACCAACAATAAATAATACCATTCCATCTTTTAAATTTTTTTAACTAAAAAACCTGATAAGAAACATGTTTTTGAGGCATTAAAAGTAGGTGGAAATACGAGCATATAGAAACTTTTTAAGTACTTTTGCAGTGAAAAAATCAAAAAATTATAATACTGATAATCATGGATTTATTACAGAAAATCAGAGCTAAAGCGAAACAGCATAGCAAAAGGATTGTTTTGCCAGAAGGCACTGAGGAACGAACCCTAAAAGCTGCCAATGAAGTACTTGAGGAAGGATTGGCACAAATTATTTTAATTGGTAACCCTGATGAAATAAAGAAGCTTGCTTCTGAGATGGGCTTAAACCACATTGAAAAAGCAACTATTGTTGATCCACTAAGTCATGAAAAGAAGGATACCTATATTGACTTAATGGTAGAAATAAGAAAAAACAAAGGATTAACAAGGGAAGATGCTGAGAAATTAATCGAAGATCCTCTGTACCTTGCCGTTTTAATGATTAAAAACGGTGATGCTGATGGCGAAGTTGCCGGTGCAGCAAATGCAACAGGCGATGTATTGCGACCAGCATTTCAATATGTAAAAACAGCCCCTGGAATTAGTGTAGTTTCCGGGGCTTTTATTATGATATTAAAGGATGAAGAGTTTGGTGAAAACGGAATTATGGTTTTTGCTGACTGTGCAGTTCATCCAAATCCAACAGAAAAAGAATTAGCTGAAATTGCAGTTGCAACTGGAAAGACAACAAGAGCAATAGCCGGTTTTGAACCCAAAATTGCGATGTTAAGTTTCTCAACAAAAGGCAGTGCACAGCACGAAATGGTTGATAAAGTTGTTAATGCTACCAGAATTGCCAAAGAAATGGCGCCTGATATGCAAATTGAAGGTGAACTACAAGCTGATGCAGCAATTATTGAAGCAATAGGACAGAAAAAAGCACCTGGTAGTAAAATTGCTGGAAGAGCTAATGTTTTAGTATTCCCAACCCTTGAAACTGGAAATATTGCGTATAAACTTGTACAACGCATGGCTCATGCTGAAGCTGTTGGACCTGTATTGCAAGGAATGGCCGCTCCAATTAATGATTTATCAAGAGGTTGCTCTGTAAGCGATATCTCTAACTTAATTGCTATCACAGCAAATCAGGCTGCAGGACTTTAATAAAACTTTACTTGAAAATAATTAGGAAATGAAAGAAAAAATAGTAGAACAAATTGATGCTTACGCGCTTAGCCAAAAGGAAAAACCAAAAGCTCAGTTTGCACAAATCGGTGTTGTTGGTGCCGGAACAACTGGGCAGCGTATTATCTTAATGATTGCAACAAAGGGAATTGAAGTTATTTTTCTTGATTTGTCGCAAGAAAGGATAGATGAAGCTCTTCAGGAAATGGCAGAAGAGCTTGATAATCAGATTGAACACTGGGGTATGACTACTGGTGAAAAAAGAGCTGTTCTTTCAAGAATTAAAGGTACAACCGAGTACAAAGATTTCAGAAATTGCGATTTGGTAATAGAATCTATTTTATCAAAAGTTCGTGAGTTCAGCCTTGAAATCAGGAAAAACGTATTCAAGAAGATTGAGGAAAATGTAGGACGCGATGCTATTATTGCAACCAATTCTACTACTACAGTTATTACTGAACTTTCATCTGAACTAGAGCATCAGGACAGATGTGTTAGCATGCACTTTTCTACCGCAGTTCCAGGAGCTAGTGTTGTAGAAGTTGTAAGAGGTCTGCACACAACAGAGGCTATTTGTGATAATATCAACAAATTCACCACCTTAATTAATAAAATTCCAATTGCAGTTGACGAATCTCCTGGATTAATCAGTGTGCGTTTGTTCGTTGCTTTGATTGGTGAAGCTTGTGATGTTTTAATGGAAGGTGTTGCTAGCCAGGAAAATATTGACTTAACCATGCGTAATGGTCTTGGACTTCCACTAGGACCTTTTGAAATGGCAGATAAGGTTGGATTAGACAAAGTTGTTCGTTGGATGGATAACTTACACAAAGAGTTTGGTGATTTAAAATACAAACCATCTCCATTGTTGAAAAAACTTGTTAGAGCTAACAGATTAGGTCGTAAAACCGGTAAAGGTTTTTACAGTTATGACGAACATGGAAATAAAGTTGTTGAAAAAGTAAAAACAAGTAGTTGTTTATAATCTTATCCTCTGAAAAATAAAATAAAAATAAAATGAAGATATTAGTACTGAACTGTGGAAGTTCATCAGTTAAATACATGCTCTTCAATATGGAAGAGGAAAAAGTAATGGTGAAAGGGATCATTGAAAAGATTGGTTTAAAAGGGTCTTACATGGAGTATGAAAAAGAAGGAGCCCCAGAACTGGTTTTAGAAGGTGATATACTTGACCATCAGCAAGGTATTGAGTACATTCTTGGTGTAATGATTAGTGAAAAACATGGATGTATTAAAAGCCTTGAAGAAATAAATGCAGTTGGTCATAGAGTAGCTCATGGTGGTGAAAAATTTACAGAAAGTGTTTTAATTAATGCTGAAGTAAAAAAGGACATAGGGAAAGCTGCAGAACTAGCTCCTTTGCATAATCCGCCAAACTTAAAAGGTATTGAGGCAATGGATTCATTGCTTCCAAAGGTACCTCAAGTTGCTGTATTTGATACTGCATTTCATCAAACAATGCCAGATGTGGCCTACATGTATGCTGCCCCATACACTCTTTACAAAAAATATGGAATCAGAAGATACGGTTTCCACGGAACCAGCTATCGTTTTGTTGCACAGAGAGCATGTGAAAAACTAGGTGTAGATATCAATACTCAAAAAATTGTTGCATGTCACCTTGGAAATGGAGCATCGATCACAGCTATTAAAAATGGAAAATCAATTGATACTTCAATGGGATTGACCCCTGTAGAAGGCTTAATGATGGGAACACGTACAGGTGATTTAGACCTTGGCGTTTTGTTGTTCATCATGGAGAAAGAAGAAATTGGTATTGAGGCTTCAAGAACTCTTATTAATAAGCATAGTGGTATGATTGGAGTTACTGGTGTTTCTTCTGATATGCGTGAAATCAATGATGCCATGAACGAAGGAAATGACAGAGCACGATTGGGTATGGAAATGTATGGTTATCGCATAAAAAAATACATTGGTGCCTACTCTGCTGCAATGGGTGGTATTGATATGCTTATCTTTACTGGTGGTATTGGTGAAAATGACTACTTAGTTAGAAAATATGCTACTGATGGTCTTGAATACCTTGGAATTGAGATAGATCATGAAAAGAATGATGGCTTACGAAAAGCTGAAACTCATATAAATACCGAAAATTCAAGAGTAAAAGTTTTAATTACACCAACAAATGAAGAGCTGGTGATAGCCAAAGACACCCTGAATATTGTTAATAATAAATAAGTAAACATCTTAAAGAACCCTCTTCAAATTTTAGAGGGTTTTTTTTACCAAAAATCGCCTTTGTATATCCAGGTAAATATTTGATTTTTAAATTTTTAACCTACTTACTATGTTTACAAAACTTGACGATTTATTTAAACAATCAATACCAGAAAAGAAGAAATTGGTGCTTGCAGTTGGACAAGACGAAAATGCATTAGAAGCTGCTTATACTGCTCACCACAAAGGTGTAATTGAACTAATTTGTACTGGTGAAAAAGAAGAAATTTTAAAGATTGCCCAAAGTGTAAATCTTGACTTCTCGGGAATTGAAATAATAGATGAAAAAGATAAAAGCAAAGCTGTAGAATTAGCTGTAAAGTTAATTAATGATGGTAAAGCAAACATTCTTATGAAAGGAAATGTTTCTACATCAGTTCTATTAAAAGGTGCTTTAAATAAGGAATGGGGATTGCGTTCAGGCCAGTTGCTTTCTCATTTTTCAATTTTTGAGATTGAAGCTTATCACAAACTTTTGGCAATTACTGATGTAGCCATGAATATTGCACCAGATTTATCTGAGAAGGTTGGAATAATTGACAATGCGGTTAATTATCTTGCCCGAATTGGTATCAAAAATCCTAAAGTTGCGATTGTATCTGCAGTTGAATCTGTAAAAGAAGCAATGCCTTCAACTATTGATGCTGCTATTCTTTCAAAAATGGCTGAAAGAGGTCAAATAAAGAATTGTGTTATCGATGGACCTTTAGCAATGGATAATGCAATAAGCAAAGAAAGCGCTGAGCACAAAGGAATTGATAGCGAAGTAGCAGGTGATGCTGATTTATTGATTATGCCAAATATTGAAGCAGGAAACATTCTGTATAAAACATTAGGCTTTTTTACAAAATCAAAGCTTGCAGCTGTTATTTTAGGTGCAAAAGCACCAATAGTGTTAACATCAAGAGCTGATTCTGAAGAAGCTAAATTAAACAGCATTTATTTGGCTGCTTTAGGAGCATAATAGACTAGTGTCATGTCAAATGTCAGATTTCTGGTAAAGTCATTAGACATTAGTCACTGGTTATTAATGACAAATGACTAGTGACCAATGACTTCTGATTGTTGAAAATCTGCTGTATATTAAAATAATACCTAAAATATCATACTTGACTTGACACTAGTAAATTGTTAGTTACTTTTTTGTATTCATCAAGTAACCAGCTTTTAAAACGAAAGAAATTCTTATGGAAAATATATTAATACTAGCTATCAATCCAGGCTCAACAACTACCAAAATTGCTGTTTTTAAGAATGCAAATCCTGTTTTTCTAAAAAACATTAAGCACGATAATAAAGAGCTAAAGCAATTTGATTCAATAGCTGACCAGTATGATTTTAGAAAACAAATTATTCTGGATGAATTAAAAAAGGCTGATATTGACCTTGATTCAATTCGTGCCATAGTTGGTAGAGGAGGGCTTGTAAAGCCAATTGAATCAGGCGTTTATGCTGTGAATGATGCCTTGGTTCGTGATTTGATTGATACTAAGCTAGGTGAACATGCCAGTAATTTAGGTGGCCTAATTGCCAGTGAAATAGCTAAAAAATTACCCAATGCTGAAGCATATATTGCTGATCCTGTGGTAGTTGATGAGCTTTCGCCATTGGCACGGGTTTCAGGGCACCCTGCGTTTAGACGAAAGTCTATTTTTCATGCGCTTAATCAAAAAGCTGTTGCACGTGCTCATGCAAAATCGGTTATGAGTTCTTACGAAGAAATGAACCTGATTGTAGTTCATTTGGGAGGAGGAATAACCATTGGAGCTCATGAAAGAGGACGGGTTATTGACGTTAACCAGGGGCTTGATGGAGAAGGACCATTTTCTCCTGAAAGAAGCGGTACTTTACCTGTTGGTGATTTGGTGAACATGTGTTTTAGTGGACGCTATACCAAAGATAAGATAAAAAAAATGATTACCGGTGAAGGTGGATTAGTTGCTTATCTAGGCTCAAATAGTGCATATGACATTGAAATGAATGCAATGAACGGAGATGAGGAATCGAAGTTTTATTTTGATGCAATGGCCTATCAGGTATCAAAGTCTATTGGTTCCATGTGTCCGGTTTTAAAGGGCAAAGTTGATGCAATTCTTTTAACAGGAGGAATTGCACACAGTAAATACTTCGTAAACAAAATCATTGAACGTGTTCATAGAATTGCGCCAGTTCATGTTTATCCAGGCGAGGATGAAATGAGAGCATTGGCAATGAATGGATTAATGGTTATCAACGGAGAAGTTGAACCCAAAGTTTATAATAAATAAGGGAAAATAACTACAAAATCAAAATGGGAGTAGGCTGAAAGGAAGGTTAACCAGTTCAGAAAAATCTTCACCTACTTCCTTCATATCCTCATCAAACTTCTCATAATGCCAGTGCACAAGTATATTTTTATTAGTTTCTTGTGCTTTTTCAAGTTCTAAAAGAATTTCATAAACTAATTTTCGGGAAGCAGAGCTTAATACATTAAATTTGAAATGACAAACAAATTCTCCATTATAAGAAGTTTCGTTAGATCTAAGCCATTCTAATATGCTGTTATACACATCGTAAGCATCTTCTGGATATGAAGCCCCTTCGATAAGAAAGGTTGATTTTTCAATATCCAAAACCACTTTGGGAGTGTCAATTGTTGCTTCTATGTTAATTGATCTGCTTGAAGGCATGTTGTCATTTTTTCGTTGGCGAAAGTAGTTATTTTATTAAAAAAACAAAAATTGCATTTGGTCTTCTAAATATTGGACCCAAAAGTTTATCTTTGGCCTTTGTTAAATTATGATCACTTCGAGGTAGGGGTAATAGTACCTGAATGCATTCAACTCCAAAATTTTCTAATTTGAATATTTATCTTTGAAATTTGTTTAGGACTATAATAACAGATAAAATCATGCGTTTAACTTTTATATCAATATAAACCAGCACAATGAAACAAATTAAGTTGTATTTATTACTTGTTTTGATGGGTGGAAATTTTGTATTTGCGCAAGATTCTTTTGTAAAAACAAGCAATTATCCTGAATTTAAATCTATGGCACTGCAATACGCCCGAAATGGTCACGGGTTTTCAATGGATAATTTTTCTGTTGGAATTAAAGGAGGAATAAACTTTTCACTTGCTATTCCATTAAGTAGAAGTTCTGTTTTTAGTGGTCAGTCACCAGAAGATTACGAAAAAGATTATAATTTCTTTTTGCAAAATATGGGTATGCAGATGGGCTTTATTCTTATGTATGACGTAAACAGGCTGATAAAAGTTAGTTTGCAACCATCATCGAATGATTATACCTATAAATACAGCAATACATATACGTGGACTGGAACAACAGAGTTACAGTACGAAGCTGAATATGCACAAAAACTTAGGTTTTTTGAAGTTCCGTTAATTGTTGGTTTTTACATGGCAAACTTTCAGACCTGGCAACCTTATTTTCAGGGAGGAATTTATTACGGAAGGGTTTTGGATGCCACCACATCAATTTCAGTTGTTGAAACCAGTACTAACCTTGTTGGCTCAAATCAATCTTTAAGCTATACTACTCTGGCTAATTCTAAAGATTTATATGGAAAAAACCATTTTGGTGTTTTAGCAGGGGCCGGAATCTCTTATTTAGCCGGAAGTACTCGAATTGGGTTAGAAGCTAATTATCGAATTTTGCTTACCAATTTGAATACTACTGAAACGCAATTCTCTAATAATCAGGTTGTTTCAGGAGGATATGATGTTCCCGATAAGTTTAAATTTAGCAACTTAGCTATTACTTTAAATGTAATTGTTCCTCTTGTTTGTAAAAACTCAAGTTCCAGAGGTGGTGCTGTTTTTTGTCAATAAATTTGAATCATTAATCTGTTAATAATGAATAGAATAAATACGTTTATAATAATAGTTGCCGGACTAGTTATAGGACTTGTTTCGTGCAAAAAAAATGATATCGGTTCTGAAAATATTTTTACTAAGATATACAGCGATCCAAATTCTGATGTTTCTTATTATCCATTAGATATTGCTGAAGCTGGTGATGGTTACTATATTTTGGCAGGAATTGCAGCAGATACAGCGAGAGTTTGGCCAAACACATTTGTTTCAAGGGTTGATGCCGAGGGTGAGATGGTATGGTCGGCACAAATAGAAGATCCTTATGTGAGCCCAATAGCAAACCTAATTGAATTAAATGGAAGTTTCTATATTTTTTGTATGGATGATATTTCATTAGCAACTCATATTTTACAAATTGACGAAGGTGGCCAAACAGCTTCACATGTTGCTACAATAAACGAAGCAATTTACCCATTAGCAGTCTCAAAAACTCCTGACAACGGTGTTTTGCTTTTAAGCTACGATTCGGATACAAGAAGTTCCAGATTAAGTAAATTGGATGGATCTTTTGCTATTCAATGGCAAAATGATTTTAAAGTGAATGAAGATGCTGAAGGTTTGCTTCTTGACCATATGATAAAGACAGGGAAAAATATTCCTTTTTTCACAGGGACTGTAGGGAATGGTAGTCAATATTTTGTTAATACGTTATACAATTATACTTTGTCACTGATATTTGTTGATCCTTCAAATGGTGATAGGACTGGAGTTGTGCAAGGATACAGATATGATGGTGGTGCAAACTGTCTTTTATCGCTTGAGGGAAATAATTTTGCATTGGGACGGTTTGTTTTTAGTGAGCGTTTTATTATGCCATCTGTAAGCATGGATATGAATTCCATAACTGTTATGGATGACTTAGGTGGGGCGTATCTTGCTGAAATTGCGTCAAATGCTGAAACCAAAGTGAAAAAAATGACTGTTTCAGGTAGGGATGCCATTGTATTTGCAACCAATACAAATAGCAACCAGGTGGTAATCTATGCTTATGATATGACAACTTATGAACTGATACTAAAAAAATACCTTGGTTTTGCTAATCCTGTTTCAGTTGGGGCTATTATTCAAACTTCCGATCAAGGAATTGGTGTTTTAGTGCAAACAAAAGTTACAGGGCGATTTAAACGAATGGGTTTTTATAAACTTCCAAAAGAACATATTGGTAATTAAAGAATGATAAAAAAATAGGGGCTGAAGAAAATAGCCCCTATTCTTTTTACATATAAGGTATTTTATCTTTCAACAAGAAGTATTTTAGCCGCTTTAAACTTGCCTGCCTGCATCTTGTAAATATAGTTTCCGGAACTTAACTTTGAAACGTCTATATCTGTCTGATATTCACCCTTCTGCAGACTGTTGTTGACGACTTCTTTAATCATCTGACCTGAAGAACTATACAACCGTATTACGACCATTGAGTTTTCACTAACATAATAGCTCAGTTTAGTGTAATTACTTGCAGGGTTTGGATAACAAGAACGAAGTTTTGAACCTCCATTATAGTCTTCTTGTAAATCATTTACAGCAGCAGGGGCACTAAAGAGCCCTGTTATTTTTTGACTCAGGTATTCTCCAAAACCAATGTCTGATATAGCTGAATCAGGAGCACCAAGCCAGTCAGATAGAATGGTAGTGTATACCTGACGATAATCAATTAGAGGTTTCAGATTACCACCTTCCAGATCATTTAAATCAGGATTATTACCATAAACATTTGCATTAAGTCCACTTCCGAACAATAAAATTGGTGCAGCCTTACCATGATCCGTTCCATGGCTTGCATTTGATTCAACACGGCGACCAAATTCCGAGAAAGTTAGTGTTAAAACCCTATCTTCAAGTCCCATGGCTTTTAAATCATCATGAAAAGCTTTTACTGATTCAGAAACATGATAAAGTAATGCAGCATGTCTTCCATGTACTGGATCTGGCAAAGGTGTTGACCCTGTTGTTCTGTCTACATAAACCTGATCTGCATGAGTGTCAAAACCTGTAATCCTGGTCATAAATATTCGTGTTTGTATTCCACCTTTTAGTAAACGAGCAATGAGTTTTAATTGGTCTGAAAGTGGATTGTGCTTATAAGCTAGCGGTGCCGTACCTGGGTATTCTAGAGGATAAATAACTGATGAATTTTCTCCTGCATCATAAACTTGTTTTAGCCTTTCAGCATAATCATTCGTTTTTAATTCAAATTGCATTAAATACTCAAGTTCATCACCGTAATAGCTGTCAGGGAACTCAACTGGAGGATCATCTACTCCAACGGAACTAATTAAATTAAAAAAAGCTGCTGGATCAGCGATTGAAATACCTCCAGGAATGCTGTTTTCTCTTTGAAATGCAAGGGTTACTTCATTGCCAATTTCAAGACCTAAAGGATCTGGCATATCTGCATTTGGATAGTCATCAGGATACTTTGGGAATTCAGTATCTAAATACCTGCCCAGCCAACTTGATGCAATTTTTAATTCATCTGAGTCAATTCCCATAAACCATATGTCACGGCTTCGAAAGTGAGATAAATTCATATTTTCGTAACCAACAGATTGAATAATTGCAGCAGCGTCCTGGTCGTATAAATCCTTTACTCCTTGCATGGCAGGATGAAGCCCAACCCTTTTTTCATCTACTTCTTTAGGGTTTAGTTCTAAAATCTGATTATCTCCATCATTAGGAAGTGCAATATTTGCTCTAAGGAATTGGTAATTTTCATATTGATTAAGAGGAACAACTGTATTTAATCCATCGTTTCCACCATGTAACTGAATGAATACCAGAACCCTGTCTGTACTGCTGGCAGCAAGCATTTTCATTAATGGACTGTTTGCTGCAAGGGCATTTAAGGGAATTCCGTTAAGTAATATCGGGGTGACGCCTGCGACTCCTATTTGTTTGAGAAATTTTCTTCTGTTCATTGTGTTTTAATTTTTTGTTGAAAATGAATTAAGATAGTTGGTATTCAGGAGTTTGCATTAATCTCCCTACTAGCTGTTCGAGCATTCCTCTAACAGAACCCTCTTCTCCTCCTCCTTTGTATGTGTTCCACATAATAGTCCAGTCAGCTGGGGTGTTATTTTCCAGGAAAATAGTATTAAGGAAATAATCACGCCTTGCCTGTGGGATTGGCTTGGGGAACATAAACTTAATTAATTCATCAACAATTAAACCTGCATCTGTCGGATCAGAAATATTTGATGTATCATCAATCCAGGGAAGAATATCCAGTATATATACAAGGGTGTTTGCTTCATTTCTGATTCCATTAAGTACTTGATAGCCAAATTGATATCTGGTTGCTAGCCAGTTAGGTGATATCCAGTTTCTGTTAAATGCAGTTACCTGATGATATGGTGGGTAGCCCGCAACATCAATCGGTTTATAAAAGTTCATTCCCTGATTTGTAATATGTCTAAGGATACCTCGTCCATATGCAAAATTATATAAATCATCCAAACGGGTAGCAGGATCCGGCATTTCGATTTTGAAGAATCTGAAGGTTCCCATTACCAGATCAAGTGGCGATTTAATGATAGCACCAATGTGATCATTTGTAGTGCCATCTGCATCCTCATCGTAGAAATGCTGGCTGCTCAATAGTTCTCTTAGAACATAAGAAAGCTCATAGTTATTGTTTCGCAATGTCTCAGCTAATGGTCCTATGACCGTAGTTTCAATGTCATCAGTTATTTTGTAATAAACAAAAAAGCGGTATAGTCTCCTGCAAATAAATTTAGCTGTTTCATCCTGTGCAAAAATCATGTCCATCATCTGGCTTATTTCGTCCAGAGCTCCTTCTTCAGTAGCATCTGCTCCTGCCATTAACGAGGGATCCGGGGCAATGCTGGTTCCTCCAAATTTACTTGTAAAGGTTTTTGTTCCGGCATCATGTCGTGAAGCAGCTGATGTCAATGTGTCTGCTGCTTTGCCTCTTGGTAAACCGGTATCAGGATCAATGGTGTCAAATTCCCAATTGCATTTAAACCCAGTTAAAACTCTTGCTGCTTGTTTAATATCAGTTTCAGTATAATTGGTATAATCTTCCATACCTATTTGCTCTCCTTTTCCAATACTGTATAACTCAAGCATTTCTCGAGCAAAGTTTTCGTTCGGTACATCTTTGTCATTCAGCGTATTATCAATATACTGCAACATCGCATTGTCGACACAAACTTTTTCAAATAATTCTCTAAAACTACCAAAAGCATATTGTCTGTACAATGCATTTTGATAATACAATGAGGTTGAATTTTGTATTACCGAATGATCTGCAGGTATATGTGAGTGAAGAAAAAAGACCATTCTTTCTCTAAGGTTGGTGCCAGTATTTCTCATTAATTCTATAAACCATGCTTGAAAGTATTTAAATAATGAATCGTCTCCACTGTTTGTTTCGCCTGGTTTTGGAAGCCAATTTGCTCCTGTTAAAGGATCGTTTGGCGGATCGGGGGTTGTCAATGGTGTCAATAAGGTATCTAATGCTGTGCTGACATCCATTGTTGCAAAATTTTCAATTTCTGTTCTTGTTGGGCCAAATGTTGCTCTTCTAAGCAAATGTTTTGCTCTATCCAAGCCAAGAGTGCCCGTGATTGGTGATAATGAAGCCATATAAAAATGTTTAATAAAGGTTTAGTAACCAAAAAAGTATGTATAAATAAGAAGACTTTAAAATTTTTTTATTGGTTGCATGAAATCAGAAATAAAGATATTAAAATATTGTTAACGCTGAACTAAGAAAGAATGTTGTTTTATCATATAAAAGAGTTCCAAGTGTTTTTTTTAGGTTAAGCTGTTATTTATAATATCTATTTGAGAGGAAGGGTTTTGATTCAAAATTACTTATGCGAATAGCTTCTGCTTATTGTTCAGAATTTTAGTGTTGATTTAATTTTTGTAATTTAATATTCGTCAAAAAAAGCAAGCTTTAAATCATTTTTTTGAATGTTTTTTCTCATTTTTACGGGAATTTTGTGTCTATGAAAAAATCATTTTTAGTAATAGTGACATTGCTTTTGGGGGCCAACATCTGCTATACTCAACACAATATGTTAGGTAAATCTCAGAAGTATATTCGCAGTTTCTATAATTTAGCAAATGAATTTACCCTAAAAGTTGATACTATTGGGCAAAAGACAATACTTTTAACATATAAAACCGAGAAACAGTATCCATTTTATACCTATGAGGTTGATTTGTTGAAAGATTTGTGCATTTCGTATGGTGTTGTTTCAAAAGACAACAGTACTTTAAAATCTTATCTGGATATTTTGGACTATGTAGGTGAATTAGTGGAAGTTGACAGCACTTACAATAATTTTGTTTATAAGGTTGAAACCAATCAAAAAACGAGTTTTTTCACAATTAAGCAGCCTTATTTTAATAGCCAATTCTTAACAAGAAGAAGCGTGTTCTATATTCTGGTTACAGAACAACTTGGTTTAGCTGTTGAAGAGCAAGAGAACGAGAAGAAGGAGAAATAATTGTTTTTAAATTTCAAGTTTTTCTTTTAGGAATTCTCCAGTATAAGAATCAGTACATTTCACCAAATCTTCGGGGATACCTTCAAATACAATGTGGCCTCCTTTTTCACCTCCTTCGGGGCCTAAATCTATTATCCAATCTGCTGATTTTATTATTTCAGGGTTGTGTTCAATGATTAATACAGAATGTCCGTTTTCAATTAATGCATTAAATGCTAACAATAATTTATTTACATCATGAAAATGTAAACCTGTGGTAGGTTCGTCAAAAATAAACAGACAATGATCTTTACCTGCTTCGGTACTTAAAAATGAAGCAAGTTTTACCCGTTGACTTTCACCACCACTTAATGTGCTTGACGACTGCCCTAATTTAACATAACCAAGGCCAACATCCTGCAAGGGTTTTAGTTTAGCACATATCTTTTTCTCTGTACTGCTTTTTCCTTTACTAAAGAAGTCAATAGCTTCATCTACAGTCATTTCAAGTAAGTCGAAAATGCTTTTGTCTTTGAATGTTACATCCAGCACATCGTCTTTAAATCGCTTTCCGTTACATGATTCGCAAACCAGATGAACATCAGCCATAAATTGCATTTCCACTTTAATTTCGCCCTCGCCCTGGCATTCTTCACATCTACCTCCATCAACATTAAAAGAGAAATGTGCTGGCTTAAAGTTGTTTACTTTTGAGGCTGGTTGATCAGAATAGAGCTTCCTTATTTCATCATAAGCTTTCAAGTATGTTACCGGGTTTGAACGTGATGATTTTCCGATGGGATTCTGGTCAACAAACTCAATATCTTTTATGAGGTCAATATCACCGCTTAATCGTTCAAATAAGCCGGAGCTTTCTCCATAACCCTTAATTCTCTTACTTAAAGCGGTGTTAAGGATATTATTAACCAGCGTGGATTTGCCAGAGCCGCTGACACCTGTAACAACAGTCATTATATTAAGTGGAAACTTAACCGAAATACCCTTCAGGTTATTCATTCTGGCATTTACAACTTCTATCGAATGTTTCCACTTTCTTCTTTTTGTTGGAAGAGCAATTTTTCGAACACCTGTAAGGTATTCCATTGTCATGCTTTTTTTGTCCTTCAAAAGTTCATCTGGCGAACCTGTAAAAACAACCTCGCCACCATGGGTGCCTGCAAGCGGACCAATATCTATGATTTGATCTGCTGCCCTTATAATTTCCTCATCATGTTCAACAACCACAACAGTGTTACCTATTTCTTGAAGGTTGCGTAACACTTTGATTAAGAGGTGAGTATCTCGTGAATGCAAACCAATGCTGGGTTCATCTAAAATGTACAGAGAGCCGACTAAACTACTTCCCAGCGATGTGGCAAGATTGATTCTTTGAGATTCCCCACCAGATAGGGTAGAAGACAACCTGTTTAAATTTAAGTAGGATAAACCAACGTTATTTAAAAATCGCAGTCTGCTTTTGATTTCAACTAAAATTCTGCTGGCAATTTCATTCTCGTAGTCAGTTAGTTTAAGGTTATCGAAGAATTCAATTAACTTTTCAATGGACATGTTTACAATTTTATCCATGGTTATATCCCCGACTTTTACATACAACGCTTCAGCCTTCAGCCTTGAGCCCCTACAAACATTACAAGTGGTTTTGCCCCTGTATCTTGAAAGCATCACTCTGTATTGAATCTTGTAATTCTCTTTTTCAAGCATGCTGAAAAAAGTATCAAGCCCCTTAAAGTATTTATTTCCAGACCAAAGCAGTGCTTTCTGCTTCTCAGTTAAATCGTAATAGGGTTTATGTATTGGAAAATCAAATTTATCTGCATTATAGATGAGTTCGTCTTTCCAGGTACCTACTTTTTCTCCTTTCCAACAGGCAATTGCACCATCATAAATTGATAAGTTCTTATTTGGAATTACCAAATCTTCGTCAATGCCGATAATTTTGCCAAAACCTTCGCATTTCGGGCATGCACCTACCGGGCTGTTAAAACTAAAAAGATGGATGGATGGCTCGACAAATTCAATCCCATCTAATTCAAATCTATCTGAGAAATTATCTGTAACAACTTCATTCTCTGTATGAAACTGAATTGCGCAGTGTCCATTGCCTTCAAATAAGGCTGTTTGAATGGAGTCTGAAATTCTGCTTATGTTATCTTCATCGTTGTTTACGGAGCCACGATCAATCAGCAAAAAAGTATTCTTGCCTTCTTTTTCTTTTTTTGCAATTAAGTCCTCAATTCGCAGGGTGTTTCCATTTATTTCAACTCTAGAGAAACCTTGTTTTAGTAATATCTCAAGTTGCTTAATGAAAGTTCGTCCTTTTGGAATAATCAGAGGCGCAAGTGTTTGAAATTTAGTGCCTTCCTTGTATTCTAAAATATGATTGACGATACTTGTAACACTGTCCTTTTTTACTTCTTTTTCAGAAACCGGAGAGTATGTTCTTCCTATTCTTGCAAATAGAAGTTTCAGGAAATCGTAAATTTCAGTTGAAGTTCCTACTGTTGAACGCGGATTTCTGGTATTTACTTTTTGCTCAATAGCAATTGCCGGTGGAATGCCTTTTATAAAATCAACCTCCGGTTTATGGATTCTTCCCAAAAACTGCCTGGCATAAGATGATAGGCTTTCAACATATCTTCGTTGCCCTTCGGCATACAGTGTATCAAATGCCAGAGAGGATTTTCCTGAACCAGATAACCCGGTGATTACAACCAACTTATTCCTTGGGATGACAACATCAATATTTTTAAGATTGTGTACGCGAGCTCCTTTAATATGGATGGACTCATCAGTATTATTTGCTTTTGTTTTTGGCATCCTCTACTTATTTACTTTTGGATTTTTGGGGATGCAAAGATAATGGATTTAGTTTACTGATTAAAGTTAATAGGGAATGAATTTTTTATTTCACTCGACCTGATGGTATTTGGAGTTTGTAGATTAGAACTTTGAAATTAGGCTAATTCTAAACTGCTGGTGAAAAAGCAACACCTTTTAATTGATTAACAATTTCATAGTTTTACAATGCTTTGAACTAGTTCTCTAGCATAATGTAAAGCTTTGTTGTTGTTTATTTATCTTTCTGATTACTAATAATTGTCTCCATTACAGGGCTTGAACCTCTTTTTGAATTACAATGCAAACAAGCTGTAACTAAATTATCAAATGAGTTATCTCCTCCCTTACTGACTGGCTGAATATGATCAAGAGTTGCACTAAATCTTGTCAGTTGTTTTTCACAATAATAGCACTTATAGCTGTCACGCTCAAAAACTTTATATCTATTTTCTTTAATATTATAATAGTCAGCCTCTTTTCTAGGATCTATTTTAGGCAATTCTTCAATTTGGATTTCTTTCATCCGTTGCTGGCAAATTTCAATTTCATCAGGTAGGTAAATTTGATACAGTGTTCCCTCCCTATTTGTATCTCCAGCTTTTTTTATAACATTTTTATCTTCAAGGCCACCTAATGCTTTCTGAACTGCCTTATAACTTAACCCATCTGATTGTCCTGAAGATGAGGTTAATACTGTTTTGGGCTTACCAAGGCCACGAGTACTAACCCTTATATAGTTATCTCCATTGTTAATAATACTGTTCCTAAATAAATACCAATAAATTGCAGCCTCATATGGTAAGAGTAGTGGTTGCAAATAGTCAACAATAGATGAAACAATTTCAGGTAATTCAAAAAGTTCAAAAGATTGTTTAAATGAAACTTCTGAATCTAAATTTTGATTACTATTTACTGAAGTTTCGCACATTTTTATAATATCTTCTCTTTTAGAGGGTTGCAATAACACTCTTTAATTTAAAGTACAGATAATCAAGCTGATACAATTTCCTTTTCTTCATTAAGCTGCTATTTTCTCCTCATTTGCTATTA
>JBNKRJ010000138.1:0-165221 GCA_050296515.1 Bacteroidales bacterium | reverse complement strand
GCAAAAGGACTCTTTGATTATGAGGAAAAAGCACCTGCATATCTTTGGAATAATATACAAGCTGAGATAAAGCATACTAAGAGAATTAGGAGATATTCAAAGATTAGGGCAATTGCTGCATCAGTTGCATTATTGATGACTTTTGGTTTGGGGTACCTATCATCGGATTATGCTCTTAGAAAAAAATACGAAGCAAAATACCTGACAGGGAATCATCCCGCAAAAATATCAGGAGATAGAAACATTTTATCAGAGGATAGTGTTGGTTATGTAGCTGATGATACAGTTGTAAATCCATCGGATGAAAATAATACATCTTCAGATAAAATAATTACTACTGAAAGTATTATTGAGAATAATATAGAAGATAATAGAGGAATATTATACAAACTTTTTAATTCGTCTAAAGACATTTTCTTTGAAGGTGCTGAAAATAAGCTGAATACTAACCAATTGGCTCAAAATAGTCAGGACCAGGAAGAAGATTTACCTAACCAATTATTAATCGATACCTTGTTATTAGAGAAAGAAAACCTCCTTGAGGGAGGTTTTCTTTTAAATGAAAAGAAAAAATCTATGTCGAACTGGTCTTTTGGAACAAAGTTTTCACCTGTCTACTCAATGGCTGACAATTCAGGTAATAGTTCTCAAGTAGAGCAGTCTGAAAGTGTAAAATCTTCTGTAAAAGATGAAAGACCCGATACAAAGACAACTGAGAAATCTTTACTTGCTTTTAGTGGAGGTGTAAATGTAAACTATCATTTATCTGAGAGATGGAGTTTAGAGTCTGGTTTGTTTTATTCACAAAGAAAACAAATGGCTGAAAACCTGGTTGGTAGTGCAATGACAGGATACGAAGATGAAATGTTAGTATATACTCCTGAAGGTGAAAAGTTTGTTCAGCCAGAGTTTAATGAAGCAAAAGCTCCTGAGGTTATAGCCTCGTCTAGGGATGAGACTTATTATTCTTTGAATATGGACTACATTAGTAATTTTGAGTACATTGAATTACCGATTTTGGTAAGATATAAAATTGTTGATCGTAAGCTTGGTTTGGATGTTTTAAGTGGGGTTTCTACTAACTTTTTGATTGGAAACAAAACTTCTATAACTGATGAGAACAGTCAGCTGTGGTCAGGGGAAACAAGTGATGTTAGTCCACTTCTTTATAACGCTACATTTGGACTTGGAGTGAATTATAACTTTTACAGAAACTTTAGTTTTAATCTTGAGCCAACCTTTAAATATTCAATTGTTCCTTCTTCAGCTTCTACTCTGGCAAGATATCCTTATAGTTTTGCTGTTTTTGCAGGGTTTAGCTATCGATTTAAATAGCTTTTCTTTAAGTAAAGAAATAAGGCTAATAACGAATGTATTATTAGCCTTTTATTGATTTTCAGAATTTATAGTTTAAACCTATTCCAAAGACCTCTTTAAATTGGATTTCAGGACCTTTTTCCATTCCGGTATCATTATCTATAGTCTTTATGTCATCATCATAAATTAAATGAAGATTGATATTGGCCGATAACCATTTGTTTACTTTCATAGTCAATAAAAGCTGCCAATCCCAATCAATATTTCCTGGTTTATCGGCATAATTTGAGAACAGTTCAAGCTTTGTAGTCATATTTACGTTTTTCATTAAATCTTTATTGAGTTCAGCTTTGAGGGTTCCACCAAATTCGTTTCTAATATTTTCACCAGGATCAACACCATATGCTCCTGCAGCTGATAGTGTGTCATCCATTACAAACGTTGTTCGACCACTTATAGGCCCAATAAATAGACTAAAAACTTTTGATGGTTGGTAAGTCATACCAATAGACAAATTTAAATAGGCCGGTGACATAAATTCTGAGAGCTTTATTTTCGTTCCTGCGTCAGCGTTATACTTAAAACCCTCGTCAAACTGGCTCTTAAATTGTAGTAAACCGCTGTAATACCAGTTTTTACTTGCTTTATATCCATATTTCGAACTAAACTCAATAATATCATCTGTTTTTCTAAGCTCATTTTCGCCTTGCTTCATAACTCCATAAGCCAGAGTAAGATCGTTTTCCCATATTGATTTTTCTCCTTTGTAATCAGCCCCCAATGCTAACATCCCATTGATGGAGTAAGAGTTTTCACCCCCGGCAGCCCAGTTTGAAAAACTTACCTGTGATACCGTAATGTTTATAAGTGATGGATAGGTCCATCCTAGAGTTGAATCAGCGGCTGGTTTATCTTCCTGTGCAAAAGCTGATAATGTTAATAAACAAAATAATAGTATTAATTGTAATCTTTTATTCATAATTGTTTGATTTTTAGTTGTTTTGATTGTATATGTGAACATCTCTTTGTGGAAAAGGAATAGAGATACCTTGCTTGTCGAATTCTTTTTTCACTCGCTCATTCATGTCGAAAAATACAGGCCAGTAGTTTTCTCCTTTCACCCAAACACGAACTGCAAAGTTTACTGAACTGTCTCCTAATTCACTCACCGCAACAAATGCCTCAGGTGTTTTTAAAATTCTTTCATCAGCATTAATAAGTTCGCGAAGTACAGATTTCGTTTTATCAATATCATCACTGTATCCAATTCCAAAAGTAAAGTCTACACGGCGCTCCGATTGTGCAGAGTAATTAATCATTGTACCTGCTGATAGAGGAGCATTTGGAATTATTACGGTGCGATTATCAACAGTAAGTAAAATGGTATTGAAAATTTGTATTTCTTTTACAATACCC
The DNA here is from genome assembly GCA_050296515.1 of Bacteroidales bacterium. Classification (GTDB taxonomy): domain Bacteria; phylum Bacteroidota; class Bacteroidia; order Bacteroidales; family NBLH01; genus NBLH01. The sequence continues at coordinate 162,488 of JBNKRJ010000138.1, read as the reverse complement.
ATATAGCCTTGAGCTTCAAGAAAATCTCCCACCTTGAATGGTCTGAAAATGAGTATAATGACTCCTCCAGCAAAATTTTGCAATGTGCCTGACAAAGCCATTCCTATTGCAAGACCTGCAGCTCCAAGAATAGCAATAAAAGAAGTCATTTCTATTCCTATCATGCCCATTACACTTATTATCAGTAAGGTTTTAAGTGTTACATTTATTAATGATGAAAAGAACGGTCTTAAAGATTCGTCCATCTCTCTTTTCTTCATTACTCTTTTTGCTGTTTTTGTTACTGCCTTAATAATGTATAAGCCGAAAAAAAGAGTAAGAATGGCTAGTAAAAGTTTTGGACCATAGGCCATTACTAAAGCCACAGCCTGATCAATGTAAGCTTGAATATTTCCCATTTTAAATAAATTAGTTAGTTTAACGAAAGAAAAAAACAGTATATAAAGATAAAAGATATATTGATTAATTTATCCTTAATTTTAACTGTTTTAATACCCTATTGATGTTTTATGGGAAATATTTATCAGGAAAATTAACCAGGTAGATTTTGTCTACAGCCCTGGTAAACGCAGTATACAGCCACCTCAGGTATTCTCTTCCCAGCATTTCTTCGGTCATGTAACCCTGATCAAGAAATACAACTTTCCATTGACCTCCTTGCGCCTTGTGACAAGTGATAGCGTAAGAGAATTTCACTTGTAAAGCATTGAAATATGGATTTTCTCTGACTTTTTTTGTTTTTTCTTTTTTTACTTTAACATTCTCAAAGTCTTCTAATACAGAGAAGTAGAGTTTCTTGTTTTCTTCCATGGAGAGAGAGGCTGTTTCAATTGTTAGAGTATCAAGTAAAATTTTAACATCTAATTCAATGTCGTTATAGTCAACCAGACGAATCCTAATATCCGCAAAGCTAAAACCATAAAGATCTTGATAATCAAATATTTTGATAATTTCAGCAATATCTCCGTTAGCGATAAAATCGAGTTCATCAATTGTTTCGGACCAGTAGTAATTGTTTTTTACGACCATAATAAAATCACCAACACCAATCCTGCTGTCTTTGTAGAGTATTGAGTTTCTGATTCCTTCATTGTACTTGTTTGCCCTTTTATTTGAGCGATTGATGATAATTACATTTTCAAGGCCATGTTTGTCATAAGCATTGTTGATTTCTTCAATTAAATCTTCACCTGATATTCGAACTACATCATCGTATCCCACAATGAATTCCGGGAATTCGTCAAAAAACATTGAGTCTGAGAGTTCTTTTCTCAGTGAGGTGGCATTCTTAAGAATTCCTGAGTTTTCTGATTGCCTTACAACCTGGGTCAGAACAACTTCACTTACTTTGAGATTGTATTCTTCCAGAGTATTCTTGTCTAATGCAGGGCTAACATCCAGGCCGATTGGAGGTAATTGTGCAGTATCTCCAATTAATATCAAATGACAATTACTTCCTGTATAAACATATGCAATTAAGTCATCAAGAAGTCTGCCACTACCGAAAATAGAATTCTCATTAGAACTGACTGAAATCATAGACGCTTCGTCCACAATAAAAAAAGTATCCTTATGAAGATTTCTGTCTAAGGCAAATGAGCCAAACCCATCTGATGAAGAGCGCTGACGGTAAATTTTTTTATGAACTGTATATGCAGGTTGTTTTGCATATTGACTGAATACTTTTGCCGCTCTACCTGTTGGTGCTAATAGAAATGATTTAATCTTTAGTTTTTTAAGAGCATTTACAACAGCGCTTATGGCAGAAGTTTTTCCTGTGCCTGCATAACCTTTTAATAAAAAGACTTTATCCTTATCTAGGTTAACAAAAAATGATGCTAACTGGTCAAATAAAAACTCTTGATTTTCAGTTGGTTCATGATTAAACTCTTTTAAAAAAGTATCTTTTAAGTGATTTGAGAGCATTTTTTTATGATATATTTCAGCTTGTTGAGTTAAAATATTGATTTACAATAGTAATAATATATTATCTAATTGATTGTCAAAAGATTTCAATTTTTATTATCTGTCAGATTATTAGGCGTTTATCGTCTTTCGCACAGTTAATAAAATCATTTACAACAAATTAATTTTGATTTTTCAATGGCTTACAGTACAAGAACTAATTTTTTTTTTATTTTTGCACTGAACCTGACTAAAGTTACTAATTGTGAAGTACCATATATTATCGGTGTTTGTCGAAATTATGGGGTGATTTTAAATTTAATAAAATAAATAAACGTATGAAACTTGTAATTAAAGTTGTTTTACTAGCCGCCATTGTTGCATTAGGTTACTTTATCTACCAAAGTATTGATGAACCAATTAAATTTGAACGAAACAAGAAAAAAAGATATAGTGCAACTATTCAACGTCTTAAGGATATTAGAACTGCAGAATTAGCATATTTAGCTGTAAACGGGCAGTTTACTGCTGATTTTGACAGCCTGATTGACTTTGTTAAACACGACTCAATCCCTATGGTTAAGGCAATTGGTAGTGTGCCTGATAGTTTATCTGAAAAAGAAGCATTGAAGTTAGGAATTGTTAGTCGTGACACCTCCTATATTGGAACTCTTGATTCATTATATGAAGATGGTTATCAAATAGATTCGCTTCCATATGTTCCTTATTCTAATGGAGAAAAATTTGTTCTGGGGGCTAAAATACTTGAAGTGGGTTCAAAAGTAAATGCAACAACTCTGAAGGTTCCTGTTTTTGAAGCAAAAGTTCTTAACAGGGTATTATTAAAAGGGTTAGATGAGCAATTACGTATCAATTTAGATGACGAAGCATTTAAAATGGATAAATATCCTGGTTTGAAAGTCGGTTCATTGGAAACGAATGTAAACCATGCCGGAAACTGGGAAAAGTAATTTTTATAAAAGCATTAAGAAAGGTTACTCACTAGATGGGTAACCTTTTTTTGTAATGTATTGATTACATTATTTTAACTTTTATATTATTATTTGCAATAAATTATTAAATTTGGCTTAATATTTGGAACTTTAGAGTTGAAAATTGATTTTTGTACTCAGGAAATAAAAAAAGCAATGAAGGACTTCGCTTATTTTAATGATACTTTTAGCATAACAAAAACAAATACTTATCAGTTAAGTATTTTGCTTAAACCCAGTGGTTTAACTTATACGATTGTTGATACTGTTCGTAAAAAGTGTGTTGCAATTAAGAATGTAAATTTTAAGGATCTTAAAAGTACTAATGATTACCATAACAGAATCAACGATGCTCTCGCAAATGACTCATTTTTAGCTAAAAACTACAAAGGAATTGATTTTATCTTTTCATCCAGAAAGTCAACTTTAGTTCCAATGGAGTATTTTGATAAAAAACTTCTTCGTGATTATTATACAACAACACATCAGTTGGATGAGTTTGAGGAAATTCATTTTAATAAGCTAGATAAGACAGATACAGTTAATATTTTTAGTATTCCTTCTGATATAACTACCTTGATGGTAAATCAGTTTCCTGAGTTAAAGTTTTATCATCAGGCGTCCACATTTATTGATAGCACCATTAGAAAAAGTGAAACCAATGGACATATTATTGGTGTAATGGTCTATAAAAGTTATTTTGATATTTCTGTCTGCGATAATGGCAAACTGTATCTTTATAATAATCTTGATTATGCTAATGAAGCGGACTTTGTTTACCATATTGTAAATATTTATCAGCAATTAAATATTCCAGATGGTAAAACGAATATGTATTTATCTGGTGATATTGATAAAGATTCTAAAAAATATAAGCTTCTAAATCGCTATGTCAGGAATATTTGGTTTGCTAAAATATTAGACAGTAAAGGCCTGGATTACGGCTTTAAAGAAGTTCCTGAACATTTCTTGTCAAATTTACTGAATATTGCATAATGAGGGTAATAGGAGGCCGTTTTAAAGGTCGAAGGTTTAACCCTCCAAAGTTTTTTAAGGCAAGACCTACCACAGATTTTGCAAAAGAAAGTCTTTTTAATCTTATCAATAACGAAATTGATTTAGAAGGAACTCGTGTACTTGATTTATTCTCTGGTACTGGTAGTATTAGCTATGAATTTATGTCGAGAGGAGCAGAGTATGTTACTTCTGTTGATATTAGCAGCAAGTATTTAGGGTTTGTTAAAAAAACTGCAGAGGAAATAAATGCTGAGAAAAGAATTATTCATACCATAAAATCAGATGTTTTAAAGTTTATCCCAAAGCATGATTTAGACTATGATTTAATTTTTGCCGATCCTCCTTATGATTTACCAGAAATTGACAAGATTGCCCCCCTTATTTTTGAAAATGCAACTCTTAAGCCAGGAGCACTGGTAATAATTGAGCATTCTTCATCAACCGATTATTCAAAACATCCTAATTTTAAGTACTTAAGGAAGTATGGGAAGGTTCATTTTAGTTTTTTTTCTTAAATTTTTCCATATTTTTTTTGGAGGGTAAAAAAATAAATCTATCTTTGCATCGCTTTTGACGGGAAGGTTTCCAACAAAAAGCGAGGTTCTAAAACGGTTTGGTAGTTCAGTTGGTTAGAATACATGCCTGTCACGCATGGGGTCGCGGGTTCGAGTCCCGTCCAGACCGCAAACACCAGTAACAAAACCCTTGTTAGTCACATGATTAGCAAGGGTTTTTTGTTTGTATTTTATTGAAATTGATTATGATCAGATTGATCGTTAACGTACTGCTGTAGAAGAGAGAAACTATTTCATCTCCCCTTGAGCAGCTTCAATTTGTTTTTTTAGCTTCTCAATCTCTTTTTCAAAAAGCATTGTCTTTTTAGGATCGTCCTCTAGCATTAATTTGTCCTCGTAATCTGAAAGAAGTTTATTTAACATTTCAAGTCTTTTGGTAATGGATTTATTTCTTTCTGACTGAATGTCGTCTATAACAGATTTCGCAGTAGTTGCATTAGTAGTAGATATTGAAGAAGAGCTGTTTTTGTCCAAAGAATCATTGTTTTCCTGGGCAAATTTTTCAACAGCCTGCAGTAATTCTGTAAATTGTGATGATTTATGCATATCGGGTGTTAAAGTATTCATATTACGAAGCATATCCATCAATTCATCATTCACCCTTCTTATGTCATCGTATTGATTTACTTTTTCGACTACCTGGCCAATGCCAACCGGGTTTTTAATGGTCTTAATTTTATCTTTTAATTGTTGAATTTTATCATCCCAAAAATTCAGGTAATCAATCCGGTCAATCTCATCGTAAATTTTAGCATCAGCTAAAACAACAGGAAATATTCGTTGCCATATGTCTTTATTTCTATGGATTTCGAGTAACTCAAACATGCAATTTTCCGATTTTAAATACTTGTCGGAGATAACTACTATAATAGCATCTCCTTTTCCAATTTCTTGCATGAATTCTTTTATATTGCCTTTGTAGCCAAGGTCAATTTTATCGCGGATGATGGTAATTCCTTTTTGCTGAAATGTATCATAGATATTATTAACAATCTCCTCACTTTCACCTCCCCAGGCATACGAAACGAATACTTCCATATTAGCAGTTTTAAGTTATCTTTAGTTTTAAGAATATTAGTAATTTACTTACATAAAACTATAAATTTATTTTTAATTGTTGAAATGGTTTATTTAGTAGTGTCAAGTCAAGTATGATTATTCCTGGTAATTAGGGGTTGTATCAAAAGTCTAATTCAATGCAATTTTACTTTCATTTCAACAACAAAAGAGCGTATTTCAACAAGATTGAAAGCAGATTGATTGAATTGATGCATGATTGAAAGAAAAATTTATAGCAAAGCTAGTTTTGATACAGCCCCGGGTGCACTTGTCAGGTGTTGTCACCTGGCTAATTACCGAAAATATCATACTTGACTTGACACTAGCAATTTTTGTTCATCATTTTTGCAATACTATTTTATTCAAACATGGAATTGCTTATTTGATCTGCATAGTTTTAAGCTGTGAAATTTCATTACCTTTAAGTTTTTAATTAGGAAGGATGGAACGCAGATTTGTTATACCTGACATTCATGGGTGCTTAAAAACCTTTAAAGCTTTAATTGATAAGATTTCATTAACTAAAGATGATTCACTTTATCTCTTAGGAGACTATATTGATCGTGGCCCGAATAGCTCAGGTGTAATTGATTTTATTCTGGAACTGCAATCTGAAGGGTATAATGTAAATCCAATTAGGGGAAACCATGAGCATGAAATTTTGGATGCTTTTAATGAGTACGATACACCTACCTTTAAATTTTATGTTAGACGATTTAAAAGCATTGATTTATTGGACTCTGAATTTAAAATTAAAGAGCCATATTTAAGCTTTATGTCAAATTTGCCATTTTATATTGAACTACCCGATTGTTATTTAGTGCATGGAGGCATTGATTTTAGCAAAGAAAACCCGTTTGAGAATCTACATCGAATATTGGTTTTAAGGAGAACAAACTATGACTCAGGAAAAGCAAAAAATAAGAAAATTGTTGTCGGCCATCAACCAACACATCTTTCAGAAATTAAAAATGCAATTGATAAAAATGATTCAGTGATTCCTTTAGACAACGGATGTATTTATACAAAACCTCATAGAATATATGATTATAAGCAGATGGGTAACCTTCTTTGTTTGGATTTAAATAATCGTGAATTATTTGAAATGAAAAATATTGATAATTCATTATAAAAGAAGACTATTGATGAATTTTGCATTGGAAGAAAATTGTATTTCAACAATAATATCATAATTTATGGCACATGAAATTGAACGAAAGTTCTTAGTGAATGGCGATTTTAAGATAGGAGCAAAAAAAGCTGTAAGAATTACCCAGGGGTTTTTGTCTTCTGTGCCTGAAAGAACTGTTAGAATTAGAGTGCATGAAAACCTGGGGTTTATCACAGTAAAAGGTGTTGCTAATGAAAGTGGAGTATCCCGTTATGAATGGGAAAAGGAAATTCCGGTTAATGAAGCAGAAGAGTTGCTTAATCTTTGCGAGCCTGGTATTATTGATAAAACCAGATTTTTCGTTGAATCAGAAAGGCATACATTTGAAATAGATGAGTTTCATGGTGACAACCAAGGATTAGTAGTAGCTGAAATTGAACTTTCTTTTGAAGCAGAAGAATTTTCCAAACCTGGCTGGCTTGGAAAAGAGGTTACAGGCGATGCGAAATACTATAATTCATCATTAAGTAAAAAACCCTTTAAGGATTGGTGATTCTCTGCTACCAATTGCTAGCAATACAAATTTAAGCCTTTATAAATATGGAGGGGCTTAATGAAACTCACTTAAGGATGAAGTAATTCCTTTATGTATTTCGTACCAATACTCAAAAGCTGCTTCTTTTTTGTCTTTTTCAAAAAGTTTGAGCCATCTGTTTAATTCAGGATCTTCAACTTTATCAATTTCTTTCTTTTTCTTTAAAAAAGTATAAGCATAATCGATATTTCTTTCTGATTCCCAGAATATTGATGAGTTTCGTCCATTGATGCGACTTGCAGTAGCAGAGACCTTTGCAAGAAAGTTTTTACTATCTCCGTACAAATATTCAAGAATTTCAGGAGCCATTTCTTCAGCCCAGCTTCTGTGGAAACGACAAATACCCATGTTGTCTAAAATCAACTCTTGTTTGAACCTGGTTGCGTTAATTTCGCCAAGTTTTCTAGGGTTTACAAACTCTTTTCCGTAATGGTTGTAATATTTTCCCATAATTGGCATTGGTGATAGTACTCCGGCAGTCCAATACTGGTTAGGTACCATCCAGCCATTCCTTGCATAAGCTGTATAAACAAATGAGTCAAACAACCTGATTCCTTTTTCTCTTGATTTTCTTCGGGCAAATTTTCGAACTCCTTCGCTAAAATCGATGATCCCTTTTTTGTTAATTATGGAGTCTAAAAGTTCAATACCAACCTCAGCATTGTGCTTTGAGTGTTCAAGAAGTTCAAACCCTTCTGTTTTAAAATGAGGCATTTTGGTAATACCGAGTTCCTCTTTTGTAAAATGCCCATTATCAAGGCATTCCATTAACCATGAAAGTACACCTCCAACTGATATTGCATCAAAACCATACGAATCAGCCTTTCTGTTAATCTTTTCAGCAGCACGTTGGTCAAATACCCCAATTAATGGTCCCATGGTCTGATAAGGCTCGTAATCTTTCTTAAAGTGATCATTCATTTTTTTGCAAACCGCAACGCAAGGCTCACCGCAGTTTTTTTGTTGCTTTTTCTGTATGGTTTCCTCGTTAAACTGTTTTAGATAGTGATTTTTAATGAATTTTTCAGAAATCTCTAGTCTTTCGTCTTCTGTATCGTAAATAGTTTTGTAGTTAAAGGCCATAATGTTACCACCCATTGTGGCGTAATTTACTCCAAAAGTTCCACCTGTATCAAATTGAGGATCAAAACGATACTTTGTTGTTGTTTCAAAGTCTTTAGCAGCTAATTTTTTATTGTACCTGTCAACAAACCATTCATCGGCAACTTTCCGGTCACGAAAATCTTCATCAACGTGAGTTCCGCCGTATATAATTGCTGCAATGCCGTGATCTCTCAATAATTTTGTTCCAAAACCACCCCTGCCTGCCCAGGTATCAATATGGGTTAATTGTCCCTTTTTAATTGGTACCGAGCATATTCCGCCAAAATCTGTTGAAAGCGCTGCCGGTCCTGTTGCTAAAATTCTCGGATCATTCTCATAGCGCTTGCTAAACTTTTCGAGAGTATAATCCATTAGGCTGTATATTCCACCTCTGCCCGAATTCCAGATTTGCTCAACATTCAAAGGATGCATTTCAACACTAATCTCCTCGCCATGAATACGATTAAGATACAATATTGAAGGACTTGGAGCTTTGCCAATTACTGATACCATATTGATACCCAAATTATCGAAAACCAATCCTGCACCACCCATTGATGAGATGTAAAACCCTCCCCAGTTTGGTGAAAATCCGTTAAATATCAGTCTGTTAGAGCCAGGGAAAATAGAGCCGGCAAATAAGCCAACGCCAATATTCAGGCTATTGTGTTTACCAGCCAGATGTAGTCCCAAATCAACGGGTCCATAAAAATCACCAACTTTGTATTTTTTAGTTTTATAAAACGAAGTGGTGGAATCAATGATTAAAACTTTTAGTGAAGCATCCATATAAGTGAAATTTTGTTAGCAATTACAAATTTAAGACTTTCGAAAGTATTTTTTGTCTTTCCGATATGCAGAATAGTCCCGGTCGGGTAGGTTTTAATATGGTAAGTAGATGGTTTTAATAGTTATGGAATATTGATTCATAAAAACAACTATGGATAAAAATTAATGTTATATTTACTTAGTAAAAGAAAATTAAGGTTTTGTTAAACTTGATCCATTCTTTCGAGTTTTGAGTCTGGATTTAATTACCCAAAAATTAGTTATTAAAATTGGAGCTATGAGTAATAAAAAGGAAGAAATATTGAAACTGTATTCTGAAAAGGGGAGTTTAAAGCAGACTGTTTTTAGAAATACATATCAATCGTTTTTGCAATTGAAGGGTGTTTTGCTTGAGTTAACAAATGAATATAACAAGCAGTTAAAAGGTAAGGATAAAAAGCTTTTGATGAAATTCAAGGATCGGGGTCGTTTTCAGGTTTCTTTTAAATTTGGTGGCGATTTATTGTTATTTAGCATGCATTCAAATGTTTTTGAGTTTGACAGAGAACATTCAATCTGGAAAACCGGTTACTTACAAAAGAACAAACAGGGTGCTTTTTGTGGTATAATAAATATTTACAATTTTCTTTCCGATTCGTTTAAGTATGAGCGAAACAATGACTTAGGTTATCTTGTTGGCAGGATATTTATTAACAAGGATTTCCACTATTTTGTTGAAGGTAAACGTCAGATGGGGGCTATTTATAAGAATTTTGGTAATTCACAGATTGATGATGATGCATTACGGAATATTGTTGAATCAGCCATACAATATGTTTTAGAGTTTGATTTATTGGTTCCTCCATACGATACAGTGAAAATAACTTCGGTTGAAATAGTGCAGGAAAGAAATAATATAATGATTCAACAAACTGGTAAGCGTCTTGGCTTTAAATTTAATTCGGATGATGTGCTTGGGGGCGAAGATGCATTTTACACAGGAGGATAAAAACTGTTGCAAATAAGTAGGATGAATAATATTGATAGAAAAACTGCACCGAAGACAAGGTCGGTTGAGAAGATTAATTTTCTCCCCGTAAGCGAGCATAAATTAACAAACGGGATACCTGTGTATTTGCTTAATGCTGGCGAGCAGGATGTTGTAAAAATAGATGTAATTTTTGAGGCTGGTCACTGGAATTGTAAAAATCCTTTGTTAGCTGATTTTACCAGCAGAATGCTGATGGAAGGGAGTATGCAGTATACTTCTGCAGAGATTGCAGAAAAGTTTGACTATTTGGGGACGTTTATCAATTTTGAGTGTGGAAAGCATTTTGCAAGCTTGCAGTTGTACTGTTTAACACAACATGTAGAGCAAAGTCTTGAGGTTTTTCAGTCTTATATAAAGTTTCCAGTATTCCCTGAAAATGAGTTTAATATACATCTTAAGAATGAACAACAGCAATATACATTAGCCAGGCAAAAGACTGAAGTTCTTGCACTTGAAACTTTTTATAGCACAATACTTGGTAAAAACCATCCTTATGGACTTTTCAGAAAGCAGGACGATTTTGAAAATTTAACAATAGAGCAACTAAAACGGCATCATTTACGTTATTATAATCCTGCTAATTGCAAGATAGTAGTTTCAGGAAAACTACCCATAGCAATAGTAGATTTGCTAAATATTTATTTTGGAAATAATGACTGGCAAATAGGGCAAAAAACAGGTAATAAAAAGTATAAATCAGCAAAAATAGAAGGCCATAAACATATTGTTAAGAAAAAGGGTGCAGTGCAAGCAAGCATTCGATTGGGAAAGTCCCTGATTAATAAGAAACATCATGATTTTCAGGGAGTAAGTATTCTCAATGTTATTCTAGGGGGGTATTATGGATCAAGGTTAATGACAAATCTAAGGGGTAAAAATGCATTAACATATGGCGTACATTCTAGTGTAGTGTCTTTGCTTTTTTCTGGTGTTTTTTCAATTTCTGCCAATGTAAATATGGATAAAATTGATTTGGCCATTGAACAAATTATTAGCGAAGTGAAAATACTACGAAGTGAATTGGTTAGTGATGAAGAACTTGAAATGGTCAAAAATTACCTAAGCGGTGAAATGCTACAAGCATTTGATGGAGCTTTGAGAATATCTGAAATTTATGCAGGTTTATTAAATTATGAACTAGATTTTAATTATTACAAAGAATATTTTAAAACATTGAAGACAATTGATGCCGAAACTTTAAGGAGTCTGGCAATCAGGTATTTAGATCCTGAAAGTTTTGTGCAGGTTGTTGTAGGAGATTATTAGAAAAATGCGTTTTTTTAGATTACTATTCATCACATTTATTGTTTCTATAACGGCAAATGCTTTTAGCCAGACATTAGAAGTTCCTGTAATTACAAATGTTTCAGTTGACAAGGTTTCGCAAAAACCTTTGATTACATGGTCACTGACAGATCCTTCTGCGATAGATGGTTATATTATTAAACGACAAATATTTGGACGAGCAGGTGTAGTTGATGGAAGCTATGAAACAGTAGAAACTATTAATGATCCTAACCAGTTTAGTTATCTCGATATTAGTGCTGATGCCATTTTAGGACCAGCCGAACCCGGATTAAAATCTGAAAATTACAGGGTTGCGTCATTCAAAGATGTAGGTGGTGGTACTCCGCAGTACAGTTTAATGAGTGAGCCTGTTGCTACTATTTTACTGTCACCAATTGCGTTCCATCTTTGTTTAGAGCAAAATACGCTTAACTGGACAGCTTACAATGGTTTTGGTGATAATTTAACTGGTTATAATATTTATTATTCGAATACTTTAAATGGTACAGTTGTGCAAGTTGGTCAGGTGGCTGCTGATATAACCACGTTTGTTCATGAAAAGGTAGAGGCTAACACTACTTATTTTTATTATGTAGAAGCAGTTGATACCGGAGGCTTGGTGGCAAACTCAAATATCCAGCAAATAACAACCAACATGCCACCTTTACCACAAGTAATGAATGCGGATTATGCTAGTGTTGAGCAGGATGGAGAGGTCTCGCTTTCATTTTCATTGGATGCGAATGCCGAAGTAAATGAATATTTGTTGTTAAAATCAAATACTATGACTGGGGCTTACGACACTATTTCCAGTTTCCCAAGTGGAAGTGGTACAGTGACTTATTCTGACAATCTATCTACAAATGAGCAGGTTGCTTATTACAAAGTTCTTGCAATAAACACTTGCGGTCTGCCTTCAAGAGAAACAAATGTGGCTAATAATATTGTTTTAACCACTACTGCTAAAGGAAACCCGGTTTTTACAAATTCATTGAGTTGGAATGTTTATGAAGATTGGTCAGGCGGAGTCAGTTCTTACGTGGTTTACAGAAGTGTAGATGGCGACAATTACGAGCAAATTGCTACTTTGAACTCTTCTGAAACAAGCTACGAGGATGATGTTTCAGACTTAGTACAACCAGATTACAACGGGCAACCTTCCAGGGGACATTTTTGTTATTACATTGAAGCTACAGAGGGCGCAGGGAATCCGTATGGGATAACAGGGGTTAGTAAATCAAATATTTCGTGTGTGTTTCAGGAGGCAGTTGTTTATCTGCCAAATGCTATTAACCCTAAAAGTAATTTTGAAGAAAACAGAACCTTTAAGCCTGTTGCATCTTTTGTAAACGATTATCAATTAATTGTTTATGATAGGTGGGGCGAGATTGTCTTTAAATCAACCGATCCGTTAAATGGCTGGGATGGCAAGAAAAACGGAGGTAATTTATTACCAAAAGGAACTTATGTTTTCTATCTCCAATACAAAAGCAGAAATGATGAACTTGTAAAAACTTCAGGGCAGATAAATCTTGTATACTAGAAATTAGAACTTTGAAATTAGGGTTTATTGAAATACAAGTTCTAAGTTCCAGGTTCAAATTTCTAATGTCAAATGCAAAATAATGAATTTTTTAGCTCTGAGAGGTCACCAATAACTGCAGTACCACATTCCAGTAATCGTTCTCTGGAGTGGTGGCCACCTTCAACTAAAACGCAATCAATACCAAGTGATTCTGCAACCTCATAGTCATGCACTGTATCACCCACCAGAACAGTTTTACTTTTGTTAATGTTTTGGTTTTCAATGAGGTTATGACCAAGCTCGGTTTTGCCATTTGCATAATGATCTGATAGGCCAGAGAAACTTTCAAAGAACTGCTCAATTTTATAATATTTGAATTCTTTTTGTAATTCATCATGGCCACGAGCTGAAAGAACAAACTGGTTTAGACTGCTGTTCTTAAAAGAATGAAGTGTCTCAAGTGCATAAGGTTGCATTTCGCACTCGTGAACTCTGGCATTATAATTTACAATAAACTCAGTACCAACAACTTCAAAAGATTCCTTTTCAAAATCAAATCCGACTTTTTGATAGTAGTCCTTCACAGGAAAATCAAAAACTTCCATGTATTTTTCATGAGTTAATGGCTCCATTTTACGATAGGTGAGCATTTTATTCATAACCTCAATAGCAAGCCATCGGTCATTGATAAGGGTCCCGTTCCAGTCCCAGATAATTGTGTTGTATTTCATGTTTTTAGATTGATAAGAGATTGATAAGAGATTAATTTTAGATTAATGAAAGATTGAGTTACCTAACTATTCATTTAGATTTACTCTTTTTCTCATTGATGCTAATATTTTTACTAGTTCTGCGCTTTCTGTATACGTTTCATTAACTAATTCTGTATTTAGGATTTTTGATTCAATTATTAAATCGAGCCACATTTCTGTTTCATCTGCTTCCTCAACAGCGATGGATAATTTGCTAAAGAATTCCTTTTTTGATCTTCCTCTGAGTGCAGCCCTGTAGTTTGCGTACATTGATGTTCCCTACTTTGTAATTTGATAGTTAAGTACCTTTCCTCTAGTTGTTTTTGGTATTTCATCAGAAAGTTTCAAAATATTTAATGCAAACTTTTTTAATCGCTCCCTAACATGAATTTTATATTCAGTCCAATCCATTTTCTAATATTTTCATCAACCTTCAATCAATCTCCTATCAATCTTTCATCAATCTGTCTACCAGCCAATAACTCTCTAAAAAGCTTCTCGTATTTCAATCCATTTTCCACATACAATGGATCATGTGTGGTAGGTTTTCCATTTTCAGGATATCTTTTTCCTGCATTATGAATGTGGAAGGCATCCTTATAATTTTTATTTCTAATAGAATCACCATAGGTTAGATTTATCCATTTTACAGCGTAAAACATGTTTCTCTTACCTCTCAGGGAATCAAGCGGGATATTAAGAATAAAGGATTTATACCCCATGATCTGAAAAGGACCATAGGAACAGGAGAGTAGTTTTAATTCTTTGTTTGTCAGTGTTTTAATGTCTTTTTGAGTCAGGTTTTCAAATGATTCAATCTTGCCTCTTTTCAGCAATAAAAGCTGCTTATAAATACCTTTTTCAAATCGAATAGGAACATCCTTTTTTCCACTTGATTCTAACATAATAAGTGCCATTAAATAGGAGGGAGGAAGTTTAAATTTCCTGGCTAATACATTTACTTCTTTTTTATAATTAAAGGAAGCTACCTCAAAAGCATCAGGTTTTTTTGCATTATGCTCTTTTATTTCTTTGTATTCGGAGTAAATAAATTTACTAAGCAGCCCAAAAAGGAGCGTGTAGACAAGGACAAAAAGTATTTTTTTCATCAATATTCAGTTAGATATCAACTATTGCGATGCAAAGAAAGAATATTTGGATTAAAATAAGAAATTAGTTTCTAGTTCCTGGTAGCTTGATTCTGGTAACTTCCAGCAGCCAAAATCCAGCTACCAGAAACAAAATGAAGTAAAAAGTAACAACTTAAAAGTCAATGACACCAGTTTACTGATAAAATATTAGAAATCCGTCACATCTTTTATTACTAAACCGCCAGTTTGTTCTACCCAAATTGCAATTTTATCACCTTTTTTTACTTTTTTATGTACAGCGTTTCCGTAAACGCTTCTAATACCAGCTTCACGGGCCTTGTTCTTGTCGGTAATGTACTGCATGATTTCTTTTACATGCTCGTCATACTTTTCATAGGCCATTCCATAAATTTCATCTTCAGTACGTTTATAGATGAGTGGAACGCCATTTTCATCGGTTAAACTAAGTCGAATACCTTCTTCCTGGGGAACTTCATCGCTAAAAATTCGATAGGGTAGGGCGAGGTTGATTTTATTTCCTTCAGCAATTTCGCTAAAATCAAAATTAAGCACCACCGCATCAAAATAAATATCGTTGCCCTTAATAGTAATGTCCTGATCTGCATTTATAAAGCCCTGTTTTGCATAATCAAAAAAGCGTATTTTAAGCTGGCTTTCATCAGAAATATAACTATAATTAATTACTTCAATTTCAGCTACTTTGTATCGTTGATCCAATTGTTTTAATATGCTTTTTAGTTCTTTGATTTTCTCCTGGTTTTCAACATATTCATTAATTCCTGAAATACCCTTTGAAAGACCCACAATTAGGAACAAAAAAATGAATACCATTAAAAAAACCGGAAGGTTACTAATAATACGAATAGTTATTCTTGAAACTACATTTCCAATGATGTAGAGCTTTTCCAATAGTGGTATTCTGGCAGAATAGGATTTTACTGCCATGTGTGCTAATTTTCTTTCTTTCAGTGCGTTATAAATTGAAAAAATAGTGGTGAATATTAAAATCAGCAAAAGAAATATAAATCCTGTTTTTGTGGTAAAAAAGAAAAGTACCAGATCTGCTATTGGTTTTAGAAACCAGTTCAATTTTTCCAGAAAATCAAGTGTTTCATTCATAACTTATTCATTAGTTATTCAAAATTAGTCATTAGCTTGAATAGCCAGCGTTTTCTTTAAACAATTTAACTTCTGAGGCTGGTGTTTTGTCAAAGCTACTTTTGCTACAGGTTTATTTTCAATCTTTTATCTATCTTGCTCAAAGAGCTAAGAGGCATAATATTGAGAATTTATTGTAATGAGCTTTAACTTTTGATACAATCCCAGTTTAATTAACTATTCTTCTACAATTTCAATACCACCTTTTGTGTGGGTAATTATAGAATAAACAATTTCGGGCATAAACGACTTAAAAGCTTTAATATCATGAACCATATTGCCAAAAGAACTTTCTAATGAATCCATTTCTCCGGATTTGACCTTTGCAAATACTTCTTTTAAACCCTGACTAAGATCTGGATCAATATTTTTTTTCTGGTATATTTCCGGAAAACCATCTTTATTATAAAAACTAAATAACTTAAAACCTTGAGAAGCCGGAGTTACATTAGAAAATAGTTTTGAAGGGAAGGCAACATATCGATCCTTTACAGGAACTACTGAAAAATCGAAAGATAATTCCTGACCAGGGACAGTAAACTCTTCCGAATTAATCTCCTTATTATCAGTATTATAAAATTTAACAATTATTCTAATTTGATCATCAGTTTTTTCCAGAATTTTGAACTTGATTGGGGTGTGTTCTTCTTTCAGAAGCCCAATTTTTTCTTCTAAAAGAGCAATCTTTTCCTTTTGTTTTTCAATGCACGAAAAACATCCAATCGCTATTATTCCAATTGCAAAAGCAATGATCAAAAAATATTTAACAAGTTTCATTCTAGTAAGGTTTAAATAATGAATTGCAAATTATAAAAAACTATTAAAACTCTATCAAAACGCTAAAAATTATATCATATTTTAAGTAACGATTAAAATTTACAATAATTATTAATAAAAATACTTGCTCACAAGAATCTGATAGTCAGCTTGTTATTGAATGGTTGCAAATTTTCAACATAAATTATTTGCTCTGAATTATAAAATATCGTACTTTTGACCAAATGGTTAAACCAAATGGTTTAATGATTTGGTTAGATTAAACGGTTAAATTACTTGGTTAAAATGGTAGCAGATAAAGAAAATACAGAAGAAAAAATCCTTGATGCAGCAAAAGAAGTTTTCATTGAAAAGGGAAACGATGGTGCCAGGATGCAGGAAATTGCCGACAAGGCTGGAATTAATAAATCCTTGTTACATTACTATTACAGAACAAAGGAAAAGTTATTTGAAGCCGTTTTTAAGTTTGCTTTTTCGCAGTTTGCCCCTAAGTTTTTGAATACTTTTAATACGGGCGAGGACTTTTTTACCCAGTTAAGAAAGTTTATTGATATCTACATTGATCTGATAAGCAAAAACAGCTTTATTCCTATGTTTATCTTAAACGAGGTGAATCGAAAAAAAGCAAGTATTATCCCAACTATAATTAAAGGCTCTGGTGTAAATATCAACTTTCTTAAAGATTTAATAAAAAAAGAAGTGGAAAAAGGAACCATTATAAATATTGAAGCAGAGCAACTTATTGTGAATATATTGGCAATGTGTATTTTCCCATTTGTTGGAAGGCCTATTATACAAGTAGTTCTGTTTAGTGATGATAGTAAAGCTTATGATGATTTTTTGAGATCGCGCAAAAATGAAGTGGCTGATTTTGTCATCAGATCAATAAAAAAGGATAGTAATTAATAGAAAAAATAAAAAAATGAAGTTTAGATTGGTAATAATTGTTTTGCTCACTACTTCAGTTGCTTATTCTCAAACTGACAGTTTAAATATTGAGCAGTGCCGGAAATTAACCTTAGAGCGGTATCCTTTAACTAAGGATGTTGAAAGTAATATGAAATCGAATTCATTGAAAATTCAAAACATTAAAACAATTTACTTTCCAATACTTAACCTGACTGGTCAGTTTGTTCATGTATCAGATGTTCCACATGTAACGGTTGATTTGCCAATGATAAATCTTCCTGTTATAGGAAAAGACCAATACAAAGTTTTGTTAGAAGCCAGGCAGGTAATTTATGATGGTGGTTTGACCAAACGAATGAAAGGATTGGAAGAAACTAATTTAGAGGTTGATAACCAGGATGTTGAAGTGAAGATGTACAGCCTTAACGAACAGGTAAACGAGGTTTACTTTTTAATACTTATGTTTCAGGAGCAGGAGGCATTATTAAAGATAGCACGAAACAATTTAGTAACACAGCTAAAAGTTGTTGAATCGGGAGTTAGAAATGGTGTTTTAATGCCTGGTGATGCCGATGTGGTTAAAGCAGAGATATTAAAACTCGATCAGCAGACAGCCGAATTAAAAGCAGGTAAAGTAAGCGGTATTGAAATACTTTCGGAATTAATGGATTCAACTTTAAATGAGGAAATTGAATTGGTAAAACCTGAATATATTGATGCTGTTGATGATTCACAATTTAACAGACCCGAATATAAATTAATGGAATTGCAATCGGAAAAGCTTGAAAAAGTAAATTACCTAAACGGAGCAAAAAGGTTCCCTTACATCGGCTTATTTGGACAGTTTGGATATGGTTATCCGGGAATGAATATGCTTGATGATAAGGCGGATATCATATACAGTTTTGGAGTAACTCTTAGTTGGAATATTTGGGACTGGGGGAAAAATAAGCGCGAGAAGCAAATAAACATGATAATGCAGGATAAAATTACAACTCAACGGGATATTTTCGATAAAAACTTAAAAATTGCATCTACCCGGATTAGTAACAACATCAAGAAGTTGGATGCTACCATTGAAAAAGATAAAGAGATTATTGAACTGAGGGAAAGAATTACCAGAACAAAAGAATCGCAATTGCAAAATGGGGTAATTACTTCAAGCGCTTACATTGTTGAACTAAATGCTGAAACACAAGCCAAGATTAATAAGCAATTGCATGAAATACAGCGGCTTAATGAAGTTGCAAAATTGAAAACGTTAACAGGGAATTTGTAAGGAGTAGAGAGATGTGAGTAGTTAGATTTTTAGACATGAAATTGTCTAACTACTTGTTACTCACATCTAACATCTCATATCTAACTACTAATATCTAGAAACATGAAAAATAGTATCGTAATTTTAATAATAAGCATGCTGGTTTTTGCATGCAACGGAAATGGAGACTTATCTGATGCCTATGGAAATTTTGAAGCTACCGAAATAGTTGTTTCCTCTGAAGTCCCTGGTAAGATTGTTTTATTTGATTTAGAAAATGGTGATTATTTGGAAAAAGGGAAAACGGTTGTAAAAATTGATACTGTAAACTTTTACCTAAAGGGTAAACAATTGAAAGCCTTGAAAAATGAAATTTCAGTGACTACACAGGATGTGCTTTCGCAAATAAAAGTGCTTGAAGAACAAAAAAATGTATTACTGGTTGAGAAAAAAAGGGTTGAGAGTCTAATTGCCGATAGTGCTGCTACAACCAAACAATTGGATGACATTGTAGGAAAGGTAAAAGTATTGGACCGACAAATGGAAGCGGTTTATGTAAAAAACAGGTCTGTTTTAAGCAAGTTAGAGGCCCTAAATGTGCAAATGGAAGAAGTTGAGTACAATCTGACAAAATGTAAAATTGTGAACCCTATCAATGGGATTGTTTTGCAAAAGTACGTTGAGCCACATGAATTAGTAATGCCGGGAAAAGCCCTCTATAAAATTGCAGATATGGGAAAACTAGAACTAAAGGCATACATTGATGGAACTCAATTACCAAATGTAAAAGTAGGGCAAAAAGTGAAGGTTTACATTGACAAAACCGAAGACGAAAATACCGAACTGGAGGGAACAATTAGTTGGATATCCTCAAATGCTGAGTTTACACCTAAAATCATTCAAACAAAAGAGGAACGGGTGAAATTGGTTTATGCGATAAAAGTGCTTGTTAAAAATGATGGAAGGTTGAAGATTGGAATGCCGGGTGAAGTTAAATTTTAAATCAACTATGGAACACTGATACAACTGATATTTATGATTTATTAAGATCTTATTATATCGTAATAATCATAATATACCAGTGTACTATTATTAAACTTCAAAATAAAAACAATGAAGACTGTTAGAGTAAGCGAATTATCAAAATCCTACGGCGAAGTAAAAGCTATCCAAAACATCAATTTTGAGGTGAACGAAGCTGAGATTTTTGGCCTGATTGGACCAGATGGGGCAGGGAAAACAACCATCTTCAGGATTTTAACTACGCTTTTGCTGGCAGATGAGGGCAATGCTCAACTTCTTGACTATGATGTGGTTAAGGATTATAAGAAAATTCGCCAAATCATAGGGTATATGCCGGGTCGCTTTTCTTTGTACCAGGATTTAAGTGTGGAAGAAAACCTTAATTTTTTTGCCAGTGTTTTCGGTACTACCATTGAAGAAAACTACGATTTAGTAAAAGACATCTACCATCAAATTGAGCCCTTTAAAAAGCGAAAAGCTGGCGCTTTATCCGGAGGAATGAAGCAAAAACTGGCACTTTCATGTGCACTGATTCATAAACCTGAGGTTTTGATTTTAGACGAACCAACAACTGGTGTTGATGCAGTTTCAAGAAAAGAGTTTTGGGAAATGCTGAAAAATTTAAAGGAGAAAAATATAACCATTTTAGTTTCAACTCCTTATATGGATGAAGCAAGCCTTTGTGACAGGGTAGCTTTAATACAAAAGGGGACGATAATGCAGATTGATACCCCGGCAAATGTCATTAATAATTTTCAGAAACAATTATTTTCGGTCAGAAGCGACAACATTTATGAGTTGTTGAAGAGCTTAAGAAACTATGAAGAAACGTATTCTGTTTTTCCTTTTGGTCAATACCTGCATTTTACGTCTAAAGAAGAGCAGACCAATGTTGAAAAGATGAATACCTATTTGAAAAACCGTGGTCATCAAAATATTGAAATTGAGGTAATTAAGCCAAATATAGAAGATTGTTTTATGGCGCTGATGTCATAAAAATAGTGTATTAGTATATTGGAAATTAGTGTATTGATCTAAAACTAGTACACAAATAAACAAATATGCCAATATACAAATAAACAAGTATACCAATATACAGATGGAAGAAAGAGAAATAGTAATAAAGGCGAGAAACCTGGTGAAGAAATTTGGAAACTTCACTGCCAATGATAACCTAAACTTTGAGGTTTACAAAGGCGAGATATTTGGTTTTTTGGGAGCTAATGGTGCTGGGAAAACAACTGCAATTCGCATTCTTTGTGGTTTGTCCTCGCCTACTTCAGGAGAAATTTCTGTTGGAGGATTTAATGTGTATACCGAAACTGAAAAAATAAAAAGGAATATTGGGTACATGAGCCAGAAGTTCTCATTGTACGAGGATTTAACAGTGTATGAAAATATTCGGTTTTATTCTGGTATTTATAGTTTGACTGATAAGGAAATAAAAGAGAAAGGAAATGCACTTTTAGAACAACTTGGTTTAACCGAGAAAAAAAATGCATTAATTGGTTCATTACCATTGGGTTGGAAGCAGAAACTGGCCTTTTCAATTGCCATTATTCACGAGCCAAAAATAGTGTTTTTAGATGAACCAACTGGTGGCGTTGACCCAATTACCCGTCGACAGTTTTGGGATTTAATTTATGAAGCAGCTAACCGGGGCATTACTGTTTTTGTTACTACACATTACATGGACGAAGCGGAGTATTGTGATAGAATATCAATAATGGTAGATGGAAAAATTGAGGCCCTTGATACTCCGGTTAACTTAATGAAAGAATACGAATCGGAGAATATGGACGGGGTATTCCTTAAGTTGGCGCGTGCATGAAAGATATAATAGGGCACTGATGAAACTGATAATTAGGATCATAAGAATTCATAATAATCATAACAAATCAGTGTACCATTCTAAGTTCTAATTTCAAATTTCTAAGTTCTAGAAAATGAACAGATTTAAAAGTTTTGTAAAAAAGGAGTTTTACCACATATTTCGTGATACACGAAGCCTCGTGGTGCTATTTGGAATTCCAATTGCACAGGTGTTATTATTTGGATTTGTAATAACCAATGACATTCGTAATGCTAAGGTGGCGATTCTTGACTATTCAAAAGATAATGTTACCCGTGAAATTATAAATAAGGTTGTTGCTTCAGACTACTTCAGCCTGGCTGATTATCTTGAAACAGATAAGAATATCGAGGATATTTTTAAGGAAGGAGATGTTAAACTGGTGCTGGTTTTCGAAGATAATTTTGCTAAGAAACTTGAAAATACAGGAACTGCAGGATTGCAGGTTTTGGCAGATGCCACAGATCCGAATACTGCAAATTTGCTGGTTAGTTACACCAATGCAATTGTTCTGAATTATACTATGGAACTAAATAGCTTAGTAAAGGTTCCGATGAGGATAAATATGGAGTCGAGAATGTTTTATAATCCTGAATTACAGAGTGTTTATATGTTTGTTCCCGGGATTATGGCCATGATTCTGATGTTGATTTCAGCTTTTATGACATCCATTACCATTACCCGGGAAAAAGAAAGCGGGACGATGGAAATTTTGTTGGTTTCACCTTTAAAACCTGCTCAAATAATTATTGGAAAGGTAATGCCCTATGTTTTCTTGTCATTTTTGAATGCCGTATTGATTATTTTACTTGGGATATTTGTTTTTGGAATGCCAGTGCAGGGTAATTTTATCCTTTTATTGGTAGAAAGTCTTCTTTTTATAATTCTTGCACTGAGTTTAGGGATTTTAATCTCAACTGTTGCAAATAGTCAACAAACTGCCATGATGATGTCAATGGTAGCGCTAATGCTTCCAACTATTTTATTATCTGGTTTTGTTTTTCCCATTGAAAATATGCCAGATGTATTGCAATGGTTTGCCAACATCATGCCCCCAAAGTGGTACATCATTATTGTTAAAAATGTAATGCTTAAAGGTACAGGCCTGTTATATGTCTGGAAAGAAACCCTGGTGCTAATCGGTATGACCATCTTTTTTATCATGCTAAGTATTAAAAAGTTTAAGGTAAGGCTTGAATGAAACTGGTATATCGGAAATTAGTATACTGGTTTATTACAGTTTTTAAAAATATACAAATACACAAACAAACTAATAGATAAAAGGCGATGAATATTTTTGAAATGGATGTTTACAAATTGTCAATGGAAGTTGGTGAAAGAGTCTGGAGTATTGTTGACAAATGAAATTATTTTGAGAAAGATACTGTTGGCAAACAATTAGTTCGTGCGATAGATTCAGTTGCTGCAAATTTAAGCGAAGGATTTGGGAGGTATCATTATAAAGAAAAGAAAAATTTTAGTTACTATTCCAGAGGCTCACTATATGAATCAAGAACCTGGTTAGAAAAAGCTAAAAATAGGAACTTATTAAGTGAAGAAGATTTCAACTATTTTAAAACAAACATAAATTCTATTAGGCGAATTTTAAATGGCTACATAAAAGCAATTGGCAAATATCCCAAAAACAACAAAGCGGAAGAGCCAGAAGAAACTTATTACACTAAAAGCGACGATTTATTCCCTCAAGGATAATATACTAATAACAAATATACCAATATACAATTCAAAAGTTATGCGTACGATCAAATTCATCATACAAAAAGAATTCAAACAAATATTCCGTAATAAAGGAATGTTGCCCATCATATTTGTTGTACCATTTATACAGCTGATTGTTTTAGTGCATGCAGCTACCTACGAAATGAAAAATATTGACATGTATGTAGTTGATAATGATTTAAGTAGCACTTCACGTGGATTGATTAGCAAGTTCGATGCATCTCCCTTTTTCAACCTTAAAGATGTAGGGTTCTCCGTTAAAGAAGCAGAAGAGGCTTTGTTAACAGATGATGCAGATGTTGCGTTGGTTATTAATTCTGGCTTTGAAAAAACATTGGTAAAAGAAAATGGAGCAAATGTTCAACTACTGGTAAATGCAATTAACGGAACTGTGGCCGGAATTAGTAACTATTATGCGGTTTCAATACTTTCGGATTATAATAAAGATGTCATAGGAGAATGGTTTGGTGTTGCTGAGTCTTCTGACTTTAAGCAGGTTAAACTTGATTATTCTTTTTGGTATAACCCTGAGTTAAACTACAAAACGTTTATGGTTCCGGGTATTTTAGTACTTTTAGTAACAGTCATAGGTTTGTTTCTTTCAGGTATGAACCTGGTACGCGAAAAAGAAATTGGAACCATTGAACAAATTAACGTTACTCCTATACAAAAATACCAGTTTATAATTGGAAAACTGATTCCTTTTTGGGTGATAGCACTTGCTGAACTTGCTTTTGGGCTTGTTTTGGGAAAGCTGCTTTTTGATATACCTATTGTAGGGAATGTTTTTCTTGTTTTTGCTTTTGCTGCGGTTTATTTATTAGCTGTTTTAGGCATCGGCCTGTTTATTTCCACCATTACCAACAACCAGTTGCAATCGATGTTTTTCTCGTTCTTCTTTATGTTGGTATTCATTCTAATGAGTGGTTTGTTTACATCGGTTGAAAGTATGCCAGACTGGGCGCAAATGATTGACCGGATCAATCCCGTTTACTATTTTATAAGAGTGATGCGCATGATTCTGTTGAAAGGTTCAACTTTTAGCAATATAATACCTGAGTTCATTGCAATTTCAACTTATGCAGTTGTAATTCTTGGACTTTCGGTTTGGAGATACCGAAAAACTGTTTAGCAGGCTTTTAAACATTTAGAGCTATGGCTTTGACTAAGGCAAAAGATATAATCGATAACGTTCTGGCTTATCAGGCACTGCAAATATTCATTATTTTAGCAATTATTATTGGGGTATTTAGCTTAGTTAATGTTCCCAATAAGGAATTTCCAAAACTAATTGTTAAACAGGGAGTTATTATAGGTGTGTATCCTTATGCCGATGAGGCTATAGTTGAAGAAAAAATGACTTCAAAAGTAAAAGCGTTGGTTTATTCTTTTGATGAGGTAGATACCTTAAAAACGTATTCGGTTTCAAATAAGGGAACCATGGTTATGCATATTAAGTTGAAAAAGGATGTAACGGACGATAAACAATTCTGGTTTGAAATAGAAGAAAAACTGGCAGGCATTTGGGTGTTTGATAGGGAGCAATGAACTATGATGACAAATTTAGAGACACGCAACCCTGTTTCTTTAATTAGGGCCATCAAATATTTAAAAAAAACACTAGACTAAAAAAACTTGTTTCTGAATTTCAATTCACAAAGATTTTATTTTAAAGTCCAGTTCTAAAAACTAGATTCAAAAATAAAAAATTTCATTAGCTGCTTTGGAAAATTGGAATTGGGTCTTTGGATTTCAAAAGCCTGTTTTGCTAAGTTGAAACGTATTTTGTAAAGAAAAATATCTTACACTAACTATTTGTAGTTTGAAAATTGAGCGAAAAAGGTTGTTTTGGATTTTTAAAATAGAGTTTTGAAACTCAAAGTACGAGGTTTGACTTTTAAAAGCCAGAAAAAGAAACTTCCAATCCCATTTTCAACTTCTTGAAAAAGGAATTAGGAGTTTAAAACTGTATTTTTAACTTTTTGAAAATGTCAATTGAAGTGTGAATATGTATATTTGAATTTTATTTCTGTTTATCCAAAAAAAACAATTCAGTTATGACGTTTATCTTAGATTCGAATAATTTTGAAATTAGAAGACTGACGGAGTATAGGTTTTCAAGTGAAGGCAATCATCAGATTTCTCCACAAAATATTATTGCTTCATTTCCTCAAGTTATTACTGATATTCCGGAGCTTGAAATAAATGCTGAGTTTGTACTTGCGTTAAGGGAGTTTAGTACAGAACGAGGGTCAATTGATATTTTATTGGTAACCAATCTTGGTGAAATTATTTTAGTTGAAACCAAGTTGTTAAGAAATAATCAATCGCACAGGGAAGTGGTTGCCCAGGTAATCGATTATGCAAAAGCTTTAACGAAAGCTAATCCTCAGGAACTTATAAAATCATTATTGTCGAGTAAGTATACTGTTGAAAACTCAAAACTCAAAGCAGAACAATTTGATGCAGAAGATGACTACTTCAGGGCAGCTTTACATAGCAATCTTAAGAGTGGTAACTTCAAAGTTCTGATAGTGGGTGACCACATACATCCAAATGTACTTGAGATGGTTGATGCAATACAATCTGCCCCTCATTTATCTTTTACAATATTTATGGTTGAAATTGCACCTTTCGAATTTGATGACGGACAAATTATTTTTAATTCGGTGGTTATTACAAAAACAACTGAAGTAGAACGAAGTGTAATAAAAATTGAAATAAAAGGAAACGGCGAAGCGATTTACGATTCAGAAATCCCCGAAAAAGGAGGAAAAGGGAATAAGCCAATACTTTCACAACAACAATATTTGGAGAGTATTGCAATCAGTGAGTTTGCTGAGACAGTAAAATCTTTTTGGGATGAATGGATAAAAATTGATGGAGATATTAATATGGGAACCGTTGGCTTTTCAGCAGGATATAAACTAAATGAAAAACGCCAAGGAATTCAATATGCGTACCAAAATGAAGTTTTTATTATTTCCGAGAGATATAGAACTTCAACCTTAGGTATTTCCGATGAATTATACACACTGTATAAAGATTATATTAAAAAGAATGCATTTAATGTTTATACAAATTATATTTTGAAGGATAAGGTGATGGTACCATTTAATGAAATAAGCAATGAAGAACTGAAAAAGATCTTGTATGCATCATTTATAATTATTGGATACCCTGAGAAACTTGAATTTGTTTAAGTTTTTATAATAGCATGTTTTTAATATTACGCAATGTAATTATGTGTTTTTAAATATTATGTAAGTAAAAGGATTCATAATAGCAAGTATCTTAGCATAGCTGAAAATTAAAAGATAAAAAGAATATGTACTTATTTTTCGATACAGAAACAACAGGATTACCCAGAAACTGGAAAGCCCCAGTAACCGATTTGAATAATTGGCCAAGAATGATTCAAATTGCATGGATTTTATGTGATAATGACGGAAACAGGATTGAATCAAAGGATTATATTGTTAAACCCGAAAACTTTGTAATTCCCAAAGATGCGTCGAGAGTTCATGGTATATCAACCGAGCGAGCAATTGATGAAGGAAAAGATCTTGAAATTGTTTTAACTGAATTTAATGAGTTAATAGAGCGTTCTGATTATATAGTGGCTCATAATATCAATTTCGATGAGAAAATAGTAGGTGCCGAGTTATTAAGAAAAAGGATTGAAAGTAGCTTTAACACAAAAAAGAAATTATGCACCATGAAATCATCAACAAATTATTGTGGAATTCCTGGACCTTATGGACTTAAATGGCCAAAGTTGTCGGAGTTACATATTAAACTGTTTGGAGTTGATTTTGAAGAAGCACACGATGCATCAGTAGATATTAATGCTACTGAAAAATGCTTTTGGAAAATGAGAAAGATGGGGTTAATATAACATTAAATCCTCAACATATAATTTATTATACTAATGCTCTATGAAAAGCTAAAACTTCTACTCAACTACACAATAAGATTTAATAACTTTTATCGAATTTTATTAGCAAAGCTTGCGAATACTCCTAATTTTGTAAAATTATTAATTAAGTCTACGCAATAGCAGGGATGGCTGATATTTTTATCAGGGATTAATTCTTAGACACAATACTTAAATGATTTATGAGCGATTCGAAAATAGATAACTTTTCTGAAAAGAAGCGTAAAGAATACCTTAAAGAAACATCTCAAAGTTTGAATGCTTTACTGGATGATGCTTTTCTTGGTGATGATCAGAATGAATTACGAGCTGAATTCCCACCAGATTGTGAACGAAATGACATAAAAGTTGAAAACACAAAAGTTTCTTTGGCTTTTATAAATGATTCAAAAGAACCTCAAATTGAAATAATTATTCAAATTGGCTTTAAGGATTTGATCTTAGGAGAATATGGGAGTGTGTATGATGTAAATGGAGAACTTCAGGACGAGTTTTTCTTCATGGAATAATTGCTCTTGTTTATTCTAAATAATGGCGAGAGTTTAGCAATAGCTTAACACGTCCTCTTTGCCTGAATCTTTTATATTTTAATTCTAAAGGTTGAACTATAAACAACCTAAATATCATGAAAAAAATAGCCATATTCTTATTCAATGGATTTTCCGATTGGGAAATAGCTTATCTTACCCCGGAAATAAATAAAAGCGAACAATTTGAGCTGGTTTACTTCTCAAATGATGGAAACTTTGTCTCATCCATGGGTGGCTTGCAGGTAGAACCACATACATCACTTTTGGAGCTTGATATCAACGATTTTAGCCTGGTTATACTTCCTGGTGGAACTGCTTGGGAAAAAGGAGAAAATCAGGAGATAGCCCAATTTACCAAAGAAGTATATAAAAAGGGAAAGCCAATCGCCGCTATTTGTGCCGCAACAGCATTTCTTGCTCAATTAGGGTTACTCGATGGTTTGAAACACACCAGTAACGACTTGAATTATTTAAAAGCAGTCGCTCCATCATACAAAGGAGAAACAAACTATCAAAACTCACTGGCTGTAACTGATAAAAACATCATAACTGCAAACGGAATTGCACCGGTTGAATTTGCCAGAGAAGTTTTTAAAATAATTGGGTTATATAGCGATGATAGAATTGAAAAATGGTTTCAGTTATTTAAAAACGGAATTTGGAGTGAATAAAGCACTGAATATCATTTCCTAAGCTGCTGCGCGAATTTGTCGCGTGGTTATTCATAGCGATTGTTCCATTAAACCTTATTTTATGAAAATATTAGCCCTTGAAAAAGAAAAACAAGAACTTACAGCAAGCGACTTTGCCCCTTATTTGAGTAGGCAAAACATCTTTATGTGCTTCAGCAAAAAGGTGTTATCAGGGAAATTTATTTTAACCAAAACCATGAAGCTGTATTAATTCTTGAATGTGAAAATTTAGATGCTGCCGAAGAATTATTAAGCAATTTTCCTCTGGTAATGAACGGTTTAATTAACTTTGAATTAATGGAACTTAAGCCATATTCAGGCTTTTCACGATTAATGACCAATAACTAATGTCGAATATACTTTTTTCTACCTCCTATTTTCCTCCAGTAAGCTATTTAAGGGCAATATTGAGATCCGATAAGGTGATTATTGAACAGCACGAAAATTTTGTAAAAAAAACATATCGAAACAGGTGCAGAATTTATTCGGCAAACGGAGTAATAAACCTTACTGTGCCAGTAGTTGAGGCAACAAGGAAAAAAATTCTGATTCGCGATGTGAAAATTGATTATTCAACAGACTGGCAAAAACAACATTTTAAGTCGATTGAATCAGCCTATAATTCCTCTCCTTTCTATGAATACTTAATCGATGAGTTTACTATTGTTTTTAACAAAAAGCATGAATTTCTTTTTGATTTGAACATGTATATTCTTAGAAAACTAATTGAATTACTGGAGATTAACCCAATAATTGAATTTAATGACAGTTACGAAGTAACTCCTTCCGATAGAGTTGATTGCCGAAGTATCATCCAGCAAAAGTCAGAAAAAGAAAACCCGTTTGTTTCTGCAAAAGCGTACAAACAGGTTTTCAGTGAAAAGTATGCTTTTCAAAAGGATTTATCAATGCTGGATTTACTTTTTAACTTAGGCAGTGAATCATATTCTTACTTAACTGACAGGTATCATTTTTAATCTGATAAATTCGCTGAAAATCAGTTGATTGAATTAATTTGTGCTGTACAATTAGGTAATTCTGTTATTTGTTTTTTCCTTTACCATTTCCTTTGTTGCCTTTATTTCCACTATTGCCTTTTACTTTTTTCGATTTTCCCGATGCATTGTTTTTTAATGCATGAAATGCAGGTGAGCCGGGTTTAATTCCCATTTGTTTGGCTATGTATCCCCATCCTTTACTTTTGTTCTGGCTGTATACATTAAGTACTTCATCAATCGGCTTTTTGCTGTATTTCCCAATTTCAAGTGCAAAATACCACTCAGCTGGTTGCATTTTTAATTTGGTAGACATGTAATCGATCTTTTTTTCATCCACGTTGTATTTCAACCTTAGATCGGTTTTAAATACTCCTAAATCAAGTTTTGCTTCAGCATTTATTGAATTCAGGTCAGTATCAAGTTTTATATCACCTGATTTAAACTGAATTTGTGCAAAACTATTTCCAACAAAAATTGACAATAAAATTAGAACACCAAGTTTTTTCATTTTCTTTTACGTTAAATTTTGATCTTGTTTATCTTCTAAGTTAAGAAATAAACGTAATATGTACAATTTTGTTATTTATAAAATTGATTATACATTTATCTGTCATAGAAAACTACGGGGCAAACGTGAAAGAGACAGTAAATCAGGATTATAGCAGGTTGTTTGATAAGTCGTACAATGGGGTACTCATCTTCAATAGTAGTGGAGAATTGATCTATAACAACTCTGAAGCAGAGAAAATACTCAAAAAGTCAATTACTAAAGAAAAAATAGACTTTTCAGAGGTTTTTCAGTTAGAAGTTTCTTTTCAAAGTATTTGGGAGATTTGTAATAGGAGTGAAACCTTTGATTTTGAAGATTCCTGTATTCGATTAAATGCATCAGTTCTGGCAAATGCAGAAGATGTACTGGTAAATTTATCTCAGAAGGCAGAAGATTCTGATTTGGTGGATGAAGCAGCAGACAGTTTCATTGTTATCGACAAAAAGCTGAGTATCATTTTTGTCAATAAAAGTGCCTGTAAACTTA
The DNA here is from genome assembly GCA_050296515.1 of Bacteroidales bacterium. Lineage (GTDB taxonomy): Bacteria > Bacteroidota > Bacteroidia > Bacteroidales > NBLH01 > NBLH01. The sequence goes on along the minus strand of JBNKRJ010000138.1, from coordinate 131,725 downwards.
CAGGCTACACTTACAATGAGTTGTTAAAATTAAAATATACCGCTCTTTTTTCAGACGAAGAATTTGTAAAAAACCCGATTGATCAGAAAGGAGTGGAAGCTGGGGAAACAAAAGTAGTTGAAAGGGAGTTGCTGAAGTCTGACAATTCAAACGTTTCTGTTGAAATACGAACAAAAATGCTTTCCAATGGTAATTACTTATCTATTATACGTGATATAACACCCCGGGTAAACATAAGAAAACAGCTTGAAAATAAGAATGTTGAGCTGAAAAAAACCTACGAAAAAGCAATTAGAAGTGAGAATCGTTACAAACAACTGTTCAAAAATATTCCATTAGGAATCTTCACTGCTAATGAAAAAGGTGAGGTTGAAAGCATTAATACCCAAATGCTTGAGATTATTGGTTCAGGTTCTGCTGAGGCCAGCATGAAGTTTAACCTTTTTACATTGCCTACTTTAGTTGGAACAGAGCTTTTGGCTGATTTCAAGACCTGTCTTTATAAAGGGAAAACTTTTTCAAAGCAATACGAGTATACTTCAATGTGGAACAAAAGCTCTCTTTTAAGAGCACATATCTTGCCTTTTGAGAGAGAGGGACAGACTCGTATTTTGGTGATAGTTGAAGATTACTCAAAACAACGTGATAGCGAAGCAAGACTACGTATACTCTCACAAGGAGTAAATAACTCACCTGCAAGTATTGTTGTTACCGATGCTGATGGGAAAATCATATTCGTGAATAAGAGTTTTATTGAGATAACAGGATATGGAATTAATGAATTAATTGGTAGTACTCCGTCTATCATAAAATCGGGTTATCACTCTAAAGAGTTTTATCAAAATCTCTGGAAAACAATTCAAAGCGGAAAAGAGTGGGTTGGAGAATTCAAGAACAGAAGAAAGAACGGAGAGCTTTTCTGGGAAAGTGCCATGATTTCATCTTTAAAAGATGAAAAGGGAAACATTACGAATTTCATGGCCATTAAAGAGGATATCACGAATAAAAAAGCTGTCGAAAAAGAGCTTAAATTCAGAACACAACAGTTGACAGGCCTTGTTGCCAATTCTCCTGACAGTATATGCTTTAAAGGGGAAAATGGAGAATGGGTTTTGGCCAATGATGCAGCGTTGTCTATTTTTGGTCTTGAAGGTGTTGATTATCAGCATAAAAGTAATAAAGAACTGATTGCCTTAAGCAAAGGTGTTTCTGATTATTTGACTGATGATTTGAAAACTGATGACTTGGCTTGGGAACAAAAGAAGTTGCTTAAGTTTGAAACTGACATTAGGAAACAAGGTGATGAAAAAATTACACTCGAAGTAGTTAAATTACCATTATTCCATACAGCAGGGGAACGCAAGGGGATGGTGAGTATTGGTCGTGATATTACCAGCAGAAAGGAGCATGAGCAAGAATTAAAATTGGCCAAAGAAAGGGCAGAGGAGGCAGATATTTTAAAATCTGCTTTTTTGGCAAACATGTCACACGAAATCAGAACTCCGCTTAATGCTATTCTTGGTTTCTCCGGACTAATGGCTGACTACAGTTTAGAGCCCGAAGCATTTTCAAAATTTATAAACATCATTCAGGTTAATGGTAAGCAATTGTTAACTATTATTGATGATATTTTACTGGTTTCGAAGCTGCAGGTAAATCAAATAAAGGTAGTAACTGCCGAGTTTGAACTTGAACAGGTGTTTAGCAAACTCCAGCAGCAATACACACAAGAGCTTAGCATTCTTTCAGAAAAGAAAATTGATTTAAGAATAAAAAGAGGTAATAAGAACTCCCTCGTAAAAGTAAAGACAGATCGGGATAAATTTTACCAGATTTTTAGCAAATTAATAAGAAATGCAATAAAATTTACTACTAAAGGCGTTGTTGAGTTTGGGTTTGATTTAAAGGATGATAACGAACTGATTTTCTACGTAAAAGATACAGGAGTTGGAATATCTGAAGAGAAAAAAGAGATTGTTTTTAAAAAATTCCGGCAGGCTGATGATTCTACAACCCGCGAGTATGGTGGTACAGGTTTAGGCTTATCAATTGTTAAAGGTTTAATCGACCTTTTGGATGGAGATATTTGGCTGGAAAGTGAACAGGGTGATGGGACAACTTTTTATTTTACCTTACCTCTGGAGTCTGTTGTTGTAAAGGAAATGCCTTCAGGTATTCAGCAGATAGATGCCAATTGGGAAGATAAAAAATTGCTTATTGTTGATGATGTTAAAGAATCTATTTTGTTGCTCTCTGAAGTATTAAAACCTACTGGTATTGAGATTGTTGCTGCTTCAAATGGAGCTCAGGCAGTGAAGCTGTTTAAAGATAACCCGGGAATAGACCTGGTATTAATGGATATACAATTACCTGGAATGAATGGACTTCAAACCTCAACTGAAATTAAAAAGCTCAGTCCAAATGTTCCAATAATTGTACAAACAGCTTTTGGTCAGGATGGCTACGAGCAAAAAATTAAAGAAGTGGGATGCGAAGACATTCTTTTTAAACCAATTAATTTCGACAGTTTATTTGCTAAACTAAAGCGTTTTTTAACCTAATGTTGCATTTTGCTAACAATACTTAAATGTACCAGCCAGGTGACAACACTTGGCTAATTACCCGAAATATTACACTTAACCCGTTCCTGGTTACTTATTATAAACTTTCTTCTTTCCGGAGTATTGGTTCATATAATATTGAGCCGATTTTTAGTAATAATTGTAGATGCCTAATGACTATTAACTGAAAATAGATGTAATAATTGACACAAAATCAATGGGTTTGTAAAAAGTATTTGATATTCATTCATATTGTTTTCTATGAAATAGTGCAAAGTTTTTTCTATCTTTAAAGAACAAATATCACTAACTAATTCGCCCTGTATGAAACTCATTAGTCAATTGCATTTGTGTGTACTTCTTTTTCTATTTATTCCCATCAGATTTTATGGCCAGGTATCTAATGGTCAGGATACTTTAAATGATTATCTTATAGATAAATACAAAGAACTTTTGCAGCCTCATTCTGACCTTAATTTTGCCTTTGGTACTGATGAATTAAAAAATGAAGCACCCGATTTACAAGTTGAAAAACCTGATTTAAAAGACACCTTGAAGTATTTTGATGAGTTGAAAGGCAATTATTTGGACTGGCAAATTTTTTACAAAATAGGAAAGCTTTATCAGCGATTTAATATGAGCCAATCAGCATTTGCCCATTATGAACAGGCTTACAATCTCATTTTTAATGAAATTAAAAGAGACTCATTGAACTCAATATACTATTCCGAAATGGGGATGCTTTACATGAGTTTGAATAGCAACGACAATGCCTTTTACTTTTTTAACAAAGCTTATGAATTAAATGAAAAAGACAGTTTGGCTAGCCAGTTTTTGCCTATGTTTCATATTTTTTCAGGAAAATTGGATGAAGCAAACCAGATAATAACAAAAAGTATTGAAAATAAAACAGATGCTCTTAGTACTTATATCTGGATGGTTACTTCAACTGTTTTTAAAACCTTGGGTAATATCGACAAATCCGACAAAAGTTTGCTGAATAAAAGCATAGATGAACTTTTTGATTTTTCAGCTATTAATAATGGAATAAAAACAAACAAATCGGACATTCGGTTTTTAGTTTTGGAGCAATTAAGCAGGCAACTTGCCTTATTTGCAAAATACGGGGTTTTGGCTGGAGATTTTGAGAAAATTGAAATTTCTGCCAATGATAAAAAAGAACTTAAATCAATTCGAAAATCTTTAGAAAAGTTTCTTTCAAAAGGAGAGTTTGTGAATAAATATGTTCTTTATAAGGCATTGGGATTTAATTATTTACTTGATAAAAATCTGGAAGAATCAATTAAAATGTTTGAAAAGGCAATTGCTTCGTGGCCAGCTGATAAATCTTCAAAGGATTATTACATTTTGTTTACAACACGTTATTTTCTGCAAAACGATACAGTTGAAGCGTTGAAAGTAATTGACATGAAAATAAAAAGTGACTCACTTCTTTTGCAAACCAGTGTTGCTGATTATGTTTTAAAAGGGAACATTTATCTTGCAAAAAATGATTATGAAACTGCGAAATACTGGTTTCAGCGTTCACTTGGAATTGCCCAAACACCCGATGCCTGGCTGGGACTTTCCTTTTTAGAGGCAAAAGAAAACAAATTAAGAGATGCTAATGATTTGATTAATAAAGCTTACGAGCTTAATAAAGAGTATTATCTGACCTACGCCCTATTTGGAATTATTACTCTAATGAACAATCAAAAAGATGCTGCAAAGGAAGCACTGGAAAATGCTTTAAAACGAAAGCCTGATAGCAAAAAGATAGAGACAATTTACAAAGCATTTTTTTGATAGACAGTAAGTTATTCCATTTTCTCTGTTTTCGATTTTGGCAAAATATGAATAACTTTTTATGGAATTTTTTGCAACCTGTTATCTAAATATTGAACATAAAAACTGACTATGATGAAAACAAAATTATTATTGATTATACTATTAGTATCATTTTGGGCTTGTAGCTCAAAGTTTGATGAGAGCAAAAGCGAATCAATGCCTTATGATGAAACTACCACTGACATGGAAGAACCAGCCTATGAAACAGAGAAAACAGAAGAGGCGCTTAATGAACAATCTGCTTTTGCAACGGTGCAACAAGAGAGAACTAAAAAAGTAACTACCAGCGATAAAACTGGTAATTTTAGAAATCCGCTTGAATACCTGGCTGATACTTTGTACTTAAACAGTGTTCGTTTGAGTAAGAAATTCATAAAAACAGCAGATTTAAGATTTAAGGTTGAAAATGTTGAAAAAACTACCAGAACTATTGAACAATTAGCCTTAAAATTAGGTGGTTACATACAACACTCACAGATAAGAAGCAACTATGTTACAAGCAGGAATATTGAAGTATCAAGTGATACTATTATGGAGGTTTTAGAGTATTATGTTGATAACAATATGGTTATCAGGGTTCCAAGTATTTATTTTGATAGCGTATTGACTGAAATTGCCAAGGAGCATATCTATTTAGATCATCGGCAAGTAAAAACTGAAGATGTAAGCACTATTTTCCTAAGAAATAAATTGAAAGAAGAAAAAAGAACAGAATACGAAAAACGCATTCAAAAAGCTGTTGACAAAGCTCCTAGAAAGCTGGATGACATTGTAATGGCTGAAAAACAAGCATCTGATTTGGCAGATATCGCCATTGATAAGAAGATTGATAATTATAATTTACAAGATAAAATCGATTACAGCACTATAGCACTAAACTTTTACCAGGCAAATAATATTCACAAAGAATTTGTTGAAAATACACGCTTGACAGAATATCAGCCAGGTTTCTGGCAACGTGCATGGAAAGCATTACAAGTAGGCTGGAAAGTAGTTCTTGAAATTATAATCGGGCTTCTTTACTTGTGGCCACTTTACCTCATTGCTATTGGAGTTATATACCTGATCAAATATTTAAGAACCAGAATAAAAAAATAATTTTCCCAATTAGATAAATTCAAAAAAAACCTTGGGGGAACCTGAGGTTTTTATTATATCTATGCCTCTGATTTATAGTGTTTTATTTTTTTATGAAAAAAATCTTTTATGTCATTTATTTAGTAAGCGCAATTGTGTTTATAATTGCCCAATTTAATGAAAACTACCTTTTGACAACAATCACAAAGCCAATCCCTGTTCTTTTATTGGTTATATTAGTTCCTAAAGTATCACAATATAATTGGTTAATTGCCACAGGGTTACTCTTTTCAGTAATTGGTGATATTATGCTTATGAAAACAGTAAGCTTGTTTTTATTAGGTCTTGTTTCGTTTTTAATTGCGCATTTGTTTTATATTGCAGCATTCTTAAAAAGACGCAAAACACTTAGTATAGTTAGCAGTTTACCATTTTTTGCCTATGGGGTTTTGTTTTTTCTGTTTCTAAGATCATCACTCGGAGAGAAGATTATACCTGTTACCTTTTATATTTTAATAATTACCGTGATGCTTTGGCGTTCTTTTGTTCAGCGAAATAACAACCCTGTTGCAAAATGGGCATTTATTGGGGCTTTGTTTTTTTTGGCAAGTGATTCAATGATAGCAATTTATGCTTTCGTTGAGCCTTTTTTCCTAGACCACTTTTTTGCCATCGCTACCTATTGGATAGCTCAGTTTTTAATTTATTTATCAACTTCTAAAATCTTAAAATAAAACTTTAACAAATATTAAGATTTGTTTACTTCACTTAACTAAATTACACCATAATTTTGTAATATATAAAAACGAAGAGATTTTTTTTTCATATATAGGTTTAGGTTAATAAATTGGGTTAATGACAAAAAGGCGGCTGGTTACCGCCTTTTTTCATGTTGAAATTAATATATTGGAAATTAGAACTTAGAATAAAGGTTTCCTACTAATTTTTATGTTCTAATAAACAAATTTTCAGTGCTATACACTAGGTTCTAAACCTCTCCACTCAACTTCTTCTTCAGTAAATTCAATCTTGTACTGTTTCAATTCCTCAAGAACCGGCTCGTAGATATCTTTTTTTGTTGGAATAAGAACTCCTGTATTGTTAATCTTGCCTGTAAGAATCATTTTTACAGCAATTGCAACAGGTATGCCAACAGTAATACTCATTGCAGTATGTGTTTGATCTTCACCAAAAACAGCCATCGATGAATGGATTTTCTTTTTCACACCATCTTTTTTGTAAACAAACTGGTGTTGCATCACTATCATATCCTTATCATCCTTATCCATTCTCCATTTTTTCTCAAGCAAATGTTGAAGAATTTTTGCAGGAGAAGCAGCTTTTAGGCCAATCTTTTCCTCTTCAAAAATACCAGTCCACCTGATTTTATACATAATTTCAGATTCTACATCAACTTTAAGGTAGTCGGCAATTTTCTGTTCTACATTTTTATTCAGGCAAAATTGTGTGAAACTGTTAATAAAATCACGATAAGTATGGTTTTCAGAATCCTGGTATACGTAGGTATCATCAGTTGCACCAAGTTGAACGAATACATTCCATGCACGCGAATAACCCGGGCGACGAATGGTGCCTCTAAACATGGTATCTACATTATGAAGGTCGTATATTTCCCGGTATTTTAGTGAATCTCTGTTTGGATACACCTCAAATTCGCCCAAATTAAGAACTTTTATGCGTTCTGTTCGTTCAAAAAGCTTATGGTAAGGAATGTATTTAAATTTACCATTATGTAAAAACTGTGAGGCCCCTTGTCCTGCCAAAATTACGTTTCTTGGATTCCAGGTAAACTTGTAATTCCATGGGTTGTTATCGTATTTAGGTGCTACAAGGCCACCTGTATTTGATTCAAACTCAGTGATTTCTCCGCCTTGCTCCCTTATTCTGTCAATCACCTGCATGGCAGACATGTGATCAATACCTGGATCAACACCGATCTCATTCAGAAGTAGAACTCCTTTCCTTTTTGCTTCTGCATCTAATGTTTTTATTTCATTTGAAACATAAGAGGCTGTAACCATATGTTTTCCATGTTTAACACAGCTTTCAGCTACAGTAAAATGCATGTAAGCAGGTAGCATTGAAACAACAATATCAACTTCCCGAATCAGGCGCTCTTTTTGACCTGCATCGTTCACATCAAACATAAAACCAAGGCCATTTTCATGACCATTTACTTTTGATTTTGCCAGCTCTTCAGAAATGTCGCCTACCAATACCTTCCAGTTATACTCTTTGGAATGATCAAGCAAGTACTTTATTAGTGATGATGAGGATAAACCTGCTCCAATGACCAATATCTTTTTCATAGAAAAATGATTTTTGTTTTGTATAAAACGCAATGTAGTAATCTTTTAATTTCTTGGAAATGCTTTTTATTAGGTATTTCTTAAATCTAACTGTGTATATTCTAATAATGGTTTTATATCCTTCATTATTAAAGAGATAGTTTTGCTGTTTTTTTTATGATTTTTGTCATGTAGTAAAAATGTATATATGAAAGCAACTAAAAAAGAGGAGTTTGTATAATGACTTTTGTCAATGTTGTATAAATGGGCTTAATTATGGGTTTAATTTATAGGTTGATTAGCAGATGTTTTTTCTCTTAATGTGGTTACTTAACTAAACATGTAAACACGCCAGTTGAAAACTGCATTACTTCACAATTTATATTAATTTTGCAGCAAATTTAAACTTATTAAAATGATACAAAGAATACAATCGCTCTATTTATTATTAGCCGCTATAGCTATAAGCTTGGTTTTCTTTATCCCATTGGCACAACTAATTGTCAACGATGAATATTATTTCACTTTTGTTTATCGTGGCCTTTTCCAGGTAAAAACCGGAGAAGAAATTTTATCGGTAGCCACTTTGCCACTGGCAGCACTATTTTACATTAATCTGCTAATCAGTTTAATAACCATTTTTCTGTATAAGCGAAGAGGTTTGCAAATGCGACTTTGTATAATTAATATATTGATGTTACTGGGTTCTTTAGGAGTAATTTACTATTATATTTCTGTGGCTTTTTCAGAATTTGAGGCAACTGTAAGCTATGGCATTTCTGCTATTATGCCTTTAATAGCTGCAATTCTTACATATATGGCTTATCGGGGAATAAGAAAAGATGAGCTTTTGGTGATTTCGATGGATAGGATACGATAAAACTTAGAAATTTGGTATATTGGAACTTAGAAATTAGTAATTCTATCAGCTAATTTCCAAGTTCTAAGTTCCAATTTCTATCTTAATGTAGCATTCAGCTCACGCTCGTAAGTCTGAATCAACTTATTCATTATTTTATCAATTTGCTTGTCTGTAAGTGTTTTATTTTCATCCTGAAGAATAAAACTTACTGCATAAGACTTCTTGCCTTCTTCAATGTTTTTACCCTCGTAAACATCAAAAATAGATACACTCTTTAGTAATTGTCTTTCTGCTTTTTGTGCAATTTCTTTTATTTGTGCAAAGCTTACTTTTTTGTCAACCAACAAAGCTAAATCACGTTTTACTTCAGGATATTTTGAAATTACTTTAAACTGCTTCGTTCCGGATAAATATTTCATCAATAAATCCCAACTGAAATCAGCATAAAAAACTTCACTTTCAACATCAAAAGCTTTTCGTAAAGTCTTTTGTATAGAACCAAATTTTACAAGGACTTTTTTATTCAACTCATAACACAAGCCATAGGCAAAAGTTTCCCCTGAAATTTCTTTTTGTGTCAGGTTTTCAATGTTGTAGCCTAATTTTGTCAACACCAACTCAGCATATGCTTTTAAATGATAAAAATCGCTTTTTGCAGCAGGCGAATTCCAGTTTACATTCTTTTCATCTCCGGTTATTACAATTGCCAGGTGTTCTTCTTCATTGTATTTGGCTAAAACATGACCATTTCCATCGTTCTTCCTTAAAGAATAGCAATTGCCAAATTCATACAGCTTAAGGTTCTGATTTTTACGGTTTTCGTTGTAAATAACCGCCTCAAGTGCACCGTATAAAAGTGTCTGGCGCATGGCATTTAAATCAGCACTTAGCGGATTGACAATTTTTACAGTGTTTTCAGGGTTAAATGGTTTTAGTTTTTCGTAATACTCAGCCTTTGTTAACGAATTCGACATGGCTTCGTTAAATCCTTTGCTGCTCAACATATCCGCCACAGCATTTTTTAACTTGTTTCTGTCTGGCTTTGGAGCATAAGAAAGAGTCGATTTTACCTCAGCAGGAATTTCAACATTATTATATCCGTAAATACGAAGTATTTCTTCTATAACGTCAGCCTCACGAGTAACATCTACACGGTAAGGAGGAACATTTAATGTTAGTCCTTCAGTAGTTTCATTAACTACTTTTATTTCAAGGGCTTCCAGTATTTTTTTAATCTGCGTTCTTTCAATAACTTTTCCTATTAAGCGATCAACATGAGCATATTTTATCTCAACCTTAAAATCTTCTACTTTTTCAGGGTAGATATCAATGATTTCGGATGAAATTTCACCACCTGCCAGTTCTTTTATTAACATAGCAGCTCTTTTTAGAGTATAAATGGTGTTATTCGGATCAACTCCGCGCTCAAAACGAAACGAAGAATCAGTCTGCAAAGCATGTCTTTTTGAAGTTTTTCGTACCCAAACAGGGTTGAAATAGGCACTTTCAAGGAATACATTCCTGGTGTTTTCAGTTACACCGGATTTCATACCTCCAAAAACGCCTCCAATACACATACCTTCTTGGGTATTGCATATCATTAAGTCTTCATCAGTTAATTCACGCTCAACTTCATCCAGAGTGATAAACTTAGAGCCTTTAGGCATTGTTTTTACAATTACCTTATTGCCAGTAATGTGGTCAGCATCAAATGCATGCAGTGGTTGTGCTGTTTCGTGCAATACATAGTTGGTGATGTCAACTACATTGTTGATTGGCTTTAATCCAATTGCTTTTATCCTGTTTTTTAACCAATCAGGTGATTCTTTTATTTCAATACCCGAAATAGTTACACCTGCATAGCGTTTGCATGCTTCCGTGTTTTCAACTTCAACAGGAATGGTTCTGTTTGTATTGTCTACTTTAAATGCATCAACTGATGGTTTTGTATAGGAAATGTTTTCTGTTTGACTCAAATAAGCAGCTAAATCTCTTGCCACGCCAATGTGCGATGCTGCATCAACACGGTTTGGTGTTAAGCCAATCTCAAAAACTACATCATTTTCAACTTTAAAGTATTCCTTGGCAGGGGTCCCGATTTGGGCATTTTCATCTAGCACCATAATGCCATCATGCAAGGTTCCCAAACCAATTTCATCTTCAGCACAAATCATCCCGTGTGATTCCTGGCCACGAATTTTGCCCTTCTTTATTTTCCATTCCTCATCGCCTGAGTATAGAGTTGTTCCAATGGTAGCAACTACAACCTTCTGTCCTTCAGCAACATTTGGTGCACCACAAACAATGGGTAATAGGTCACCTGAACCAACGTCCACTTTTGTAAGGCTTAGTTTATCAGCGTCTGGATGTTTACCACATTCCACTACTTTTCCAATAACCAATCCTTCCAATCCTCCTTTTACCGATTGAAAAGTTTCCATGCCTTCTACTTCAAGGCCTATGTTGGTTAAAATTGCTGATAGTTTTTCAGGTTCTAAATCCGTTTTAATGTAATCTTTTAGCCAGTTGTACGAGATTTTCATTGAATATAATTTATCTAGTGTACGATATTTCTAATTAAGAATCGACAAAAATAGGGATTTGTATGGAAAATGGGAAGGAGTCTACTGTTTTTTTATGGATTGATTTTAATTGCATAGAGATTCACGGAGGTTTCACAGAGATACTCAGAGAAGGATGAGCAATAACTTCTCTGCGAATCTCAGTGAAAAAACTTATTTACATCTCTTCGGCATTCTAAACCCCATCAAATCCTTTTTATGAATTTCAACAATTTCCTTTAAATCACTACAACTGGCTTTATCTGCCAGGAATTTTACAATATCCGAAACTGTTGTTACAAATATTTCAGAATCAGGTACTTTCATTATTTCGATATATTTTTCAACCATCAGTTTTTGAAGTTCGGGCGGGTAGCTTTTAAATCTGCCAATAGTTGCATCGGGTATGTTGCCAAAGCTTTCTTCTATCCCTATCAGTGTTACATTATTTTGAATAAACAATTCTAAGATTTTATATTCTTTGCTTATCAGCAGAATATCAACAGCGCAGGTCTGCGACATGCCAGCTTCATGCACAAAGGTTTTTTCCTTCTTTTTTGAACAAACACTTTTGGCCAGATTAACTAATTTGCTTTTAATTTGCTGATTAATAGGGTTTATAGTGTTTTCAAAACGATGGACAAAATAATCACCTGCATAGCCATCAGCATTGTATTTAAGAAATACTATGCTATCCGCAGAATTAAAAGCACTTTTACTTTCAATCCACAAAACCATATCCAAAGTTGAAATCAGTTTTGTATTCTCATCCGGTTCATCTTCTTTAATGCTTTTTATCAGGCTTTTCGATGCTGCTTTTTTCCATTCGGGCGAGGTTGCAATGATTTGTTTTACCCTTTTTTTATTAAAGTGCACATCTGCAATTTCATTGTACCAGTTTTCGATTAAAACCAGTTCATGCTTATTCCCGGGAGGCATTTCATCTAATAATTGCAAAACATTATCGCGGTTATTAACAAAGTTCCAAACAGCATAATTATTTGGCAGGATGATTTCATCAAAAAGTACATCAGGTTCAGGAAACCTTGACCAGTTAATATCCTTAAAATCAATGTTTGCTGCACTAAGGTAGTAGAAACCCGAATCTTTTAAATAATAACATCCCGATGAGAAAGGTACTCCTTGTGGCAAGAGATGAAAGAAGTCGAAAACCATATTATCCAAACCTACTGCAAAATGGTTTTTATCCGGAGAGAATTTAATGGAAAACCTCTCAAGCGATTCATCCAAATTCTGGTTTTTGGAAGCATCGTACTCACAAATATTTTTTATGGCATCCCTTTTTTCAATTTTTAAAAAGTAATCAACAGAGTACCATTGGTTTTTATCAACATAAATATCTTCTCGTCCAAATTTAAGTTTTCTGTTTGTTACCATGTTTTTATTGGCGCGAACTTTTATAGCCACCCCATCTACATTCATTTTTTCATCCTCATGCTCTACCACAACACTGGTTGTACAACCTCCACAGCCCGAGCATCCACGGCAGCGGCATCCTTCCTGGCAGCTCATTGCACCAAATACCGAAATCATTATTATTACCCAAAGCTTTGATGCGCCCGGAAACATGTATTGTAAACCTTTCATTACTAGAGGATTTTGATTATCAACGATGAAGATAGTGATTTTTTTACAATCAATAAAAGAAGCTGGTAATTAAACTCTGCGAATAATTTTGTTATCAATCTTGATAGAAAGCGATAACCTGACTTAATTCAAATTAGATGTCATTTTAACAAGCTCAGTCCATTACCATTTCAATAGATTGTGTTTTATGTAAGTAATTAATCAATTGGTAAAGTTTTTTCACCTGCCAATCTAATCTACTTAAGATAAAAAATTAAATTTCTATAAATTGCAAATATACAATCACTACTTTAAGTAAAAAAATGAACTCCCTAATAGGGAATAGACTATAAATACTTAATACTAAACACAAACTAATATAAATGTTATGAGAAAACTATTTTTACTAATGATTATTAGCCTTTTACCAAACTTCCTAAAAGCACAGGATGTTTCACCTGAAGAAAGAGCTGCTTTAATGGCATTTTATTATGCTACTGATGGCCCTAATTGGATCAATAATACCAACTGGGGCACAGCTGCTCCTGTGGCAACATGGTACGGAGTATCCGCTTTCTTCGATGAGGTTTACGGGATAAGCCTAGTCAATAATGGACTAAGTGGTGATATTCCACCGGAAATTGGTGTTTTTACTGAGATGAGGGGGCTTTATCTTTCAAATAATCAGTTAACAAGTATACCACCAGAGATTGCTAATTGTACTCAATTAGGTTGGTGTGATTTAAGCCATAACAATTTTAGTGGACCAATTACCCCGGAGATATTTAAGGCCGGAAATATGATTGATTTAAATCTGAGTCATAATGAGTTTTCGGGTGAATTGCCAGTTGAAATTGGCACCCCTACAAGTGTAACCTGGATGAACTTGTCACACAATCAATTCAGCGGAAGTATACCTGGTGAAATTGGAAACCTGTCAAGCACTTTACAATCGCTTTATTTGAATGACAACCAGCTGACTGGTTCGATTCCTGTAGAATTAAACTCTATGGTTATGTTATCTTACATGAATTTTAGCAATAATCAATTGACCGGTACATTTACAGGACTTCCCAGTTTTTATGCTTTTCCGTCAGGCTATATCATTACCAATAACTATTTCACTTTCGAAGGAGTTGAGGCAATAAGTACTTTAGCCGCTGGCTTTGGGTTTAATATTAATTTAGAATACAGTCCTCAACTGGAATTTCCTCTTACTGACAATGAAATAGAGGTAAATTTAACTCAAAATGTCAGCCTGGATATTGCTGCACTTTCAGTAAATAACCTGGGAGGGGCAAATAACCGGTATGAATGGTTTAAAGATGGTGTATCAATTAGTGGGCCTTCAACAAGTTCTGTATTGAACCTTCTTAATATAACTGAAAGTGATTTGGGAGCCTATGTTTGTCATGTTACCAATGTGGCAATAACAGATTTAACATTGATAAGCGAGGCAATTACCCTTAAATTACCCAATAGAGCCCCTGTTGTTAGCCGGCCTATTTCTGACCGGACTTTTACGGCTGGTTTTGGAAGTGCTAGTGGTAATGTTTTTGTAGTTTTTACTGACCCCGATGGTGACCCTCTGACCTATTCTGCAACCTCTAGTGATCCGGGTGTATTAGATGTTAGTATGGTAGGTTCATGGATAATTGCTACCGAAATGGGAGTAGGGACTAGTTTAATAACAGTTACAGCTGATGATGGTAACGGTGGTTCAGTAAGCGACGATTTTTATTTAACTGTAACTCCATTGGTACGTGCAAAAAACACTAAAAGTTCAGGTAATGAGGCAATTAACTGGGTTGAAGACAAACCTTTGCTGTCTTCAGGTTTTAGAGTTTTTCCTAATCCATCATTCGGGAACTTCATTGTTGAGAACAATAATTTAAGTGAAAATTCGATTTTAGAGATTGTTGATTCTAATGGAAAAACAATATATAAGCAACAACTTACTGAATTTAAAACACCTATAGATTTAACAAAGAATAAAAAGGGTATGTATTTTATTCGCCTGAATACGGATAACAAAAAACTAACTGAAAAAATAATTGTGAAATAGTTTTCAAGAATACTTAAAGAGGCTGTCTGAAAATTAAATACTATAGGATTTTCGACTTAAATGGAAATCGCTGAAAAGCAAGGCTCTCAATCTGGGTTGGGGCAAAACTGGTTTTCAACGAAGGCAAGCTTTTTAGACAGCCTCTTTTTTATTTAAAAACAATATCATTGACAAGCTTTTCACCTGCTTTTCTATTCAGTGCATCAATAATTCCTGATTTCATCATTTGTAGCTGATGCCTTACCACTGAAGAGTTTAAGCGAACAAAAAGCACCTGGTTATGCAAAGCAATATCGTTTGTGGCCCTGGCAACAGCTTTACCCATAATTTCTTCCCATGAATTAATGAGATTTCTTTCTTTTAGTTTTTTATCAAGTCCCATGGCTTTTAAATAAGCTCTTATTGCTTCGCCAAGAGTCATTTCGTTTTTGCTGTACATGTTTCACCAGTTTAAGGTAGAAAGTTTAAAGTAAAAAGGTCGAATCATTAGCACAATCGGTAATGTCTCTAATTTCTAATTTCTAATGCCTAATTACTAATGTTTTTTATATATTTTTGCAGTCATTTTTCAAATACAAAGGTAAAACTTATTTATAGAACCTGGAACTTTGAAATTAGAACTTGGAATTTTCTAATTACTAATTTCTCAAATCTAACATCTAATTTCTAATTACTAAAAGAAAATGTCAAAAGGAATCACAAAAAGAAGCGAAAATTATTCGCAATGGTACAATGATTTAGTGGTGAAAGCTGGATTGGCTGAGAATTCAGCTGTTCGTGGATCAATGGTGATCAAGCCCTATGGCTATGCCATTTGGGAGAAAATGCAGCGTGCTTTGGATGATATGTTCAAAGAAACAGGTCATGAAAATGCTTATTTCCCGCTTTTTATTCCCAAGTCGTTTTTTAGTAAGGAAGCTGCTCACGTTGAAGGGTTTGCAAAAGAATGCGCTGTAGTAACTCACTACAGATTAAGAAATACTGAAGATGGAAAAGGAATAGAAGTAGATCCTACTGCAAAATTAGAGGAGGAATTAATTGTTCGGCCTACCTCAGAAACAATTATTTGGAACTCCTATAAAAACTGGATTCAGTCACATAGAGATTTGCCTATTTTAATTAACCAATGGGCGAATGTAGTTAGATGGGAAATGCGTACACGATTGTTCTTGCGTACTGCTGAGTTTTTATGGCAGGAAGGACATACCGCACATGCAACCAAAGAAGAGGCAATAGAAGAAACCAATAAAATGGTGAATGTTTATGCAAGATTTGCCGAAGAATTTATGGCTGTTCCCGTTATTAAAGGGGCAAAAACTGAAAGCGAACGTTTTGCCGGTGCATTAGAAACCTTATCCATTGAAGCAATGATGCAGGATGGAAAAGCACTGCAAGCTGGAACTTCTCACTTTTTAGGTCAGAATTTCGCCAAAGCTTTTGATGTAAAATTTGCCGATAGAGATGGAAAGCTAAGTTATGTTTGGGCTACCTCATGGGGAGTTTCAACCCGGTTAATGGGTGCTTTGGTTATGGCTCATTCTGATGACAATGGATTGGTATTGCCTCCTAAACTTGCTCCATATCAGGTAGTTATTGTTCCTATTTACAAAAACATGGAACAGCTCGAACAGATGGATGCAAAAGCAGAAGAAATAATGGCTTTACTTCGTAAAAATGGTATTTCGGTGAAGTATGATAACAGGGATGCTTATCGTCCAGGCCATAAATTTGCTGAATATGAATTGAAAGGAGTGCCATTGCGAATCGCTATCGGTCCAAGGGATTTAGAGCAAGGAAATGTAGAGATTGCCCGCAGGGATACTTTTGAAAAGAAAATCTATCCTGAAAGTGAATTACTGGCTACTGTTCAAAGTCTGTTGGAAGATATGCAGAAAAGTATTTTCGAAAAAGCGCTTAAATTCCGTGAGGAGAATACTTATAAAGCTGATACTTATGATGAATTTAAGGACATTATTGAAAACAAAAATGGCTGGGTATTAGCACATTGGGATGGAACTGCAGAAACTGAAGATCAGATAAAAAATGAAACCAAAGCAACTATCCGAAATATTCCTTTGGATTCACCTGAAGAAGATGGAAAGTGTATTCTGACAGGGAAACCTTCGAAAAGAAGGGTGTTGTTTGCGAAGGCATACTAAAATTATAAGAAACAAATAATTCGTTAAATAGTAAAGGGCTGATAATTCAGTCCTTTTTTAATTTAAGATAAAAAAGAAGAACGAGCTAAAATATTGATTACCTTTGCTGTTCTGTAAAAAAATAAGTGAATGAAGGAAGATTTAAAAGGAATTATTAAAGGAGCGGGAAAAGTAATAAAGTCGGAATCAAAGGTAGTTATTTTCGGTCATGTAAATCCTGATGGAGACGCTATTGGAAGCACTCTAGGATTGAAGCATTTTTTAAGTAAAAAAGTATCGGAAGTAACTGTAATTGTGCCTAATGACTTTCCTGACTTTTTAAAATGGATGCCAGATAGTGATAAAATAATCTTATTTGATAAAGAACCTGACAGAGCAAAGGAATTAATTGCTGAAGCTGATATTTTGTTCTTCTGTGATTTTAATGATCCTAAAAGGGTAAATGGAGTGGGAGATCATATTGATTCTGGTAAAAATGTAAAAATAATGATTGATCATCATCCACAACCTGTTGATTTTGTAGATTATCTGATTTCGGATACATCAGTCAGTTCAACCTCTGAGCTGGTATATGAATTTATTGAAAATCAGGATGAAAATATTCCTGAAAATGTAGATATTGCTACTTGTTTGCTTACCGGAATTGTTACTGATACAGGTCTGTTTAGTCATAATTCCGAAACCATCAGAACTTTCGAAATAGTTTCAAAATTGCTGAAAATGGGAGCGGATAAGAAGTTTGTTATTAACAAGCTATACAATGAATATCCTTATCATCGAATGCAATTATTAGGAAATACCTTGCACAACAGGATGCAGTTTTTCCCAGAATTCGGAACTTCATACATTTATTTATCAAAAGAAGATCAGGAAAAATACAACTATCAAAATGGTGATTCAGAGGGTTTTGTAAATATGGCGCTATCCATAGCTGGAGCAAGGTTTGCTGCTATTTTTATCGAAAAGGAAGAACATGTAAAAGCTTCCTTCCGTTCTATCGGGAATTTTGATGTAAACCAGTTTGCAAGAAAATATTTTCATGGTGGCGGGCATAAGAATGCGGCAGGAGGAAAATCTTTTGAATCATTAAATAAAACACTTGAATCATTCGTTAAATTAGCAGAGGAACATAAGGATTTAATTTTAGAATAAGGAAAGATGAGGAATATTTCTTTGCAAAAGATAGCTTTAATTAACTTGTTGATTATTATTTCTTTATTGACTTTTTCTTGCAATGATGAACCTAAAAAAAGAGAGAGGCGAACAAAGGAGGAACTTGAGAAGTACAATGAATCGTTGCAAAAAGCAAATAAATATTTAACCACTTTAGATGCTGAACGTATTGCTAATTATGTTAAACGACGAAAGTGGAACATGAAAGAAACCAAATCTGGCATTTGGTACGAAATATATGAAAAAGGCAATGGTGAAAAAGCAAAAGACGGGCAGGTTGCTGTTTTGAATTTTAAAATTTCTCTGCTTGATGGCACCCTTTGCTATTCATCTGATTCTATTGGAGCAAAAGAATTTGCAATTGGGCATGGAGGCGTGGAATCCGGATTAGAAGAGGGAATTTTATTACTTCACGAGGGTGACAAAGCAAGAATAATCATGCCTCCTTTTAGGGCGCATGGCTTGCTTGGCGATATGGAGAAGATTCCGCCACGTTCCATCATTGTTTATGAATTGGAGCTTCTTAAGTTAATTAATTAAAAATTTATATTGTACTGCACTTTATGGTAAGCCTTTTGTATGTGCAGTTAATTCGGTAATTATTTACTTTATTAAAACATTTGATTTTGAAAATTTTCTAATTTTATAGCAAAAAATTAGGGCTACTTATTGTAAATGACAGATAAAGAGGACGATATTGAAATTAAAGGAGGTGAAGAAGTACGCAAAGCATTTTTAGAATTGCTTAATTTGTGTCCAAGGTGCCGTACCCCGAAAAACAGGAAGCTGTTGATTTCGGCTTTTAATTTTGCGTATGATGCGCATTCCGGAATGAAAAGAAAAAGTGGGGAACCTTTTATTCTACACCCAATAGAAGTAGCTAAGATTGTAGTGAAAGAAATTGGTCTTGGTATTACTTCAATTGTTTGTGCCTTATTGCATGACGTAGTTGAAGATAGCGAAGAAATTACCGTTGATATTATCCGAAATAAGTTTGGCGATAAAATAGCATCAATTGTTGATGGACTAACCAAAATAACCAATGTTTATTCCGACGAGTTAAATGTGCAAGCGGCAACATTTAGAAAAATGTTAATGTCAATACCTAAGGATATTCGGGTAATTCTGATAAAATTAGCGGATAGGTTGCACAATATGCGTACCCTTGAAGGAATGCCTGAAAACAGACAAATTGTCAAAGCTGGCGAAACGCTTTATGTTTATGCTCCACTTGCACGCAGGTTGGGTCTTAACAAAATTGGCCGAGAGCTGGAGGATCTAAGTTTTAAATTTCATTTGCCTGAAAATTACAATAAGTTAATGCAAATGATTGATGCGACTAAGGAGAAGCATGAACAGGTGATAGAGGAATTTAAGGCGAAAATGGCCATTGTTCTGGATAAAGAAAAAATCAATTATGAAATCAGGGGAGTGCGTAAGTCATTGTATGCCACCTGGATGAAAATGAACGAGAAGAACCTTGCATTTGACGAAATCCATAATTTCCAGACCTTAAGGCTAATTTTTAAACCAAAAGGAAGAACATCAGAAAGAAGACAATGTTACAATGTTTATACATTGGTTACTGACATATTTATGCCTCGCCGTGGTAGTCTTCAGGACATGGTGAAAAATCCAAAAGCTAATGGTTTTGAGGCGCTTATCGTTGATATAATGATTAGTGATGGAAACTGGCGCGAGGTTCAAATCCTTAGTCAGCGAATGGGCGAAATTGCTGAAAGAGGTTATTCATCTGAGAAAAAAATCGGGTACGATAAAGAGCCTAGCGAACGTGATAAGTGGATTGAGAGTATAGGGGATCAGTTGATAAATCTTAAAAAGAACGATCTTGATTTTCTTGATAACTTTAAGTTAAATCTTTATATATCAGAAATATATGTTTTCACTCCAGCAGGAAGAATTATTAAGCTACCTCGTGGAGCTACTGTTTTAGATTTTGCTTTTCATATTCATAGTGAGCTGGGACTTCATTGTATAGGAGCAAAAGTGAACAAAAAACTTGTTAATATTGGGCATGTTTTAAACAGTGCTGACCAAATTGAAGTGTTAAACTCAGAAAAAGCATTTCCTGACAAAAGCTGGTTGGATGTGGTTGTTTCAGCGAGGGCTAAGGATAATTTAAAGCATTATTTCAGAAAACAGGAGAGAGAAAATATTTCTGCAGGAGAGATTATTTTAAAAGAAGTTCAGTCTGAGTTAGAGGCTGAAACCGATGAAACAACTATAGTAAAGCTTGTTAGTTATTTTCAAACCAAAGATCAGCAAAATCTATATTCAAGAATTGGGAGTAAGGAAATAACCAGAAGTGGATTGGTAAGAGCTTTTAAGTCAGTTACTTCTACTGGTATTTTTGAAAGTATTTTGCCCTCTTTTTTAAAAGTAAAACCAGTTGCAGAGAAAGTAAGAGAAAAACCTGAGTTTAGCCATAAAAAGCCTTTTATTGCTGAAGAAAGATTAGATGAGCCATTGTATACATTGGCCGAATGTTGTTATCCAATACCAGGTGATAAGTCTATTGCTTATTGTGATGAAAATGAGGATGTTACGATTCATCAAATGGCATGTGTTAATGCTATTAAGTTAAATGCTGAGCAAGGGCGTTCGGTTGCAAAGGTTGTCTGGAGATCTCATAAACAGAATCAATACCTGGCAAGGATTTTCCTGAAAGGAATTGATCGAAAGAAAATTGTTCATGATTTAACTTATGTGATTTCTGATCAGATGAATGTAAACATGAAATCCATTCATATAGATGGGAATAATGGCATTTATGAAGGGCACATTGTAGTTTATGTTCCAAATTTGGATGTTCTAAATGCTTTGGTTGTTAAACTAAAGCGTATTGATGGAATTCGTTTGGCTCGAAGAGTTGATTTTTAATTTGGCATACCGATTAAGGTTAAAGAAATACTTTGATATTATTTTACGATACGACTAAAAATTAAACTATCTAATAAACATTAAAAATTTAGTATTTTTTCTTTTTTTAACACTCAACATTAGGTTATTTCTCATTTTTCTGTATTTTTGCTTTATCATTTCAACCTCATTATTATACCTTTTAACCAAAGTTTTTGTTAGTTCACCTAAATTGGTGTTTTTACAAGAAAAAAGTGAAGAATTATTCTTAAATTGTCACGAGAAATACACTTAATTTTATAGTTATAAAACTCACAAAAGGGGTGAATTATAAAATTATGGGTGTTAGAACGGGGGCCAAAAAAATACTTTAATAAAGTCGAGTTAAATTGCACGAAAGTTTACAATTTTTCGTTACTTGAAGTGTAAACTAAAAAGCTGAAATATTTTATCCTTACACCTAAAACAGTTTAAAAAAGAGAGTATTTGATCGAAAAATCAAATTAAAATGAAGGAAGAGAATTTTAATTTATCTGAACTGGAAATTATTGAGCCTAATAACAACAAAAAAATACCTGAATCGGAACTGATCAGAAGTGATTTTGAGAATTTTATAAAAGATTGTCGAAGGTGTAAAGGTGAGGAAGACCAAAAACTTTTATGGAAAGCATTTGAAATTGCCAACCAGGCTTTTGAGGGAATCAAGAAGAACTCCAAAGAATTTTACATAGAACACTCTGTTGCTGTTGCAAAAATTGTAACAAACGAGATTGGATTAGGTGTAAAATCAGCGATTGCCGCACTTTTGCATGATATTGTTGATGAAACTGATTTCCAGTTAGACGATATTGAGCAAAACTTTGGTCCTAAAACAACATCTATTCTTAGAGGGTTGACTAAAGTCCGCGAAGTGTTAGATAGCCAGAGTGTTGTGCAAGCTGAGGCTTTTCGAAAAATTCTGCTCACACTTTCAGACGACATTCGTGTAATATTTATCAAG
Source organism: Bacteroidales bacterium (assembly GCA_050296515.1). Taxonomy (GTDB): domain Bacteria; phylum Bacteroidota; class Bacteroidia; order Bacteroidales; family NBLH01; genus NBLH01. The sequence continues at coordinate 109,643 of JBNKRJ010000138.1, read as the reverse complement.
ATAGCAGACAGGCTGCATCATATGAGGACTTTGGGTTCCTATTCTGAAAAAAGAAAGCTAAAAACAGTAACAGAATCTTTGTATGTTTATGTTCCACTTGCACATCGCTTAGGTCTTTACAATATAAAAACTGAACTTGAGGATTTAAGCTTAAAGTTTAAGCACCCGGAAATTTATCTGGATATTGATTCAAAAATTACAGGAAGTGAAAAAGAACGAACACAATTTATTACCAATTTTTCATTGCCTATTATCAGTGCGCTCGACAAAGAAGAAATAGAATTTGATATTGATGGCAGGACAAAGTCTATTTATTCCATCTGGAACAAAATGCAAAAAAAACATGTGAGTTTTGATGAGGTATATGATTTGTTTGCTATTCGAATTGTTTTTACACCAAGCTCGCCTGAAAAAGAGTTAGAAGAATGTTGGAAGATTTATTCCATGATTGCCCAAATGTATCACCCGAAAGCAGATCGAATCAGGGATTGGATAACAACACCAAAATCAAACGGTTACGAGGCGCTTCATGTAACTGTTTTAGGCCCTAAGAAAAGATGGGTTGAGGTACAGATTCGATCAAAACGAATGAATGATATGGCCGAAATTGGCTTTGCAGCCCATTGGAAATATAAAGGTGTTGAAGATAAAGAGTCAGAACTTGATATTTGGATAAAAGAAATTAAGGAAAAGCTTGGTGATGCTGATAATCAGACGCAGGATTTCTTTGATAGTTTTAATTTGAATATTTTTTCTTCTGAAATACTGGTTTTTACCCCTCAGGGTGAGATAGTTACATTGCCTAAAGATGCAACAGTCCTGGACTTTGCATTTGAAATACATACCGATCTTGCGTTTAATTGTATTGGGGCAAAGATTGGACGAAATGTGGTTCCTATTAATCATGTTTTGGGTAGTGGTGATATTGTTGAAATATTAAGCTCCGATTCGCAAAAGCCAAATGAGCAATGGTTACATTTTGTGAAAACTTCAAAGGCAAGGAAAGGCTTAAACAGAATTTTCCATCAGGAAAAAATTAAGCAGATAAATGAAGGAAGAAAGCTTTTCAAATATCTTGTTGCCAAAAATAATATTTTGGTTGATGGCAAAGTGATTAAAAAGTTACTAAAGCATTTTCATTTAGCCTCAAAGAAAGATTTATATCTTCAGGTTGGTAATGAGGAACTAAGTAAAAATGAATTGGTTACAGTTTTAAAGGAGAAAGCAACAGATCGCTTAATTAGATATTGGAAACTGCAATTTACTGATGCAGATATTCTGGAAAATATTAGAAAGCTTAATCCTACCCTGAAAGTGGACGAAATGAAGCTCCATTCCTTTGTTGAAATAGCAAAATGTTGCCGACCACTTCCTGGAGACGAAATCACAGGCTGCCAGTTACCAGATGGCAGAATAAGTCTACATCGATCTGATTGTGAAATTATTAAGGTCGAATCTCATCTTGGCAATGGAAAAATTATTCAGGCACAATGGACACCTAAGGAGCTTTTATCGCAGCTTTACAGAATTGAGCTAAGTGGCTTTGACAGGCCCGGAATTGCTAATCAGGTAACAACTCTAATTTCAACAGAGTTAAATGTAAATATAAAGTCATTGCATTTCGATACGCATAGTGATTTATTTTATGGTATGTTAGATATTTACATTGCCAATGAAGATGTTTTAAAAGATTTAGTGGAAAGGCTTGAAAAGCTAAAGGGAATAACCAATGTAAAAACAGTTAAAGATTTTAAAGATTCTTCAAAAAGCGGATTTTTAGGTTTTGCCAGCTAAATGGTTATTTAAGTTTATCAGTTTGAATTAGTTGCAGCTTATGCTTTTTCATTGAATTAAGCATAATTAATACTGATATTGCCAGCGAGGCTACGGATATTCCAAAAACGCCGGAAAAACCAATTAACTCATAAAAAAGCACTCCGACAAGAGGTGAAAAAACGCCCCGAACACCTGTCAAACTTAAGTGAATAGATTGATAGCTACTTACTTCATCATTCTTGCAAAAATAGGCAGAACCAATGTACCAGAGTAAAGCCATCATAGCAGCAAATAATCCATAGAAAACATATGAGGCAATCAATGTGTAATAGATTTTTAATTCCCAAAAACCAAAATGAAAAGGCAAAAACTCTGTTAATCCCATAAAAAACAAATGCAGTAACATTGCTGAAAAGGTGAAAATTGCAAATTTCCGGGGATCAATTTTTCCTAAAAGTTTCCCAAAAAATGGAAGAGCTACAATTGCAAAAGTATTATATGCATTTTTGTAAAATGCTATACTAGAATAGTTTAGGTGTAGTGCCTTGTCGAAAAATATGGTGATTACAGCTGCAGTTGCCATCCATGCAAAGCCATAAAACATAAAAGCTATTTCGAAATCGCGATAAGGTTTATTGGTTTTTAAAATAACAACACTGTTTTTTAAGGAAGAGATTACCGATTCGAAAAACTTCTTTTTGGGCTCGTTAAACGCTGGTGCTTCATAATTTATTTTTGTTAAAATGAAGATGGAAGCAACCCCGATTAAAGCTACCATTGGGTAAATGTAAGTGAATGCGTATTGATTATGGTCTAATAAAAGTCCAAATAGAAATGTGCCTACTAGCATTAATATTTTGTTAGCGGATGAGGCATATCCATACAACCTTCCGAAATTCTCATGGGAATATGAGTTTTTTAATAAATGGTTAATTGCCGGAAATAACAAAGGGTTAGCCATGTAATAAAACAAGAAGATAAAAAGGAAAGCAAGCTGATAAAACAAAAAATCATTTTGGTTAATAAACTCAGTTGGGAAAAAGACAAATAAAGTCAAAGGAAGCCGCGTAATTATACCAACGTAACGAATTAGATGTTTTTTTCTTCGAATTCGTTTAAAAAATTCATTTATAATGATAGACAGTAATAATACAATCACTGTAAACTGAAACAAAAAACCAATTTGAAAATTAGTCCCTTTAAGCCCTTTTATAAGGATAAATTCGTTCAAGGCAAAAAGACCAAGTATTAACCCATCTATCACTGAGTAAACCATATGAAGAAGAAAAGTTCTTCTTTCCTGGGTGGAGATTTTTAAAAGCCTTTCTAACATATTTGCACCTGAGAATTGTGGCTGCAAAAATAGGAAGTATTTCTGTTTCCAAAGATGAAGTGTGTCATTATTCGTGAGTGTGGTTGTTAATTAATTGTAAATGAGCTTATTGTTTCTATGTTCTTTTCTTTTTGTTTGTATAAAAACAACCATTACTTTTGTGCCGAAATGAATCGAAAATGAAGGGCAAACTCTATTTAATTCCAACAACTTTAGGAGAGTCAGAAATTGATAAGGTTATTCCAACTTTCAATACTGATTTACTTAACCAAATAAAATGTTTTATTGTAGAAAATGTAAGGACTGCCAGAAGGTTTCTTTCCAAATCCGGCATAACAACTAAAATTGATGATCTTGTTTTTTTTGAGTTAAATAAACATACCCCACCTGAAGAGTTGGCAAGTTTTATAAAGCCTCTTCTTATTGGAGAAAATATTGGACTTATTTCTGAAGCTGGTTGTCCGGCTGTGGCTGATCCGGGAGCTGATATTGTGGCCCTTGCTCATAATTCTGATATTGAAATTGTTCCATTAGTGGGCCCGTCTTCCATCTTATTGGCATTAATGGCATCAGGTTTTAACGGGCAAAGCTTTGCTTTTAATGGGTATTTACCTATAAAATCACCTGCTAGGGCTGCTAAACTGAAAAAAGATGAGCAGCGATCTAAAACTGAAGGGCAGACCCAAATTTACATAGAGGCTCCTTACAGAAACATGCAGCTTTTAGAAACAATTGTCTCCACATTAAATCCTAACACAAGGTTGTGTATTGCAACAGATTTAACTCTTGATAATCAGTATGTTGTAACAAAACCGGTGAAGGCTTGGAAAAAAATAAAACCTACTTTGCACAAAAGACCAACCATTTTTCTTTTCCAAGCCTAATTGTAGTTCATTTAAGAACAAATTTTTGAGCACTTAATTTCAAAATATATCCTTGTTTTATGTGCATTTACGGTATTATACCGTTAATACATGTAAAGATTAAAAGCTCAAAGCAACACCCTTTTCAATTATTTAGTCTAATCAATAAATAAGTTATTACAACATACTTTTTTGTTTAATGCATTGACTATCGCAAAAAAAAGTAGTAAATTTAAGAAACTTGTTATTGAATTAAGGGATTAGGTTATGTCAAATATAAAGAAATTGAGTAAGGTCACAGAAAATACCGCAACACCTGACATAGAGTTAATTCTTGAGCAACTACACGCTGTTGTTTTTGTTTGCGATATTAGCAACTATAAAATTCTGTACATGAATAAATATGCAAAGCATGTTTATGGTAACGGAGAAGGGAAGTTGTGCCGGGAAATATTTCAGGCTGATGCTGTTGAACCATGTGCTCATTGTCTTAATAAAAAGCTATACAAAAATAATGGGGACGTAATTGTTCATGACCATTTTAATGCATTTGATGACAAGTGGTATGAAGTGCAGGAGAAGGTTATTAATTGGAAAGATGGTCGGAAGGTAAAGTTAAGTATATCCTATGACATTGACCATCGGAAGAGTGATGAGAAAAAGTTAATGGTATTGTATAAACAACAAGAGCTTTTCTCAAAAATATCAAGAGCATTTAATAAGCAGGATGCATTTGCGAATAAAGTTAACAATGTATTAGAGCTGGTTGGCAATTTTGTTGATGCAAGCAGGGTTTCAATTTTTATGAATAGGCCTGAAATAAGTGAAGCCAGATTGGTTTACGAATGGTGTAAACAGGATATAAAACCTAAGTTAAATAAACTAATAAAAGTTAAATACGATTCAAATAACCTTGTATTTAAAAAAATTGTTGAAGATGAACTTTTAAATGTCAATGATTTAAATGATGTGGAATATAAGAAGTCTCTTGCAGTATTTAGAGAGTTTGATGTAAGAGCGATGTTAATGATTCCAATTTATTTACATGGCCGACATACTGGTTTCATCAATTTTGAAGATTGCGGAAACATTAGGGTTTGGCAAGATAGTGAAATTGAGCTGCTTAAGACCTTTTCAAATATTATATCTACTTCATTTGAACGTAAGAATATTGAGGAAAACAGAATTAGAAGTGAGCACGATCTTCGTGAAGCAAATGCGACTAAGGACAAATTCTTTTCGATTATTACACGTGATCTGTTATCGCCTTTTTCTGATTTGACAAGCCTGTCCTCAATTTTACTTGATAACTACACAAAATGGGATGATGAAAAACGATTGAAGTTTTTAGCTTCAATCAGAGAAGCTTCCAAAGGGGGATATAAGCTACTTGAAAACCTGATAACATGGTCAAAAATGCAGTCGGGCCATATGGATTTCTTTAAGCAGGAGGTAGATGTTAGGAGTGCTATAAACCTTAGCATTGAGCAATTAAAGGATAAAGCAGATAAAAAAGAGATTGTAATTACCGGTGCCCCAAAAGATTTCCATTTTGTAATGGCTGATTATTTAATGCTGAATACCATCATTAGGAACTTACTGAACAACGCTATCAAATTTACAAATAGAAAAGGAAAAATCGAGGTAAAGCTTAAGAAACTTGAAGGATTTTTGGAAATTAGTATTTGTGATAACGGAGTTGGTATTGAGAAACAATACCTTGGTAATCTTTTCAAAATTGACCTTGATAACTACAGCTTTGGACCACTTGAAGAAAAGGGTACTGGGCTGGGACTGATAATTTGTCGTGAATTTGTTGAGAAAAATGGTGGGCAAATTTGGGTTGAAAGTCAACATGGTAAGGGTAGTTGTTTTAAGTTTACAATGCCGTTAGTTGAAAAATAAAATTTGAAATTAGTTTGTTGGAACCTGAAACTTCTTTAGGTTTCTAAAATACAAATTTCTATGTTTTAGTTTTTCTTCACACCAATAATTTTCTGAATATCATTTAGTTTATTTAAAGCCTCAACAGGAGTGAGGTTGATAATATCCAATTCTGCAATTTCATCCCTGACTTGTTTTAATACAGGATCGTCCAGTTGAAAAATGCTCATTTGCATCCCTTCTCGTTTCTGGCTTATTTCTTTAACAGGTCTGACAGGTGTTTTTGTATCTCTTGATTTTTCAAGTTCAGCAAGGATTTTTTCAGATCGTTGCAAAACACTTTTAGGCATACCAGCCATTTTTGCAACATGAATACCAAAACTATGTTCACTGCCGCCTTTTACTAATTTACGAAGAAAAATTACTTTGTTGTTGAGTTCTTTAACTGAAACATTATAATTTGCAATTCCTGAGAAGGATTTCTCCATTTCGTTCAGCTCATGATAATGAGTAGCAAATAAAGTTTTTGCTTTTGCATTTGGGTGCTCATGGATGTATTCCACTATGGCCCAGGCAATTGAAATGCCGTCATAAGTAGATGTTCCACGACCCAGTTCATCAAACAAAATAAGACTTCTGTCGGAAATATTGTTCAAAATATTGGCTGCTTCGTTCATTTCAACCATAAAAGTTGATTCTCCAACAGAAATATTATCAGAAGCACCAACACGTGTGAATATTTTGTCAACTAAGCCTATTTTTGCTCCTTCTGCCGGCACAAAACTTCCAATCTGGGCCATCATTACAATTAAGGCAGTTTGCCTTAATAAAGCTGATTTACCAGCCATATTTGGCCCTGTAATGATTATGATTTGTTGATCTTTATCGTTTAAGTAAACATCATTGGCAATATATGCTTCTCCTTCAGTAAGTTGATGTTCGATTACAGGATGTCTTCCTGCTTTAATCTCAATTTCTTTACTATCGTTTAACTCAGGTTTTACATAATTGTATTCCAGTGCTGTAGAGGCAAAAGACAATAAGCAATCCAACTGGGCTATTTTCGCTGCATTTAACTGAATCTGAGCAATATAATCACTTAGACTTATGACTAAATCGTTGTATAGCCTGGCTTCAATTTCACCTATTTTCTCTTCGGCTCCAAGTATTTTTGATTCATATTCTTTTAATTCATCATTGATGTACCTTTCAGCACTTACCAGGGTTTGTTTTCGCACCCAGCCTTCAGGAACCCTGTCTCTATGTGTATTTCTTACTTCAAAGTAGTAGCCAAATACATTGTTAAACCCAATTTTTAGCGAGGGAATACCCGTTTTTTGAATTTCTTCCTGCTGAATCTGAACCAAATAATCTTTACCTGAAAAGGCAATTTTTCTGAGACTATCCAATTCTTCAGAAACCCCTTCTTTGATAACATTGCCTTTTATCAATTGGACTGGTGGTTCTTCAGCAATCTCATTTTCAATTTTTTCAATGATTGAATGGCATGGATTAAGCTGCTCTGCTATGCTTACTAACCCTCTATTATTTGATTTAGTGCAATGCTCTTTTATTGGTATAATTGCTTTTAACGAATTTTTGAGCTGAATAATTTCTCTTGGATTCACTTTCAGGATAGCTGCTTTCGATATAAGCCTTTCTAAATCACCAATTTGTTTGATGTGTTTTTCCAGAGTTGATTTTTCTTCTTTTTCTTTTACAAAATATTCAACTATCTCTAACCTGTCTTGAATTGGTTTTAAGTTTTTCAAAGGAAGAACCAGCCATCTTTTTAACAAGCGTGCTCCCATTGGTGAGCTTGTTTTATCAATGATGTTGATTAATGCTTTTCCTCCTTCGTTCACCGGAGCTAACAGTTCAAGATTTCTATTGGTGAACTTATCCATCCAAACGTAATGTTCTTGCTCTATTCTGCCAATCTTTGTAATGTGTTGAATACGAGTATGATGTGTTAAGTCTAGGTATTGTAGAATAGCCCCTGCTGCGACATTTCCTAGTTCCAGTTTATCAACTCCAAATCCTTTTAACGAATTCGTATCAAATTGTTTCAATAAACGTTCAATACTAGTGTCATGTGTATACATCCAGTCCTCAAGAGGGTAAAGGTAGTACCTGCCGTTCAGTAGTTCCTTAAATTGATTTTGCTTGCTACGTTCTACTAAAACTTCCTTTGGTTTAAAACCTGCCAGAAGTTTATCAATATAATCAAAACTACCCTCTGCACAATAAAATTCACCAGTTGAAATATCTAAAAAAGCCACCCCTGCATCTTTTTTGTCAAGATTTATGCAGGCCAGATAATTATTTTCTCTGTGTTCAAGCACATTGTCATTCAGTGATACACCAGGAGTAACTAACTCAGTAACACCACGTTTTACAATGTTCTTTGTTTGTTTTGGATCCTCAAGTTGTTCGCAGACAGCTACACGTTGTCCTGCACGAACAAGTTTTGGCAAATAAGTGTCTAAGGCATGATGTGGAAAACCTGCCAATTCAATGTAAGCAGCAGAACCATTTGCTCTTCTTGTGAGTGTAATACCCAATATTTTAGAAGTCTTTATGGCATCTTCGGAGAAAGTTTCGTAGAAATCTCCCACACGAAATAGTAAAATAGCATCCGGATGTTTTGATTTAATTTCCAGATACTGTTTCATTAAAGGTGTTTCTACTGGTTTCTTCGCCACGACTCTAGACATTAGAAATTAGACATTAGTCATTAGTTTAATTTTAGTCTAATGACCAATGACCAGTAAACTAATGACCATAATATCCCGCAAAGATATTAAATACTAAAAACTCAAACAGGATTGTTGATAACTTTGGATATTTTATTACAGGATCTGTGGCTAATGACTAGCCTTCGCCTTCATCTTCATCTTTGTTGATATCTTTATTTACATCAGGAGTTTCTTTTTTATCGTCTTCTTTTTTTTCGATATCATTATTGATTCCAAGCCTTTTTCTGCGTTCTTCTTCCTTTTTTTTCTTATGTTTTTGAAGAGTAACTGTTTTCCAAAAATCGGTCATTAGCTCACCAACTGTGTTAAACTCCTTTCGATAAAAAATACCAACTCCTTGTGTGTAAAGTGTTTGATCCTCAGTGGCTTCATTCCGTTGATTGGTTCGGTTAAATACTTTTGAGCGTAAAGAACCTTTTTTATTTAATTTTACTTCAATTTCAACATCTCCAACTATTTTGTTTGCCGAATTTTGCGCAGAAGTACTTGTTTCTTCCGTTTTACCGCTACCAACGCCAACATTCGTATTGATACTTACTCTGTCGTTAAATAACTGTGTAGACAGGGCAACTTCAACTTCATCCGAGGTCATTTCACCTCCTTTTTTGTAATTGACTCCAATATCGAAATCGTCGCTAATTTTTGATAACCAGTTACTTAACTGGTTGGATAACATCTCAAATGCGTTGTTTGAAACAGCTCCTCCTCCAGCAGATGCATCATCATTTTTCAAACCAGGTAAAGGTTGAAATTGACCTAAAATTAGCAAGGAAAGTATTTGTTGGTTTAAATCATTTTGATCGAGACCATTCACGTTTGAACTTACTGGCTCTTTTGCATCTGGTAAATTTAGTCCAAATTCAATACGGGGGTTCATTAAGTTCCCTTTCATGCCAAGCAAACACTCAACATTGGTTTTTTGCTCCTTGTAAACTTCATCCTTCATTAAATCATACAACGGAACTTTTCTGATTTTGTAAACCGCTGTCATATTCATGGCTGCGTTGTATGGATCTCCTCCCCATTTAATGGTGCTTCCGGGATCAACGATAAATCGCTTATTTACAAGGTTTTGAAGGGTGAACAAATAATCTCCTTTTGTAACAGTATAGGTTCCGAATAAAAATATATCACCCACATTGCTAACCTTTACATCAAGGTTACCCATACCACGAACCTTAATCATATCACCAACAGTCTCATCCATGATAATTTGCATTTCAGCATCGGAGGTGGCTTCGAGTTCAAAATTGATGTTCATTCCACTTAAGTCAACCTGTTGTTCCTCCTTTTTAACTACTTCTGCAGTATCATAATTTACAAATGTAATAAAGTCACTTTCAGATACTTCGCTGCTCGAAGTAAGAGGTAGGAAAAAGCGTGTTCCACGTTCAGTTTTTAGCTTGATGTCTATATCCATATTATCCGGATCACCTTCAAGATTTATACCTCCACTGGCATATACGGTGCCATAAAACAATGATGAATCGGTTTGTTGGGTATTTAAGAAAAGAAAGTTTCTGGGCTCCACCAGAATACTCATTTTTATATCTTTAAAATTCTTATGTGTGATTTTGCCCGATAACCATGCAAAACTGTTTCTTCCAGCGTTTATTTTCATACGCTTCATGGTTATCATGTTTTTTTCAATAAACAGACTATCCGTAAAAGTATAGTAAGTATTGAGGTAGTTTACCTTAAAGCCTGAACGAACAAATTTTAACCCGGCATTGATATCTGGTTTTTTAGTGCTACCTTTTATAGAAATATTTCCACTAATTTTTCCTACAATATCGGATATAAAATCTTGCACAAATGGTGAGGCTGATGCAAATGGAAAACGATTGATTTTCACATTAAAGTCCATGCTATCTTTTTCAACATAATATTTGCCATCCAATATTACGTTTTTAGTATTAATTAGCTGAGTTTCAGTATGTAATTCTAAGATTGAGTTTTTGTCGTCCCAAAGAGCTTTTACACGAATATCTCCCAGGCTGTGCTCATCCAGTTTCATTCCTAAAATTGAATCAACAGAGTTTACCTGTGGGTTGCCTAAAACACTTACAATTTCTGTATTTCCACACATTACACCGTCGAGATCCAGGTTCATGTCTTTAACAAAAGTGTTAAAGGATGAAAGATGTATATTGTCTAGCTTAACTTTTAAAGTATCATTTTTACTTTCTGATAACCGCCCACTGATGTCGATTTTTTCATTATTTGAACTATAGGCAAAAATATGTCCAAGCTCAATGTGGCTTGAATCAACAGCCATTTCGTTGCTATTGAGGGTCCACAAGTTGTTTTCGAAAGCAAATGTAGATGAATCAAGTTGCAATTTTATAAGGGGATCTGCATTTTCTCTGTTTTCAAGAAATGCTACAAGGGAGAAGTCGCCACTGTAATTTAGTGAATCCAGGAAGCTGTTCCAATCCAGGTTCACATAAACCTTGTCGTTGTACAGATAGCTGTAAATAAGTGAGTTATCAAGAGTGTTGCTTTCGTTAAAATGAATTTTACTTGCACTTATATAAATATTAAATTTATCATCCCTGTTGTCACTATTTAAGATTACTTCTTCAATTTTAGTTCCTGATAAAGTGGCTTCGGGACAATAAGCCTGTAGATTGAATTTTTCGGGCCCCAGATTATACTTTCCGCTAAGATTAGTACCTGGTTTAATATCTATACCAGGGAAAAACATAGTTCCTATTTCTTTAAGGTCCTTAAGGGTTATTTTGAAATCAAAATTATTATCCTGGGCCAATGCGGTGTATAAACTGTCTTTATTTTCAGTAGGAACAAATGAAGTGTCAGCCAGAGAAGGCATAATGCCATACAAATATTTCTGAAATGATTCACCTACTGTGGTCAGCTTTATATCGCCTGAAAGCTTTACATCAAGAAAGTCTGATAATATTTGTACTGTTCTTATTGAGTCTATCTTGTCATAATCAGATCTCACCATGAGTTCTTTTTTCTTTATTGCACCATTACTATTCGTCAGTTCTTTTATATCGCATTCTAGCTTTCCCGTCAAAACATCCGGATCAAGACCAGTTACACTACCTTTCATTTCAAGTTTGGTACTGAAAAGACTGTCTTCGTAAAGGTGTAACTTGTATGGAACAAACTCATCTATTTTTGTGGTGAATTTTACCTTTGGCAATTCTTCATTATTGACAAACATTCCTTCCAAATATAACTTGATGTTTGGATCATCAATCTTTAATTCGCCCTGGTAAACATATTTATTGATAATGGCATCAAAGGTAACGGATGCATAGCTATAACCAAGCAACTCAAGGTTGTTAAACACGCCATTTGAAACTCCCTCAACATCTCCGGCAGGACTGATATTAAAGTTCAGTGTGTCAATGATATCAAATTTTCCAAGTTGCTTATTATCAACGATATCACTAATGGCAAGATCCTGACCAAGCAAATCCCCGTTGATATTCATGCTGCCATTTTTGTGCTGTTTTAGGTTGATGTTGGCTGAAATATTTCCAATGCCTGTAATCAACTTTCCCTTAGTGACCAGTTCCTCAACTTTTCCTTTAATGTTTCCTTTGTAGTAGATTCTGCCCACACTTTCCATAGAAGTAGGCAATTTCAATAAGCTTTTTTTAGGGTTTTTAGGCTCTTTTATTGAGTTAAGATCTGTTATTGAGGTAGTTAGCGTGTCAATATTGATATTAAAGACTGCTTTTTTGATATCAGGCAAACCTGTTATTTTAAAATTTGTTGTTAACCTTGTGTTTTTTGCATATTGCAGGTCTAAATATCTGGTGTCTAAATCACTTAGTGGGCCGCTTATATCAGCAGTTAGTTTAACTTCCTGATCAAAACCGATGAGAGAAGGTGCAAAATAAGCCGCATCTCTCATTCCAATTAATGTAGAATCAGGAACCTGGACATTTAGCTGAACCTGGTTAAAAAAATCACCGAAAGCATCTAGTGATGGGTAGGTCATTTTTAGCTTGGTAAAATAGATGTTACTATTATCAGTAATTAAGCTAAACTTATTTAGATCGATGTGCGTATTTCCATAAAAAACATTTGAACTCAATTTATGCAAATTAAAACCAGATTTGTCACTGAAGCTAAGAGAATCAATATCAAGCATGATTGAGTTACCTGCAAGCATGAAATTACTTCCGTAAAAATTTAAAGGTGTAACCTCTAAGTCGTTGAAATTGAGGCCGAATTCATGTTTTGCCGTGTCTGGCATATAGTAAGTCAGCTTAGAATTTTCTATAATGATTTTGGCGCAGTTTATTTTCCAATTAGATGTACTTTCAGTTGTATCAGCTTCTGCAACGGAATCTGAACTAAAAGCATCCAGCACAAACTGAAGGTTTATTACCCCGGCGGTATCATATTTTAGATTAAATGTCAGGTTTTTTAGTTTGATTCTGTCCAGGGCAACAAGTTCTTTTTTGTACATTAGTCTGTCTATGTTAACACCCAGATAGTCAACATAAAGCAATGTGTCTTTTTGCTGATCTTCAATATACAGTTTTTCAAAAATTATATGATCGAATATTGAAATATCAACTCCTTCAAGAGTAACAACCGTATTTAGTTCTTCTGATAAGTAAGAAGTAATTTTTCCGGCCACCCATTTTTGTACAGAAGGTAATCTGAAAATGCCATAGGCAACTAATGGTAAACCTACGAAAATAAACAGTAAAATAAGTGGTATTTTATATCGTTTCTTGATGGCTTTCCGTTTTTTATTAGTTTTGCAAAGATAAATCAAAAATGAATTTGTTAAACAACAATTTACATTACGGGAAGGTACTAGAAATAGATGAAACAAGCAGAAAAAAATAATTATTAGTCTACATGAGAATGATTATTTTTTTAATGAGGGTTCTTTCTGACCTTGAAAAGTAATTAATAAAACCAGATGAAAACGACAATATTGGGAATTGAATCTTCGTGCGATGACACATCGGCAGCCATTATTCAGGACGGGGTGATGTTATCAAATGTAATCGCCAACCAAGATGTACATAAGCAATATGGAGGTGTTGTTCCTGAACTGGCTTCAAGAGCACATCAGCAGAATATTATTCCTGTGGTTGACAGGGCCATTAAGGTTGCAGGGATTGAGAAATCGGATATTAGTGGAATTGCTTTTACAAGAGGGCCTGGTTTACTTGGTTCGCTGCTTGTAGGAACATCATTTGCGAAAGGCTTTGCATTGTATAACAATATTCCACTTATTGAAATAAACCATTTACAGGCACACGTTCTGGCTCATTTTATTAAAGAAAATGATGTCGATAGCAAGCAACCAGATTTTCCTTTTTTGTGTTTATTGGTATCCGGGGGGCATACCCAGATCATATTAGTCAAGAATTATTTTGACATGGAAACTATTGGTGAAACTATTGATGATGCGGCTGGAGAAGCATTTGATAAATGTGCAAAAACAATGGGATTGCCTTATCCTGGTGGGCCACTAATTGATAAAAATGCAAAGGAAGGAAATCCAAAGGCATTTAAGTTTACAAAACCCAGAATCAAAGATTTGGACTATAGTTATAGTGGTTTTAAGACAGCGTTTCTCTATTTTATTCGTGATAATATTAAAGAGAATCCTGATTTTATTAAGCAGAATATGAATGACTTATGTGCTTCATTACAATTTACCATTGTCGATATTCTAATGGATAAACTAAAACTGGCAGTCAAACAAACAGGAGTGAAAGATGTGGCCATTGCTGGTGGTGTTTCGGCCAATTCGGGGTTAAGAAATGCCGTAACAGAGTTAGGAAAAAAAATGAAATTAAATGTATATATTCCTCCTTTTAAATTTACAACTGATAATGCTGCTATGATTGCTATTACTGGTTATTATAAGTATTTGCAGAAAGAATTTGTAGGGCAGGATGTTGCACCTATGGCAAGAATGCCATTTTAGAACTTTGAAATTAGTGTATTCGAACTCGCTATTTTCGCGAAAACATTAGATTAAAAATTCTTTACTTTCAAGTTCTAATTTCTAATATACCAATAATCTAATATACTAAAATATGACAAACAAAAACTACGCTTACGAACTTGAGTTTAAAGTTCGGGATTATGAATGTGATTTACAGGGAGTAGTAAATAACTCCGTATATCAAAACTACCTTGAGCATACAAGGCACGAATTTTTACTTTCAGTGGGGCTTGACTTTGCCGATTTGTTTAAACGTGGCATTACTGCCGTTGTTGCCAGGGCTGATATCCAGTACAAAACTCCTTTAGTAAGTGGCGATAAGTTTGTTTGCCGCATAAATGTTGAAAAACAAGGAATTAGATACCTCTTTCACCAGGATATTTACCGCTTGCCTGATGAGAAACTTTCTATTAAAGCTGTGATTACCGCAGTTACAGTTATAAATGGGAAATTGGGAGTTTCGGAAGAGTTGGATGCAGCAATGTTGAAAGCTTAACGTTTTTACCGAATCAGGATAACGTAAAACCAAAATTTACCGTGAGAATTTCGATTGAACGGTAAATTTTGTTATTTTTACCGTTCAATATTTCATATGATAAATCCTGATAGAACAAAACCCTGGAATCAACTTCCGGATCTTCCACCACCAAATGAGAAGTTCGAGAATATTGATATTTTCAAGAAACTGGTGAATGCACGTGCAGCTCTGGCCGAGTTGAATGGACGGGTGATTGCTATACCAAACCCTGCAATGTTGATTTCAACAATTTCCTTGCAGGAGGCAAAATCGAGTACAGAGATTGAAAACATTTTTACCACTAATGATGAGCTGTTTAAAGCGACTTCTATATCTGAAAAACTATACAATGGTCCTGCTAAAGAGGTAGTTAGCTACAGAAAAGCTTTGTGGAAAGGTTATCGGGAAATAAAAAAGAATGCTGAAATTAACAGAGATTTTTTATTAAATATCTTCCAGAAAATTACGAATTCTCAGCAGGGAATAAGGCATTCATCAGTTCCTACTGTAATTCGAAAAGGTGGATCAACTGTTGGTGCCGGTCAGGTGGTTTATACTCCTCCGCGCGGTGAAGGTATCATCGAGAAGAAACTCGATAACCTGTTTAATTTTTTGAATGATGATAAAAAATATCCGATTGATCCATTGTTAAAAATGGCAATTGCACATTATCAGTTTGAAGCTATTCATCCTTTTAGCGATGGAAATGGACGAACCGGAAGAATAATAAATATTGTTTATTTGGTTGCGAAGGGGTTGTTAGATTTACCTGTTTTGTATCTGAGTAGTTCCATAATTGAGAATAAATCAGAGTATTACGAACGTTTAGGTGGTGTTTCGCAAAGAGCAGATTGGAAAGGTTGGATTATTTACATTTTAAAAGCAGTCGAAAATACAGCGCGCACTAGTTTAGCAAAGGTGAATGATATCCTTGCATTAATGGATGGCACTAAAAACCGTATTTTAAAAGAAAACAAAAACCTCTATAGTGATAAGCTCCTTGAAGCCATTTTTTACCATCCTTATTCAACTGTAAATGTCTTAGTTAAGAATAAAGTAGGCGCAGAAAAAACGATTCGGAAAAGGCTAAATATTTTATCTGAAATGGGAATTATGGAAAAGCAGGTACATAATGGAAATCACATTTATGTAAATGTTGAGTTGTATAATTTACTTTCGGAATAAAACGGCAAAAATTTCTCTTTTTACCGTTTTTGAAGGATGAAAACTTACCGTCAAAAAAGCCCTGAAACGGTAAATCTTGAAAATATTACTGTATGACTGTCAAATCGAGCATGATATTTTGGGTAATTAGCCAGGTGACATACCTGACAGATTAGCGTTGGCAGGTGATTAGCTTAAAAATTCATCAGGTTTAGCCAGAGCCTCTGGCATGTTTTTTCTCCCAAAGCCTAATCTGGCACAGTTTTTATCATAATTGTAAACAGAAGAGGGGAGAAGCACCACACCTTTCTCATCAACCAGCTTTTTGCAAAACTCTTCAACGGAAAAGTTAATATTCATCTCTGGAAAAGTAATAGTTCCTGCTTTGGGCTTATTCCATTTGAAAATTGAGGAATTCGAATGTTAGGTAGTCTATACCTAAACAATCAGTTCGTTTTGAAAACGTTTACCTTCTTGAGCGAAACGAGTAAAATTAATTTGCGATTGGTATAAATTACCTTGGAATCGTTTTATATTTTATCTAATCTTTAAGATAAATCTCAATATAGTTCATTGATATATAGATATTACTGATGGATTTGTAGGGGAGTAATTTCAAAGAATAAGGTTTACCACCTTTGGTTGTTTTAAGAAGAATTCCAGTTTCCGTTATTTTAACAGAATTGCTATAATCACCATTTACTTTTGTGTATTTTTCATAGTTTTTTTTATAACTACCATCTTTGTAAAAAACCAGTGTGTTTCCAATGTAGAGGGTTTCAATTTTGTCCTCACTTGTTCCAAGTTCTTTCATCATTTGGTCTACATCAGCTTTTGAAAACTGTGCCAAAATAATACTTTGCAATCCCCAAAGGATTACAACTACAAAAAATAGTTTTTTCATGATTAAAGTTTTAGTTAGCATTATTATTTGTCTGTTAAAATCTAATTCCAAAAACTACGATATCATCCACTTGAGGTATTTTACCTTTCCAGTCTTTAATTGTCTGGTCAAGAATAGCCTTTTGTTCGCTCATGTTCTTATCAATATTTTCTAAAAGTAGCTCCCTGAATCGCTTATACATGAACTTTTTTTCTTTAGGTCCACCAAACTGATCGGCATATCCATCTGAAAAAATGTAGTAGCTGCTATCTTGTTTAATATCAACTTCATGCAGGGTGAAGTTGTCCATTATTTCATACATGGCAATTGGCATTTTATCTGCCTTTATTACTTTAATTTCCTTATTATCAGTAGTGTAATAAAGCGGATTATTAGCACCTGCATATTGCAATTTTTTATTTTCAATATCAATGCTAAGAACAGCAATATCCATCCCATCTCTAATTTCATCACCTTGATGATGATGTAGGGACTTAATTACATTTTCACGAAGACTATTTAATATTTCATCTGGTCTGGTAATGCCACGCTCATTAATAATCTTATTTAAAAAGCTGATACCCAGCATACTCATAAAAGCGCCCGGAACTCCATGGCCTGTGCAGTCAGCAGCAATAGCAATTGATTTGCCGTCTTTTTTACCCGTCCAGTAAAAATCACCACTTACTATATCTTTGGGTTTAAAAAGTACAAAATGTTCTGGCAGTATTTCCTTTCTGAATTCATCTAATGGCAATGTTCCTGTTTGTATTCTTTTTGCATATACAATACTGTCTTCAATTTCCTTTTTTTGCTCATGTATTTGGTCACGCTGTTTTACAACCTCAGCTGTACGTAATCGCACTTGCTCTTCAAGGTACTCGTTTCGTTTTTTAATGCTTCGTATGCGCAGGTAAAATGCAAGGAAAACTATTGATAATAAGATGATTGCAGATACTACTTTGAACCATGTACGCTGCCAGATAGCCGGTTCAATGATAACTGTAATTTGAGCGCCCTCCTCGTTCCAAACCTCATCGTTGTTTGAGCCTTTAACTTTAAAAACATAGTCACCAGGTGGAAGGTTAGTGTAAGTTGCGTAACGCTGAAATTTAATATCTACCCAGTCTTTGTCAAAACCAACTAATTTATACTTGTACTGGTTTTTTTGTGGGAAAATATAGTCCAGGGCAACAAAATCAAACGATATGTCTTTTTGTGTATGATCTAAAATAATTAGCTTTTTTTCACTGATGGCAGTGTCGAATTTCATTTCGGCATTTGAAACCTTAAAACCTGTAATTACAACCGAAGGGATATTCGGATTGTCTTTAATTTTTGCGGGGTCAAAAACATTAAACCCTCCAATTCCACCAAAAATCAGCTCACCATTACTCTTTTTGCAAAATGACCCCACCAGGAACTCATTACTTTGCAAACCATCACTTATGTTGTAATTCCTTAGTTTTTTTGTTTCAGGATTAAACTTTGATAAACCACTATTTGTTGAAACCCAGATATTTCCACTGTTATCTTCAAGGATTCCCATTATTACATTGTTGGGAAAACCATCCTTTTCATCATAACTAATAAACGAGTCATTTTTTCGATCATATAAATCAAGTGAACCTTTGGTTCCTACCCACAAACGGCCTTTGCCATCTTCTACAATTGCGTAAATTCGATCATTTCCTATTGAATGGGGATTATTTTTTTCGTATCGATAATGTTTAAATGTGCTGGTCTTTTCGTCCCATTTATTTAGGCCACCACCAAAAGTTCCAACCCAGATGGTTCCCAGGTGATCTTCAAAAACAGTTGTGGCTTCATCATTACTTAAACTTTTGTCGTTTTGTTGGTCGTTCCTTAATGCTGTAAATGTTTCATTTTCAGGATTAAATATGTTCACACCACCTCCTTTGGTAGCTATCCAGATTCTGTTTTTTTTGTCTTCAATAATTCGCCACACATGATTGTCACTAAGGCTGTTGGATTGATTTCTGTTGTGTTTGTAAACTTTGAATCGTCCCGTTTCGGGAAAAAACTGACAAAAACCACCACCATCGGTTCCAATCCAGAACCGGCCTTTTGAATCTTCTAAAATTGAACGTACATGATTGTTTGGTAAGCTGTTAGGGTTTGAAGGATCGTTTTTGAAATGCTCAAAAACTTCTTTTTCTGCAATGAACCTGTTTAATCCTCCTTGAACAGTTCCAATCCAGATACGACCTTTACTGTCTTCATAAATATTCCTAACCTGGTTTGAACTCAAACTTTGTTCATTATAAGGATTATGTCTGAAAACACTTAAATCTTCAGCTGCCCGGTTCCACTTATTAATGCCTCCAAGAGAATTACCTATCCATAAAATCCCTGCTTTGTCTTGGTAAAGTGACAAGATCTCGTTAGTTTGCAATGATGTTTTGATGGAAGGATCGTGCATGAACGTATAAAATTGTTCTGTTTTTTTGTTAAAACTGCTTAGGCCACCCATTTCTGTTCCAATCCACAAGATGCCTTCTTTATCCTCTACTAGTGAGCTAATTGCATTGCTTTCAGGCTTTTTCAGTTCTGAGAAATCTCTGTAAATTTTGTAATTTTTCGATTGAGGATTGTATCTTATTAAACCATTATTTGTACCAAGATAGATGTAACCATCTATTGAATAGAGGCAAGCCCTGATATTGTTCTCCAGGTGATTATCCCCAAATCGAATAGTCTCAAATTTTTCTGTTTCAGTATTAAACCTGTTTAACCCTGTAGCAGTTCCAATCCAAAGGTTTCCCGAGCCATCAGTAAAAATCTGATTAACTGAGTTATCAGCCAGTCCTTGCTGAACAAAATAATGTTTGAAGGCCTTGGTAGCTCTATCAATTCTGTTCAAACCATTTGTAGTCCCAACCCATAAATATTTCTCTGTTCCAACTATTGAAGTAACATTTTTACTGCTTATAACTAGCTGATTACTATCATTTTTGCTGTAAGATTCAAAAGTTTCATTAAGTTGGTTAAACCTGTCCAAACCTTCACCTCTGCTACCAATCCACAGAGAGCCTCCAAACTGAGGTTTGTCAACGTATAAACAGTTAATAACATTGTCGGAGATGGAGGTTGAATCGCCGGTTTTATTCCGATAAACAGTGATTGTGTAACCATCATATTTGTTCAGGCCATCAAGCGTTGCAAACCACATAAAGCCTTTATTGTCCTGCACTATATCGTAAACAGAACTTTGCGAAAGACCATCCTCCAATGAAATATGCTCGAATTTGATATGAGGCCGCTGTGAAAATAGGGTTACATTGTAAAGCAGAAGAAGTATTAGAGTTCCTAATTTTATTGATTTATTCATTGTTTTAAGGCTGGTTTTGTTTTTCAGATTAAATATACTTAGAAAATCTGAGAAACAATAATCAAGCCTTTTTCTTATTCTAAAAACTTTATGATTAGTGTATGCAGGTCATTGACTACGGCAAACTGTTGACCATAAGCTGCCTACTTCTTCTTCCTCCACCTTTCTTTTGTCTTTTTTACTGAAAAGCCAAAATTCCCGATTTCATCACCTTGTTTGTAATAGAATCCGTGAGTGTAGGAGATTAAACCAGCACTATTAAAATGAAATGCACCTGTTTTTTTATCCAGATATTTTTCTTCTGCATTCACTGCAACAACATCAGCCATAAACATATGGTGACTACCCAGTGGAATGATTCTATTGACTTTACATTCAATATTTAGCGGTGATTCTTCAATTAACGGAGCCTCCACAATTTGTGCTTTGCCCGGGGTCAATTTCATTTCTTCAAACTTATTGAATTCCCTTCCTGATTTTACTCCGCACCAGTCAGTTGCATAGGCCAGGTCTTTGGTTGCCAGGTTGATAATAAACTCCATGTTTTTCTTTAAAATGTTAAAGGAATGTCTTTCTGGCCTCACAGAGATATAACACATGGGAGGATTAGTATTGATGGTACCCGTCCAGGATATAGTAATAATATTGTATTCTTCGGGTGTTTTTCCCAGGCTCACCATTACAGCAGGCAAAGGATAGATTGATGTTCCGGGTTTCCAGGATATTTTTGACATAATTATTTAGTTGAAAGTGAAAAAGTAATAAGTTGAAAGTGGTTAGTACTTAGTTGTTTAGAGAGTTTATAAAACCTCTGAGAATTTTAGATATCTTATTTCCTGCATCAGGTAATTCATTTCTTTTAGTTTCATTTATGTAATTGAGTTTGAAAGCAAGATATAACATTGATTTCGTTTCACTACAAGACCCTGGAGAAATATATAAAAACCTACGAAAATCAGCATTGCTTCCCCTGTCGAAACCTTCTTCAATATTGTTCGAAACAGATACTGAAGCTCTGCAAATTTGATCTTTGAATCCGTAATCTTTCAAATTATTGAAATTTGCATAAATCTCTACTGAATAGCCCTGACCCTTTTGCCATGCAATAATATCTTCAAATCGTTTAATTTTCACCTTTGTATTTTATTTGGTTCTTGCTTAATATCAGTATTTGGGAACTTATTACTATTTATTTTTCGACTTACCCTTATATTCTTACTTACTAATCCTCATCACATTCGTCACATCTTCCACTCTCTTTAATCGATTGATGAGATCATCCAGCTGTTTTTTATTGTGTACAGTAGTTACAACAATTCCTTCAAACATATTGTCTTTTCTGGGATGAATTGTAATTGCCCTTAGGTTCAATTTAAATTCTTTCGAGATGATTTCGGTAATGCTTGCAGTTACTCCTATGTTATCGCGGCCAATAATCCTTAGCTGAACCATAAACTTGCTCATTTCAGCCTCATTATTCCATTTTGCCTTAATTATACGATATGGAAACCTGCTAATCATATCTTTTGCATTAGAGCAATTTCGCTTGTGTATTTTAGTTCCTTTACTAACAGTAACAAACCCAAATATCTCATCACCTGGGATTGGGTTGCAGCACTTAGCCATTTGATAGTCAATGGTTTGTAGGTTGTTCTCAATAATTAAGAAATCCTTACTACTAACTAAGCTTTCTTCAGAAACCTCAAGGCTTAATTCTTCTTTATTTTCTTTTGCCTTTTCAGCTTGAGCATTAACTTCAGCAAAAGCTTTTTTTATTTTGCTTATTTCAAACTTTCCGCTTCCAACAGCCTGGTATAAGTCCATCGAGGTTTTGAACATCAGTTGTTCGCATAGCTTACTGATATTTACATCGTTAAATTCAATTTTTAGCTGTGAAAGTTTGTGCTTAATGATGTCTTTTCCTAGTTCCGAATCTTTGTAATTTATTGATTTTAAGACTCTTTTTATTTTAGCTTTGGCTCGCTGGCTTTTAACAATTTCCAGCCATTCATATCTGGGTTTCTGGTTTTTTGAAGTTAAGATTTTGATATGATCACCATTCTTTAACTCTTGTTTTATTGATACAATTTTATCATTAACAATGGCTCCAGTGCACATTTCACCGACATCAGAATGTATTGAAAATGCAAAATCCAATACTGTATGCCCAGTTCTCGATTTTTTCAGGTCTCCATCCGGTGTAAACAGGAAAATCTCGTCTGTATAGAGCATAGCCTTGTTTTTATCATGCTCATCATCAGTGAGTTGCTCGGGTTTTTCAAGAACCTCCCTGATTTGTGCCAACCAATCAGAGCCAGAACCTTCTTTTTTTTCTTTGTATTTCCAGTGAGCAGCATGGCCTTTTTCGGCAATTTCATCCATTCTTATAGTACGAATTTGTACTTCCACCCATTTTTGTTCAGGACCTATCACCGTGGTGTGCAACGATTCGTATCCACTTGATTTAGGACTTGATATCCAGTCTCTTAATCGGTGAGGGTTCGGTTTGTACCAATCCGTAATTATTGAATAAACCCGCCAACAATCATTTTTTTCGTTCTCCAGTTCGCTATCTATAATAACTCGAATCGCAAATTTATCGTAAACTTCATCAAAATCAACTCCTTGTGTTTTCATCTTGTTCCAAATGGAATGAATTGATTTTGGTCTTCCTTTAATCTCGCATTTTATTTTTTGCTTATCCAACTCCTTTTTTAGTGGATTAATAAACGATTTAATATATACATCCCGGTATGCTTTCGTTTGCTCTAGTTTTTTTGCAATATCTTTATACACCTCTGTGTGAAGGTATTTCATCGAAAGATCTTCCATTTCGGTTTTTATAGAATACAATCCCAGACGGTGTGCAATGGGTGCATATAAAGCTGAAACCACAGAGGCAGTCTTTACTTGCTCATTAATCTCTTCATCTTTTAAATTTCTTATTAAATAAAGCATTTCAGCCAGCTTTACCAGGATAGAAGTAATATCCGGGCTTATGGTAAGTAACAGTTTAATAAAATTCTCCGCTTGAATACTTAGTTTATCTAATTGTATATCAGATGTTTTTATAAGTCCGTGTAAAATGTTTTTTACCCTTTGACCAAATCCATCATCTAATTTCTTTAGATCTATTTTTTCTGGAGGTACAACAAAATAAAGAATACAGGTAATAATTATAGAAGTGTCGAGATTTATTTCCTTAATGCAGATTTTGCTGATGATAAACGCATCATTTAATTTGGCATTGAGTAAATTCAAGTCAGCGTTTTCTTGCTTCGCAAATTCTATTGCCAGACTAATTTCTTCGTTAATCTCGTTGTTACTTAATTTTAAAAATGATTCCGTTATACTTTCAATATTATTTTTTGATTTTACCATTCTTTACAATTGCCCTGTTTTTGATTTAATTCTATCTGTTAAACTTTTAAAATATATTTTTTTACCAATAAGAAGTATTGCAATTATCTAATATCACTTCTTTGAAGGTATTACAAAACTAAAACAAAAATCGTAGAGTGACTGCACTAATCTAAACAAGAAATTTTCCAATCAGCGCAAGTTTTTTTTTTGATTAGTGTCAAACTTCTGAAAATTTGACACTCTATTTACACTAAATTAATGAAAAACAGATGAGAACAAAAACAATTCTTATACTATCAATGCTTGTATGGAGCATAAATCAAATCTATGCACAGGGACCTGATGGGAGAGAAATACCAACCAATGGGGTGATTTCAGGAAAAGTTGTTGACGATAAAGGAAATCCGGTTGAGTATGCCACTATATCGCTTTTTTCAATGCGAGATTCTTCGCTGTTAACAGGTGGAATAACAGATAAAGATGGTGCATTTAAATTATCGGAACTAAGATTGGGAGTTTATAGGTTAGACATAAAATTTTTGGGTTTTGAACACAAAGAAATAAAACCAATTTATCTATTCCCTAAAGGACGTGGAAAAGGTGAAGGTGTTGAACAGGATTTTGGTGAAATAAAGCTTGAGAATTCTGCGGTAGCCCTTGAAGATGTGAATGTGATTGCAGATAAATCAAATGTGCAGTATCAGATTGATAAAAAGATAGTTAACGTAAGTCAGGATATTAATTCCGCAAGTGGTTCTGCTGTAGAAGTTTTACAAAATGTGCCTTCCGTAAGCGTAGATATTGATGGTAATGTTGAATTAAGAGGAAGTGGTAATTTCACCGTTTTAATTGATGGAAAACCATCGGTTCTTGAAGGGAGCGAAGCATTGCAGCAAATTCCGGCTAATATGATTGAAAACATTGAAATTATAACCAATCCATCAGCAAAGTTTGATCCTGACGGGTCGGCTGGTATAATCAACGTTATTTTGAAGAAAAAGAAAAACTTAGGGCTAAATGGCTTATTAAATCTATCAGCAGGAACAAATGATAAGTATTCGGGAAACTTAAATCTAAGCTACAAGGCTGGAAAATTTGGATTTACATTAGGTCTTGATTATCGGGATGAAACCAGATATGGAAATGGTAAAATGGAACAGATTTCAAAAGACACCATAAAATCAATTGACTATTTCAGTAATTATAATGGCAGCAGGAATTTTAACCATTATGGATACGGAGTCCAGGCAGGTATCGATTATTATATTAATGATAAAAATACCCTTTCATTATCAGGTCGGTTTGGAGAAAGAGACTTTAACAGGAATTCGCAATCATGGTACCATGAATACACAAATCCTGTGAGTATTAATAGTTATTATATGCGTGAAAGTAAAGCTGGTTTTGGGGGTAATACATATAATGTGAACCTCGATTATTCCTTAAAATTCAACAAGCCTCAACAAAAGCTGGATATGTCACTCTATTATTCAAAAAGAGAGGGAACAAGGGCTGATGATCAATTTATGTATTTTACTGATGAAAACTTCAATATCCTTGATATTGAACCGGAACTAAATAAAGCAGATGAAAAGGGACCTCGCGAAGACTATCGGGCAAAGGCTGATTTTAGTTCTCCAGTAGGAAAAGATGGTTTTCTTGAAGCCGGCTATCAGGCAAGGTATGAGGTTGATAATGAGCAATATATTTATAGTACATACAATGGTTTAACATCAAACTGGGAGGTAGATCCCTTAAAAAGTAATGATGTTGAATTTGACAGAAATATTCAGGCTATTTATTCAACTTATGCTGGAAAAATTTTAGGATTAGACTATAAAGTAGGATTGAGGGGAGAATATACGAATCGTAACCTTTTGCAGGTAGTGTCGAAAGAGGAATTTATAATCGACCGTTTTGATTTGTTTCCAAGTGCCTATATTACAAAACAATTAAGCAAAACTCAACAAATACAGTTAAACTATAGTAGAAGGATTGATAGACCAGGTGGCAGACAACTGGATCCCTTTGCGGACTATTCAGATCCTAAAAGAATTAGGCAAGGTAACCCATATCTTGAACCAGAATATATTGATTCTTATGAACTGAACTTTCAGCAGCAGTTTAATAAGTCGTTTATCTCATTGGAAACTTTTTATAGGAAAACAAATAATGTTATTTCCGATAAAGTTTATCAAATAAGTGCAGATACAACTCTTAGAACCTATGAAAACCTAAATCATGATAATTCATTAGGTGTTGAAATAAACATGAATTTAAATTTGGCCAAGTGGTGGCGTTTAAATGCAAGTGGAACAGGTTATTACTACCAGATATTGGGTGAGCTTGAAGGAGAAAGTATTAATAACGAAACATTTACATATAACTTTAGAGTAAACAGTATGTTTACATTTGCTAAAAATACAAAAGTTCAGGTAAATGTATTTTATCGTGGGCCTTCTATAACTGCTCAGAGTACTCGAAAAGCATTTGTTTTCAGTAGTTTAGCTGTCAGGCAGGATTTAATGAAAAACAAGCTGACGTTAACTGCTCAGCTACAAGATATTTTTGGTGCCACAAAGTTTGGTTTTACAAATAAAACACCAATTGTTTATTCATCGGGTGAGTTTAGTCGTGAAAGTCAGGTTGTCAGGTTATCCCTTACTTACCGTTTAAATAACTTCAAACAAAAACGCAATAAGAATGATAATGGAAACGGTGAAGATATGAATATGGATATGGATATGTAGAGCAATGTATTAATGATTGGTTATAAAGGTTGGTATTTCTAATGTCCACCTTTTTTCTAATTAGAAAATTGTCTTAAACCCTTGATTCAGAGATTTTTTATGCTTTGTATTTATCATTTGTTGCACAATGTTGATTATCAATGATTTTTATGTTTTAAATGTTTAATAAGATAGCTATCTCTGTAACAATTAACCAATATGTGTTAATTCATAAATAGCTTTCAGTAAGTTGTTTATAAAGAATGTGATAGGTCCGTACGAATTTTTTCTTTTTTTACATTAACATATCTATATTTGCACATCCAGAATTTGAATTATTTAGTTTTTAATCAATAAAATTAGAACGATTATGTTTGTATTAATGGTGGTTATTTTTGTGCTGGGCTACACAGCCATTGCGCTTGAACATCCGATAAAAGTTGACAAAGCAGCTACGGCGTTGGTAATTGGAACGCTTTCCTGGCTTGTTTACATTGTTGGAAGTAGTGACATTTTAAGTATGGTGAATGATGCTGGTGAATATGTCAGTACCGCTTGGGGGCATTTTGTTCATGCTAATCCTGGGGCAAATAACCCGGAAGGTATGACTGATTTTATTATCGAGCACGAAGTTTTACATCATCTTGGTGAAATTTCTGAAATACTTTTCTTCTTGCTAGGTGCAATGACCATTGTTGAAATTGTTGACCACCACCAAGGCTTTACAATCATTACAAATAAAATTAAAACCACTAGCAAAGTAAAACTGCTGTGGATTTTAAGTTTCTTAACTTTCTTTATGTCGGCTTTGTTAGACAACTTAACTACAACAATTGTAATGGTTGCCTTATTAAGAAAGCTGGTAGACGACAAACAGACTCGTTGGTTTTTTGCAAGTATGGTTGTTTTGGCAGCAAATGCCGGAGGTGCCTGGTCACCAATTGGAGACGTAACCACAATTATGTTATGGATTGGAAAACAAGTAACTACAGTTCAAATTATGATGGGTGTGATTTTACCTAGTTTAATTTGTATGGTTATTCCATTAGTCTTGCTTTCTTTTACAATGAAAGGTGATGTTACAAGGCCAACGACTACAGATGAAAAATCAAACTATGATATTCCAGGATGGCAGCAGAAACTTATTTTATTTTGGGGAGTAGGTTCTTTATTGATGGTACCCATGCTTAAAGCTGCTTTTCACTTACCACCATACATAGGAATGTTGCTTGGTTTGGGTGTTTTGTGGGTGGTTACTGAAGTACTGCACAGAGGCAAGCATTCAGAGGATGCTTCAAAGTTAACTGTGGTTGGAATTCTAACAAGGGTTGATGTACCTACTGTATTGTTTTTCCTTGGAATCTTATCAGCTGTAGCTAGTCTTCAATCAGCAGGACATTTGAGATTATTATCTGAAGGTATGGATTCCGCATTTAATCAGAATGTTTATCCAATAGGGTTATCAATTGGGGTTCTTTCATCAATAGTTGATAACGTGCCTTTAGTTGCTGGAGCAATGGGTATGTATCCGATGCCAGAAATGGCCGAAGCAGGAACTTATCTTCATAACTTCATTCAGGATGGATTATTCTGGGAGTTCTTAGCATATACAGCCGGAACAGGAGGTAGTATGCTTATTATTGGTTCTGCTGCAGGTGTAGCTGCTATGGGACTTGAAAAAATTGATTTTATCTGGTATTTCAAGAAAATCAGTTGGTTAGCAGCATTAGGATATTTTGCAGGAGCAGGAGCATATTACATACAACATTTGATTATTCATAACTAATCAAGTTAAAAAGAGCGAATAAATATCACATTAGATTTATAAATTAAAAAGAGGCAGTCAGGACAAGTTCTTAACTGCCTCTTTTATTTTATTTCTAAATAATTAAACAGATGTTAAAATTTCTTGTTTACTAAAGTTAAAATGAGTTAACAATGCACTGATTAAAACATCTGTAATCATCATGAAATTGAAGTTATTAGTCAAAAAAATGATGTTAATTAATGTTTATTTTGAAACAAAATGAGTTAATTTTAAGTTAAATAAGTATATTTGAATATTCGACTACTGTTTAAGATTAGAGGAGTGACTATGAGACGAAGCATCTTTCCAATTATTCTACTACTTTTATTAAATTCTTCTTTAAAGGCTCAAATTTCAACCGAGCAAGTTTATAAATTCAACAGGGTGATGGATTTAATCAGCATGTTTTATGTTGATACCATTCAGGAAAATAAGCTTGTTGAAAAGGCCATAATTTCTGTTTTAAAAGATTTGGATCCCCATTCCATTTATGTTAGCAAAGAAGATGTTAGAGCAATGAATGAGCCATTAATAGGTAGTTTTGATGGAATTGGAATCACCTATGATATCTTGAGAGATACAGTTTATGTTATTTCTACGTATCCAGGAGGCCCATCTGATAATGTAGGCTTAAAAGCAGGTGACAGGATAGTTTCAGTTGAAAATGAAAATATTGCTGGAGTAGGGATTAGCATTGATGGGGTTAGGGAACGGATTTCAGGAACCAAAGGGACCTCTGTAAAAATAGGAGTAAAGGAAAATCGTTACGGAAAAGTTAAAGATGTTTTAATTACGCGTGAAAAAATTCCAATCTACAGTATTGATGCAGCTTATCAGGTAAGCAAACGAACTGGCTACATTAAATTAAATAAGTTTTCCGCTAATTCATTAGAAGAGTTTACAAGAGCAGCAAAAAAATTGAAAAGAAACGGAGTAGAAAACCTGATTTTAGATTTGCGTGATAATGGAGGAGGATATCTTAAAACTGCTATTGATTTAGCAGATCAGTTCCTTGACGAGAAAAAAATGATTGTTTACACAAAAGGAATGAGCAGTCCCAAATCGGAATATTTTTCCAGTTCAAAAGGAATGTTCAAAAAAGGGAGATTGGCTATTTTAATCAATGAAGGAACTGCTTCAGCAAGTGAAATTGTTAGTGGAGCAATTCAGGATTGGGACAAAGGTATCCTTATTGGAAGACGATCTTATGGTAAAGGATTGGTGCAGAGACCGTTCAATCTGATGGATGGTTCTTTAATCAGACTTACAATTGCCAGGTATTATACTCCAACAGGTCGATTGATTCAAAAGCCTTATTCTGAGGGCTACGACGAGTATTCACATGACATTGTGAAAAGAATTAGTTCAGGAGAAATGTTTTCTTGTGATAGTGTTCATTTTACTGATTCCTTAAGGCATTTAACACTTTCTACCGGACGAACTGTATATGGAGGAGGGGGTATTATGCCTGATGTTTTTGTTCCACTAGACACAACCAGATATCCAGAATTCTACAAAAAGATTTCTAAGAATGGAAAGCTGAATGATTTTGTTCTTGATTATGTTGATAAAAATAGAAACTATCTTCACCAGACATATCCAGATTTTGAAGATTATAAAGCAGGGTTTGAAATTGAGGAAAGTTTTTTGAGAAACTTATTGAAATTTGCTATTCTTGAAAACATTCATGATAAACTGAGCGAAGAAGAAATGCTTGCTGTTCAAATAAGCGATTCATTTGAAATTCCTGGCAAAATGAAGGGAATAAGTCATGAAAACGATGCAGTGAAGAATCATTTAAAGGCATTAATAGCAAGAGATTTATGGGGAACAGAAGCTTATTATGAAGTACTGAATTTAAATGATGATGCTTTTATGAAAGCTTTTGAAATTATTGAAGACGAACAACAGTACATGATGGTATTGAAGGGACAATTAGCAGCTAAAGAATATGCGAAACCTTAGCTTTTAATTAAAACATTAACGTTTCTACAAAGAAATGATGGATGTCTTTAGTTAAGTAAAATGACAGGCTGTACACACTAATTATTCTATCTTCCCTATTTTTTCTATATTTGCCCCTTAAATTTTGAAACGGGTTCCTGCATTATGACGGCTATTTATGACTGGCTATCAGTAAACTACATTGAAGCTACAGGCACAATTATTTCAATTGTTTATCTCTATTTTTCAATAAAACAAAACATATGGCTTTGGCCTCTTGGTTTGGTTAGTTCAGCTTTTTATGTGTACATATTTTTTGTAGCAAAAATATATGCCGATATGGCTTTGCAGGTCTATTACGTTTTAATTAGTATTTATGGATGGTACACATGGTCTGTTGCAAATGAAAAAACTGAAACTGATGCCAGGATCAAATCAGTAAAAAATAATGATGGTTTAGTAATTTCTTTGACTTTTGTTTCCATCATCCTATTCATAATTCTTTCGCAAATACTCATTCATTTTACCGATTCGAATATTCCATATATTGATGCTTTCACCACTTCATTAAGTATTGTTGCAACCTGGATGTTAGCAAAGAGATATCTTGAGCATTGGATGGTTTGGATAATTGTTGATGGAGTATCATCAGTTGTTTATGTTTATAAAGAACTGTATTTTACTGTTTTCTTGTACATAATTTATACAGTAATGGCAGTTGTTGGTCTGCAAGCCTGGATGAAAGATTTGAAATTAAAAACTCAAAATGCATAAGATTGTCATTTGCGGACCTGAATCAACAGGTAAAACAACTCTTTGTAAGGAATTAGCTGAGTATTATCAAACAAAATGGGTGCCCGAGTTTGCCAGAGAATACATTAGTAATTTAAACAGGAAATATTCTTATAATGATGTTGAACAAATAGCTAAAAAGCAAGTAGAGCAATGGAAATCTTTCGATGCTGAGGATGATGAACTTGTAATTTTTGATACAGGTTTAATCATTACAAAGATTTGGTTTAGCGAAGTATATGATAAAGTTCCATTGTGGCTTGAAGAGGAGTTAACAGGTTATAAACCAGATTTGTACCTGCTTTGTTATTACGATATCGAATGGGAGTTTGACCCAGTTAGGGAAAATGGAAATGATGAACAAAGGGCCTGTTTATTCAACAGATATCTTGAAGAAATAAAAAAAACGGGCTGTAAATATCAAATAATTAAGGGTTTTAATAAGGAAAGATCTAATTTAGCAATTCAAACGATAGAAAGGACTATTTTAAGATGTTAAAGAACAATCAGGAAGTGAAAATGCTGGCCAAAACGTTATTTGGCCTTGAAGATGTGCTCATTGATGAGCTGCAGGCACTTGGAGCAAAAGATATTGAGAAGATGAACCGCGCGGCTGAATTTAAAGGAAATATGGCTTTATTATACAAAGCTAATTTGCATTTAAGAACAGCTTTGAGAATACTTGTTCCATTAAGAAGTTTTGATGCTAAAGATCAACTTGATTTGTACACTGGCATCAAAAAAATTGAATGGAAGGAGTTTTTAAATAATAACAGCACATTTATAATTAAACCGGTTGTTAATTCTAAGTTTTTTAAAAACTCTAAGTTTGTTGCTCAAAAAGCAAAAGATGCTATTGTTGATTTATTAAGAGACGATGAGGGCAACAGACCTTCTGTGAGTAATGACGATCCTGATTTGGTAATCGATCTGCATATTTCTGATGAAAAAGTGACTGTATCACTTGATAGTTCAGGGGCACCTTTAAATCAGCGAGGATATAGAAAGAGTGGGGGAGACGCTCCTTTAAATGAAGTCTTAGCCGCGGGTATGATTTTATTGAGCAAGTGGGATAAGAAAAGCAATTTTATAGATCCAATGTGTGGCTCTGGTACACTTTTAATTGAAGCTGCGATGCTGGCTTCCAATATGGCACCGAATATACTACGAAAGGAGTTTGCCTTTATGAAATGGGCCAATTTTGATAAAAAGTTATGGACTCAAATAATGAATGATGCCAAAATGTCAATGTCCATTCCTGGTAGGAAGGAACTTAAAATTGTTGGCTCAGATATTTCTTTGGGCAAGCTTGAAATTGCACAGCGAAATATTAGTCAGGCAGGATTTACCAGTCTGATAAGTCTTAGAAATAAGCCTTTCGACAAGTTTATTCCACCATCAGGAGGAGGTTATCTTGTTTTTAACCCTCCCTATGGTGAGCGGCTTAAAATTAAGCAAATTGAAGGGCTTTATACGACTATTGGAAACTGTATGAAGTATTTCTGGAAAAACTATCAGGCATGGATTTTGAGCAGCAATTTTGAAGCATTAAAGAACATTGGGCTAAAGCCAGATGTAAAATTTAAGCTATTCAATGGAAAACTAGAATGCAGGTACCAGAATTTTCCTATATTTGAAGGAAAACGAGCTGATTATATTGAAAATAAAAAAGAGGCATAAAAACTTTAGTTAATTTACAAATGCTTAACAAGTAATAAATATTGGAAATAAGTAAGGTATTTGTTAATTTTAGGGTGTCAAAATTTACTAACAGCTTCTGAATATTATATATATTTGTATAATTAACAATAAAAGGCTATTTTAAGAAGCTTGTTAATTCGTGTATATATGGCATTTGATATTGATGGCTGGTATGATGAAATAAAAGATGGAGATGTAATAGCACATCATAAGGGAGCTATTTCGGCGGAATTAATATCAAGAGTTCTTGAACATATTGAAAATGAACTGACCATAAGAGGCGAAAAAAGCAAAACAAAAAAAAAGGTCTATAATGTTATGGTTGAAGCGCTTCAGAATTTGTTTCATCATACAGAGAACGCTCCTGAAAATATCATTTTAGGGGAAAATGATAAAAAATTTGCTATTTTTGTTTTGAAAAAAGAAGTCAATGGAGAATATAGCTTCACAAGTGGTAATTTTGTGATAAAAGCCAGGGTGAAATTTTTGAAAGACAGGCTGGATCAAATTAATTATTTAACAGCAAAGGAGTTAAAAATTTTATATCAGCTGATATTGAATAATGACGAATATTCTGATAAAGGAGGTGGAGGATTGGGCCTGGTTGACATTGCAAAGAGAACAGGGCAGGAATATGAATATTCGTTTCATAACCAATATAATGAGCACAACTTTTTTTGTTTAAAGATTTTAATTACCGATTAATTACAATTGGATTAGAATAACTTAAATAATTTTTATAATTTTAAAAGAAATAGGTTTTTACCAAAAAATAATAAGCTAATTTTAATATTTGAAATGGAAACTCTTACAATAGCTGGAACACCAAAGACACCAACAGTTGAAATGAACGTTGATAGCGGAGTTGTTGAAATAAAAGGACGCTCAATTCCTGAAAATTCAATTGATTTTTATCGACCTATTGTTGAATGGCTTGATCAGTATGCCGATAAACCTGCTCCTGAAACCAAAGTAAATATTCAGTTAGAGTACTTTAACACAAGTTCATCAAAATGTATTCTTGACGTATTTAAAAAACTTGAACAGGTTTTTAAAAAGAATGGTGAAAAAGGTGTGGTTATTAATTGGTATTACGAAGAGGATGATGAAGATATGCTTGAAGCAGGTGAGGATTACCAATCTATTCTAAAAATTCCTTTTAAAATGATTGAAATAGAAGACTAATAACACTCTAAGTATTATTAGTTTATGAATAAAATTTAGGAGTCTCTGGTTATTGATAATTAGTGGCTTGTAAATGTAAATAGGGCGAGATTTAAATTTGCTCTATTTTTTTTGCCTCTTCAATCTGTATTTTTTGTTCCCTTGTTTGTTTAAGCTGATTGATGAAATCTAACCCTTTTGCTAACCATTTGAAATGCAGTGAAATATATAAGAGAGCTGAAATTAACCATATTACCAAAATATTTATTCTTAGTGTTGTAAAGTAAGTTCCAAAAAGCTTTTTATTAGGGGCATAAAAGTGTGCTTTAATAAAATATGATTCAGGGTTATAAAAAATCGGATCTACCTTTTGATATAAATGGCCGTGGTATTCTTTTATGTAATTTATCTCATCAGAGTTTTGCACAAATTCAGTTAATCTCTCGTTTGAATGTTCTCTCTTTAACTTTTTAAAATTTTCCTTACCATTTTTGCCACTTTGCATTTTTAAAATCAAATCATCTTTTAATCTAATTGCTGCATTGTACCTGTTGTTATAGTAATTTCTAAGTTTATTGAAATAGTTAGTCAATAAATTTACTCTAGTACTATCCATTTTTTCCGGATATACCATGCTTATATTAAACTTAGGTTGAACGTCCTTATTTCTTAGGGCCTCTTTTCCAATTTCATTTCTTAAAAGCTCAAAATCTTGTCTGATTTTTTCTTTTCTGGTATCATCTTCCCAGTTTACAAGGTAGTAGGTTAATTTATTTTCAATAGTTTTAAGCCAATAATCCTTTTTATATTCAGCGATACTTTTCTCTCTATCAAAGCCATAGAAATTTTTTTCGTAATCATTATTTTTAAACTGATATACTGCCAATGCCTCATACGCCCATCTTGAAATCATCATTTCACCATAAAAAGGAATTTTATTTGGTGAAGAAATCGCAGGATTTATGTTGTCGAATTTCACAATGATTCCACTAAGAATAATTTGAGGTATAATCAGAAATGGGATGACAATGTAAATAGTAACCGTTGATTTGAACCCATCCGAAATATTTAACCCCATTAAATTAGCGCCAACGCAGGTACTAAACAAAACAGCCCAATATTGCAGGTACATACCTTGTATTTCCATAATGCTATTACCAATCAATACAAAAACTAATGATTGATAAGCAGATAAAACAGTAAGTATAGTAAGTTTCGAAAATAGATAGCTTGTCCTGCTCAGATTCACAAATGACTCTCTTTTTAAAATCATTCGGTCTTTGATGATTTCCTGGGCACTTACTGTCATCCCAACGAACAAGGCAACAATAACCGACATGAAAATATAGACTGGCAAGTTGCTGTTTTCTAACAGGTTGTATCCTGCTTCGTTCGATGGATCAATATTGTAATACCTTGTAATATATGAAAGGATAAAGGCTAAGACAGGTGTTTCAAGTAAATTAACAAGAATATATTGTTTGTTAGCTAATTTGGATAATACATCCCTGACAATATAAATTTTTAGCTGCTTTAGCCTATTTGGTATTTTAAAATTAACCTCAGGTAATTCTTTAACGAAAATGGACTTTTTAACTGCTTTTCTTTTGTGTACTTCAAACTTTTCACTCCATTCAACAGGAGGTGTTTTCCGGGCATAGGTTAAACTTCCATATTCATCAACTACCTGGGCTTCAACTATATTGAATATTTGTTCGGGATTTACGTTTCCGCATAATGAACATTCGCTTTCATTCCAGTCTGCCTGTCGAATACTTGATTTAAAATAACTGATTGATTCAACAGGATCACCATCATAGATCAGAAAGCCTCCATGATCAAGCACCAGAAGCCTGTCGAATCTTTTAAAAATATCAGATGAAGGTTGATGAATGACGATAAATACTAATTTCCCTTTTAAGGCAAGCTCTTTTAATAAATCAAGTATATTCTCAGAGTCTCTTGATGAAAGTCCCGAAGTCGGTTCATCTAAGAACAATATAGCAGGCTCTCTTATCAATTCTAGGGCAATGTTAAGCCTTTTTCGCTGTCCTCCACTTATTTTTTTGTTAAGTGGCGAACCAACTTTCATATCTCTAATTTTGTATAGCCCCAGACTTTTTAATAAACGCAATACAACCCTTAAAATTTGAAACTCGTTATAATTGCTGAAGCACAACTTTGCACTATAGTAAAGGTTTTGATATACAGTTAGTTCCTCTATTAACATGTCATCCTGAGAAACATAACCGATGATGCCTTCCATCTTTTTTGGCTCCTTGTGAATATTTATTCCATTCACCAGTATTTCTCCACTGTCAGGGATTAAGTTTCCATTCAGTAGATTTAAGAGTGTAGATTTACCAGACCCACTAGCACCAACTATTCCTACAAGATTTCCTGATTGAACAAGGAAATTCATTCGGTGAAGCCCGGTAATTCCATTTTTAAACTTATAACTAATGTTATGGGCTTCAAGAGCAATTTTCGATTTTGTTTTATCAAAATTGTACCGACTTATTATATCATTGTAATAAATCGGTTTTATTTTGGTGTTCTTGATGGATGCACCGGGAGAAAGAATATGAATTTTCCCTGAATCCAGCAACTGGTTGTTCAAGTAAAGCTCATTTTCATTTTTGAAAATAAAAATGTGCATATTTGCCTGTTTTAGAGCATAAACAATGATCTCTCCAGAAAGCATTTCGGCCTGAATATGGTTAATATTGGCCTTTGGGGCTTCTTTTGATGAATTTATGACTAGTAGTTTACTTGAGTCTTCAATTTCTTGGTGTGCGAAGAGAACAAACCTTTTTAAACTTTCATATTCTTCTCTTGGGATATTGAAAGTATCAGCAACGGTGGATACAAACTCAAACTCTTGTTGTGTTATTTCATTTTCGGAGTTAATGAACTCTAAAAGCCGAATAACCACCACCAGCTTTTGTTTTTGAGTGAGCTCTTTATTGATAGCAGTACAAATAGTGAGCACTTTAACCGAACTTGCAGCTGTTTTCTTTTCTGTTCTGGTTGATGATCTAAACTTTTGCTGATGAGTTACATAGAATACATCAAAAATTTTTAAATATTCATCTACTAAAACCTTATTAAGCTGTTGTTCCAGAAAGGATTTTACGATGGGGCGGCGATCACGTGTATGGCTTTTTGGGTTTGCAATGATTGCAAACAGTTGCATTAAAGCTTTTAATATCCTTTCACTCATCTAATTTTTGCCTTTTTCAGACTTTTTCAATAATCATGCTAATTTGGTGGTAAATTTATTCTTTTTTACTGATGTTTGAAAAATGCAATTTAAAAAACGAGTAATTATTTGCTTTTAAAACCTATTAATAAAATAGCCATTCCGGATTGTGGCCCGTTGGGATCTAATTGTGCTTCTATAATACACTCCATGGTTGAAGTGAACCTAAAGTCCCAATAAGGTGCGTTTTGATAATTTTTGTTTGAGAAAATCTCATTTCTCTCTGTATCATAAACTGAAAATACTAAATTTCCGTTGGCCAATCCGCTGCATCCTGTTATTCTATATACACTTCCACTATAAAACGTTGCCCTGAATTCGGCAATTTCATCACCATTCAATAACGAAATATATTGCTGTCCATCAGAAATATAATCGGTTGTAAGGTTTCCGGCACAAAAATTAAGTAAAGTATCTGCCTGACCAAACGAAATATTTGATACTAGAAGTAGTGTGAAGACAATTATATAGCTTTTTAAAGTTCGTTTCACGGTAAAAGTTTTAAGTATTATTTTTAAGCAAAACAATTGTTAATAATTATTCTACAATTTTCGTTCTGATTTTTTCAATCATTTCAGTTATCTTCTGTAACTGATATTCAGTAATTATCGTTTTACTTTTACTATTTACAATTGTTAGTTTGTTTTTTTCGTCAACTGTTGGTTTCTCGTAACTATACTCAATAACTACGCCATCAAAAATGGTTGCTAAGTCTACCAACTCCTCTAGAAAAGCATCAAACTCTTCTGAAAGTTTTCCATAATAAGGACGGTTTAGTTCAATTAAGTTGTTTAATGGATGTTTTTGATCTCCAATTCTGTTTATAATTTCCTGGTTATTTTCTTGTTTTAGCGTTTGGGTCATAATATAAAGGCTCTCAACCCATCCTCCAGCAAGAATCAACAAACCTACTTCATTTCGGTTGTTGTTAAACAAATAAGCATCTGCATCACGATAAACAGTTGATAGAATGTACAGTAATGAATCTTTATTATTGTTGTTATCTTCAATTCTTTTTAGTGTTTTTTCATCCAGCGTACTTAATATCCCGAGTTCTTTTGAAATTACTTTTATTACTGCAAAGTATCCTGCAGCATCTGGTAATTGTTCATAAATATTCAGGTAACTTAAATCTGCACCATAAACACCAAGATTTAAAGCTTGCTGAAAAGTAGTTGAATAATTGCTTTGATTTTGAACAGGATTCAGTAATTCTTTGTTAAATGGAACTTTAAGATCCTTTACCAGCATGGCCACCTGAAATGGTGACGGTATACTAAATAAACGATTGTTAATTTTTACAATGGTGGGATCTTTCAGTAAAGTTGAATCAATTTTATTGCTGGCATCATCATCATTACTTTCTTCGTTACATGATCCTAAAATTAGGCCTGTCATAAGTAAAAATGCCAGACTATATGGTAAAATTGCTTTCAGTTTAAACATATTTTGTACTTTTTTCTAAGCAATAAAAACTTTTATCGATTGACAAATATAATAAAGCTTCAATAATTAACCAATAAGTGTTTCTTTTTTACACTAGTTATTCTATAATGTTAAATTTCGTGCCAAACAGAACTTTTGTATAGTTTTTTTACACCTAATTTTATAATGCCTAAAATGTAAGCGATTGCTGAGTCATTTATTATTAAACTTTAGCTTATTTTTTAATTATTTAAGTTAGAAGATCGAAGCAGGAAGTTGGAAGTAGAACCTTTTTTGTATTTAGGTCACTTTAGACTTCGGTCTTCAGACTTCTGGCTTTGTGCAAAGCACTCAAAGAAAAATGACATCTATCTAAGGTAAGCTGTTGCTATATCATAAAAGAGTGGTCAGCGGATCTTTTGTGATTAAACTCATTTTTCAGTTCCGCTAAATAACTTTATTTTTAAACCCTTAAATCTCAAACTTTATAATAATGAAGAATATATTTTTTGTAGCTGTATGCCTGTTAATAGGCATAAGCAGCTTTGCACAACAAAAAGAATTAACTATTGAGGAATCTGTTTATGGCCGTTGGAGACAGTTTTATCCTGAGGATATGATGAGTGCCAAATGGCAGGATAACGAGCATTTTACTTATGTGAAAGATTGGGCTGAGTTAATTCAGGTAGGAGTAAAGGAAGACGCTGAAAAAAGCCTGATAAAACTAGATGCAATTAACTCAATTCTTAAGAAGAACTCAATTAAAGAAATTAATTATATTTCTGATTATGAGTGGGATGGAGTGAATCTTCTACGAATTGAGGCTGGTGATTATCTGGTTGTTTTAAATATTAAAGATGGCACCATCGATCATAAAATTAAATTCGAAAAAGATGCAGGGAATAAGCATTATAATAAAGCTTCAAAAAAGGCTGCTTTTACAGTGGATAACAATGTTTATGTAGCTGATGCCGAAGGAAAGACAATTCAAGTTACCAGTGATGGAAAAGAAGGAATTGTTAATGGAGATGCTTATGTTCATCGTCAGGAATTTGGTATTGACAAAGGAATTTTTTGGTCTCCAAATGGCAATTATATGGCGTTTTACAGAAAAGACGAAACAATGGTTGCTGATTATCCACTTGTTGATGTGACCACACGAATAGCAACTTTAAAAAATGTAAAATATCCAATGGCTGGAGAAACCAGCGAGCAAGTTACCCTTGGTGTTTATAATTTTAAAACAGGCAAAACTGTTTTTATGAAAAAGCAGGGAGCCAAAGATGATTATCTTACCAGGATAAATTGGGATCCAACCGAAAAATATGTCTACATAGCTGAACTGAACAGGGGGCAAAATCATATGAAGCTAAATAAGTTTGACGCAAATACAGGTGAATTCATAGCTACTTTATTCGAAGAGAAAAATCCAAAATATGTTGAGCCTGAGCATGATATGTACTTTATGAAAACAAAACCAGATCAATTTGTCTGGTATAGTGAAAGGGACGGATATCAACACCTTTATTTATTCAATACTTCAGGAAAATTGATTAAACAATTAACAAAGGGACAGTTTGTTGTAACTGATTTTCTGGGTTTTGATGAAAAGGAACAAAATATATTTGTAGTAACTACACAAGAAAGCCCTATTGAAAGGCATCTTTACAAATACAATGTAAAAAATAGTAAATCGGAACGCTTGACTGCTGAAAAAGGAACCCATAATGTTGATTTAAGTGATGATAAGAGTTATTTTATTGATAATTTTTCGAACAGTACGACTCCAAGGAAGATAAATTTAGTTGATAATAATGGCAAAATTGTTAGAGAATTAGTA
The DNA here is from genome assembly GCA_050296515.1 of Bacteroidales bacterium. GTDB lineage: Bacteria > Bacteroidota > Bacteroidia > Bacteroidales > NBLH01 > NBLH01. The sequence continues at coordinate 69,126 of JBNKRJ010000138.1, read as the reverse complement.
AAAGCAAAGAACCCATTGAAAGATTATAAATTAGGTGAAATGAACATTGGTACTTTGAAGGCAGCTGATGGAAAAACCGATTTGTATTACAGAATGATTAAGCCGGTTGATTTTGATCCTTCAAAGAAATATCCTGTAATTGTTTATGTTTATGGCGGTCCTCATGCACAGTTAGTTAACGATTCCTGGTTAGGCGGAACAGGCCTTTGGGATTACTTCATGGCACAGAAAGGTTACATTATGTTTACTCTTGATAATAGAGGTTCTGCAAACCGTGGATTAGAGTTTGAAAATGTAATTCACCGCCAGTGTGGACAGGAAGAAATGAAAGATCAAATGAAAGGGGTTGAATATTTGAAATCATTACCTTATGTAGACCAGGACAAAATTGGTGTGGATGGATGGAGTTACGGAGGATTTATGACTACTTCGTTAATGTTAAATCATGCTGAAACCTTTAAAGTTGGTTGTGCAGGCGGACCAGTAATCGATTGGAAGTATTACGAAGTAATGTATGGCGAAAGATACATGGATACACCACAAGAAAATCCTGAGGGATATAAATTAACAAGTCTGCTGGATAAAGTTGAAAATCTAAAGGGACGTTTGATGATTATCCATGGAGGAGTTGACCCAGTAGTTGTTTGGCAAAATAGCCAGGAGTTTTTGAATCATTGTATTGATAAAGGGGTGCTTCTTGATTATTTTATTTATCCTACGCATGAACACAATGTTCGCGGAAAAGATAGAATTCACCTAATGAAGAAGATTACACAATATTTTGATGATTTTTTGAAGTAAGGTTTAGTAAACCTTTTGATTAAAAATACAAGTCACTAATTCATAATTACTGTTTTCGAGAATTAGTGACTTTTTTATTTGAGATTCTCCAAATTTTCAATGACAAATACCCAATCAGTGTTGTTTAGATAACATTCTTTTCGTCATTACGAGGAGGAACAACGAAGTAATCTCCTAAAGATTACTCCTTTCAGTCACGAGAAAAGTTGCTTCGCTATTGCTCGCACTGACGTGGTTCTTTTTGGTAGATAGTCTAAACTAAACGACATTGAATGTCTGATGTCTAATAACTTTTAAACTAATGTCATGTCAAGGCTATTTTGACGGTATAAAAACCGCTAAGCGGGTCTGATTATGAAATACTAAGCATTAAAAATAAGCTAATTACACAGCTTAATAACCCGCTAAGCGGATAATTGCAATCGTCATTTAAGATGTGACTTAACACTCGTATTTAGATGTTGGTTTTACACTATATTTTATAAAATCTTGAATAGGAGCAATATAATTACTAATATCAAGTTTTTCTATCTCGGTATTATAAAGACAAATAAGATTAACAGATGTTTAAGTCTTTTAGTTGTGATTTATTTAATACATTTGGACAAAAAAATTAAAAGATGATAATTGGAATACTCAAAGAACCCGATTTTGAAAAAAGGGTAGTTTTGCTGCCGGAAATGGTAAAGGCGATGATTGGCTTAAAAACAAAGGTGATTGTTGAAGCTGGTGCCGGAAGTTTAGCTTTTGTTTCAGATCAGGAGTATATTGATGCAGGGGCTGAGATTAGGGATAGGTCTACTTTGTTGACAGAGAGTGATTTAATTGCATTTATTAACCCCTTAAGTGGCGATGAAATTAATGCAATTGATTCTTCAAAAGTGTTGATTGGAGCCATGAACCCCTTTGGAAACCATGATTTGGTAAAAAAGCTGGTCGAGAAAAAGCTAACATCTTTTAGTCTTGAGCTTGTACCGCGTACTACCCGGGCCCAATCAATGGATATTTTATCATCAATGGCAACTATTGCTGGTTACAGGGCTGTTCTTGAAGCTGCGTTGCATTTGCCAAGGTTTTTCCCCATGTTTATGTCAGCAGCAGGTACAATAAAACCTGCCAGGATGCTAATTCTGGGAGCTGGTGTTGCTGGCCTTCAGGCAATTGCTATTGCAAGAAAGCTGGGTGCAGTAGTTGAAGTTTTTGATGTGCGATCGGCGGTTAAAGAAGAGGTGAAAAGCTTGGGTGGAAAATTTATAGAAGTTGAAGGCGCAGTGGAGGATGCCAATGCGGGTGGTTATGCCGTAGAACAAACGGTTGAGTTTAAGCAGAAGCAGGCTCAAATGATTCAGGAACATGCCATAAAATCTGATGTAGTAATTTGTACCGCCCAGATTCCTGGTAGAAAAGCTCCGGTTTTGATTCATAAGGAGACAGTTGCCAAAATGAAGAAAGGCTCTGTAATAATTGATTTGGCTGCATCCACAGGTGGAAATTGTGAACTAACCCGTGATAATCAAACAGTTGTAGAACATGATGTGAAAATTGTTGGTAATTCTTATTATCCAACTGATATGCAGATTGATGCAAGTGCAATGTTTGGCAAGAATGTGACAAATCTTCTTAAATTGTTTATTACTGATGAAGGTGATTTAAACCTTGATTTTGAAGATGATATTATACAAGGAACCTGTTTGACCAAAGATGGGGAAATTATGAATGAACGTGTTAAATCGATGTTATAAAGATAGTTAGCTATGGAACAAGCATTACATTTTTTTGACTTAAACAAAGAAGCAATTTTTATTATCGTCCTGTCAATTTTTCTGGGGATGGAAGTGATATCAAATGTACCTTCGGTACTGCATACTCCGCTAATGTCTGGGGCTAATGCAATTAGCGGGGTCATTATTATTGGAGGAATTATCCTTTTAGGACATGCTGATTTGACAACCTTCAACCTTAGATTGGTTTTAGGCATTTTAGCAGTCTTTTTTGCAACCCTAAATGTTGCTGGTGGTTTTGTTGTTACCGACAGAATGCTGGATATGTTTAAAAAGAAAAAGAATAAAAAGGATTAGGCTGACAGGTTCAATAATTTGCTTGATATTCAGTAAGTTTACTCATTAAGTACAAAAATAAAACATGGAAAACACAGGATTAATAATACTTGATTTAAGTTATCTAACAGCTGCTATATTATTTGTGACAGGCCTCAAATTAATGAGCCATCCTGAATCTTCAAAGAAAGGTAACCTTTGGGCTGCAGGAGGAATGGTTTTAGCAATGGTTAGCACATTAATATTGTACAAAGACGAGCATGGAAGCAACATACCGCTATCGAATATAATTCTAATTGTTTCTGTTATAGCAATTGGAACTGTTGTTGGAGCGGTAATTGCAAGAAAAATTAAGATGACATCCATGCCTCAGTTGGTGTCGTTTTATAATGCCACAGGTGGAGCTGCATCTGCTTTGGTTGCCTTAATAGAGTTTACCAATCCCGAGAATAGTTCTATTCTGGTTACGGTTTTAGGACTTGTTGTTGGTAGCCTTACTTTTAGCGGAAGTATGATTGCCTACGCCAAGCTTGATGGAAAACTTGGTGATACTTCAAACAAAATACTGCCTTATTTGAATATCACCATGTTGGTGATTGTTTTTATATCCACTGTTTATTTAATTGTTGCAAAAGAACCATTTATTGAACGAAGTATCATTGTATACATTTTGCTGGTTATTTCTTTGGTTTACGGAATATTCTTTGTCCTTCCTATAGGTGGTGCTGATATGCCAGTGGTGATATCCCTGTTGAATTCTTTTTCAGGAATTGCTGCTGCTTTAGCAGGATTTATTTATCATAACCAGGCCATGATTCTGGGAGGTATTTTGGTTGGTGCTGCAGGGTTAATTCTCACATTTTTAATGTGTAAGGCAATGAACCGCTCGCTTTTGAATGTGCTTATTGGAGGCTTTGGTGGAGGAGGTGCTGGAGGTGTTAATAAAGAAGGTGGAATTATCAAAGAAATTTCCTTGTCTGATGCCTCTGTTCTATTGAATTATTCTCAAAAGGTAGTTATTGTTCCTGGGTATGGATTAGCTGCCGCTCAAGCACAACATACTTGTAGTGAATTGGATAAGTTGCTTAGCGACAGGGGAGTAGAAGTGAAATATGCAATTCACCCGGTTGCCGGTAGAATGCCCGGGCATATGAATGTTTTGTTAGCAGAAGCCGATGTTCCTTACACAAAACTGGTCGAAATGGATGATATCAATCCAGAATTACCGAATACTGATGTAGTTATAGTAATTGGAGCTAATGATGTGGTGAATCCTGCTGCGAATGATGATCCTTCATCACCAATTTATGGCATGCCAATTATTGAAGCTGCAACTGCAAAAAACATCATAGTAATGAAACGAGGAATGGGAAAAGGTTATGCAGGCATAGAAAACTACCTGTTTTTTGATGATAAAACACGAATGCTTTTTGGTAATGCAAAAGACTCCCTACAGAAGCTGGTTAGTGAAATAAAAAGTTTATAGTTTTAATACCATCATATTTTCTAAAGTCTGGCTGAGAAAGGTCGGGCTTTCTTTGTTTTAAACCAGTACCAATCTATTAAATAGAAAGGGGGTGATGCGACAATTTTTCCCTATTGCAACGCATAAAATAAGGTAATAAGGTTGTGTTATATATTGCATAATTAATTATGCTACTGAGGTTGATAAGGTTAAAAATAAGGTTTTTATGGACGTAAACTATAGGGGCATAAAGTTGTGATGGGATAAGGTTTTGTTTTCACTGCATTAAAGTGCATACTAAAATTTAATTTGATAAAACCTTATTTTTCTAACAAACCTTAGTAGCTTTAAAGAATCGTATCTGTTTCTAACCTTATTTAAAGAATTCTTTTTCAATGGTTGAAACCTATAACATTGCAATTGTATAGCTAAATTTTCAGGCAGCAAATAAATATTCACCAACCTAATTATTTTACAAGCCCTTCCATACCCTTTAACTAAACTTTAACTGTTTCAGATTTGATCTTTCCAAAAAAACGACTATTTTTAGAAAAAATTAACTCTATGTGTAAATCGTTAAGCTTTTGATTTAAAGGCTTTTGGTTTCTTTTAAAAGTTCATTTTTATTCCCTCAAGTAGGGATTCATTAACCACTATTACCTCAATTAACTTATTCATCTTCAATTAAGATGACTCAAAATTTTATTTTACCTAACTAAACTTTAAACTTTTATGAACAAAATTAGCAGACGTAAGTTCTTAAAGAATGGAGCAGTTGGCATGGCTGGTGCAGCTATGGTTCCCTACTTCTTGTCTTCAGATCTCGAAAAGGCCTTTGCATTAGAAAGCCCAGGAAATTTAACACTAAATGATTATTTTGATCGATTTGGGGTGAATGAGCAAATCATTCGCGAAGTAATGGCAGAAGCTTTGTCAAAAGGTGGTGATTATTGCGATTTGTATTTTCAGCACAATATGGTGAATTATATTGGATTGGAAGACAAATCGGTTAACAGAGCCTATTCTATTGTGAATTTTGGTGTTGGCATCAGAGTTCTAAAAGGAGATCAAACCGGTTATACCTTTACAGAGGAAATCACTCCTAAAGCAATGAAAAACGCGGCCAAAACTGCGGCAAATATTGCAGGTTCCTCAAAAAAGGTAGATCCTGTGGCATTTAAAACGCACAATCACCCAAATTATTATGCTATTAAAACACCGTGGGAGAAAGTTTCGATTGACACCAAAATACCTTATCTACAAAAGATAAACGATAAGGTTTTTGCGGCTGACAAAAGAATTATTAAGTCAAATATTTGGTTTGATGATGAGACTTCATATGTTTTGTTTGCGAATTCCGAAGGTCGTATTACCTATGATTATCAGCCACAATCAAGTATTTCGGTAAGTTGTACTGCCGAACAGGATGGACAAAAAGAATCTGGCTATTTTGACCTTGCAGGAAGAAGGGGGATTGAGTTCTTTACTCCTGACAATGTCGATAAATTGGCGAGCGAAGCTGTCCGCAGAACTGTTTCTTTATTTGATGCAGTGAAGCCAAAAGGCGGAGAAATGGAAGTAGTTTTAGCAGCGGGTAGTTCGGGGATTTTATTGCACGAAGCAATTGGTCACGGAATGGAAGCTGATTTCAACAGAAAAAAGATTTCGATTTTTAGCGACAAAATTGGTAAAAAGGTTGCAAATGAACATGTTACTATAGTTGATAATGGTACAAACCCAAATATCCGAGGTTCTATCAATATTGACGATGAAGGAAATGACAGCCAAAACACCATAATGGTTGAAAACGGAGTTATGGCCAGCTATCTACACGACAGAATTAGCGCAAAATATTATGGTTTAAAACCAACAGGTAATGGTCGTCGCGAATCATTCCGTCATCAGCCAATACCTCGTATGAGAAACACTTATATGGAAAATGGTCCTCATACTAAAGACGAAATTATTGCAAGTACTAAAAAGGGATTATATGCAATCTCGTTTACCAATGGTCAGGTGAACATTGGTGGCGGAGATTTTACTTTCTATGTTAAATCAGGTTATTTAATTGAAAATGGCAAACTTACCAAGCCTGTAAAAGACATTAACATTATTGGTAACGGGCCTGATGTGTTGAGCAAAATTACCATGGTGGGTAATGACATGAAAATGGCTGAAGGTGGCTGGACATGTGGAAAGAACGGGCAAGGTGTTCCGGTTTCGCAGGGCTTACCTACAGTTAAGGTTTCAAGCATTACTGTTGGTGGTGTAAGCTAGATGGTGGATCCTGGTTGCTGGATTCCTGAAAACAGCTTTACCAGAAACTGTATAGTTAAAACTTCCAGCTAAAAGAATCAATACATTTTAGTAAAAGAAAATCAATTAAAAACACAAACTGAAAAACATGGATAAATTAGAATTAGCAAAATGGGCTTCTGATTTTGCATTAAAACAGGGGGCCAGTCAAACCAAAGTCAGCGTATCCAATTCAAGAGATGTTGAAGTAGAGGTGCGCGACAATAAATTGGAAAAATTAAAAGAAACTACTCAAAACTCTTTATCACTAAATATTTATCTTGATCATAAGTATTCTGGTCATTTTACCAATGATCTTCGAAAAGAATCGCTTGAAAGGTTTATTAAAGAGGCAGTTGCAGCAACCAAATACCTTTCGGCAGATGAATTCAGGGAATTGCCCGATCCTAAGTACTATCCAAAGGATCATACAAAGGATTTAAATCTTTGTGATAAAAATTACGATGAACTGACTACGGATAAACGAATTGAGATTGCAACAGCATTAGAGAAAAGTGCTGTGAGCCAGAGTGATAAGATTATTTCAGTTACAGGAGGATTTTCTGATTCGAAATACTCCTCGGCAATGGTGCTAAGCAACGGATTTGAAGGAATAAGCGAGGAGACTTATTATTCGGCAGGTGCAGAAGTTACTGTCAAAGATAATGATGCCAGGCCTGAAGACTGGGCTTATCAAAGCAATCGTTTTTTTAATGGTTTGCCAAATGCTGAGGAATTAGGAAAACAGGCAGCTGTGAGGGCTTTAAGAAAAGTAGGACAGAAGAAAATTGAATCAGGTAAGTTTGACATGTTGGTTGAAAACAGGGTCGCCAGCAGATTAATCGGGATGCTGATAAGTCCGATGAGTGCACGCTCTCTGCAACAAAAGAGTTCTTACCTCGAAAATATGATTGGAAAGAAGGTCGCTTCGGATAAATTCACCATGATCGATGATCCGTTTATCAATGGTGCATTTGGTTCAAGGTTGTACGATGGTGACGGAATTGCTTCGCAAAAAAGGGTGATGATTGATAAAGGAGTACTTAAGAATTATTACATTGATAATTATTATGGTAAAAAACTGGGTTTAGAGCCCACTTCATCCGGATCATCTAATCTTATATTTGAATATGGAAAACGTTCATTAGAAGAGATGATAAAGAGCATTGATAAGGGAATTTTAGTAACCAGTTTCAACGGAGGAAACTCAAATGGTACCACAGGTGATTTTTCATTCGGAATTGCAGGTATGCTAATTGAAAAAGGAATATTGGTTCATCCTGTTTACGAGATGAATATTACCGGTAATGCAAAAGATTTTTGGAACCAGTTGGTTGAATTGGGAAGTGATGTTTACGAGAACTCATCATGGAGACGTTCAAGCATGCTGTTCGAGGGAATTTATTTTGCAGGGTTGTAAAATAAACGAAAATAATTGATTAAAGGCCTGGGAGTATTTTCCGGCCTTTTTCTATTTTGATTTCTAGTATTCCTGATGAAAAACAATCCTGGATGTTCTTCTTGCTGTTCTTCTTGCAAAATCATCCATATCGCCTTCAAGTAGCTCATCCCAGAATGGGGTTGATACATAATAATTATAGCATCCACTGCCACTTTCAGTTGCCTTTAATTTTTCAGAACTGGTATGTGTAAAATACCATCCATCCAGTTTACTGGCCTCATATTCAAATAGTTCAGCCTTAAGATTTGTTGATTCTTCTGTTAACTGGTAAGTTGACCAGGAACAATCATCTGTTGGAGACTCAAACCAGGTGTAAGTGGATTGACTATAATCTGATATTCGAATGGTATAATCAGTTGTTCCTCCCTGCTTTACTGTGAAGTTAAAGTCTTTTAATTTACCTTTTAGCTTGTCTTCAAAAGTATAAATATCATAGTTTTCAACTCCTGATTCATTGACCACCTTTATGGTCGTTCCTTCGGGAACTTGTCTTCCACATGATGTTATTAGGATTGGTACTATTAGTAAAATAAAGAATCTCTTTTTCATGTTGTTTTGTTTTATGGTTTCTTAGTTATAAGACAAGCATAAAACTTCTATTCCCTTATTACTTTAAGGTTTTTTAACAAAAAAGGCCACCCGAAGGCAGCCTAAACTAAAGAGAAATAGTACTACTAATTGACCACAATTACTGAATTTTGGTTGATATTTGTAGCTTTAATTTTTAATAAATAGAGGCCTTTGCTTACTTTGGCTCCTTGCTCATTATTTAAGTTCCATTCAAAGTTGTGCTGACCTTTCATTAGTTTTCCTGAATAAATGGTATTTATTTTTTGTCCTGACAGGTTGAATACAGCTATTTCAGCATTTTCTACAGAATTTTCAATGCTAAATTCCAAGTTAACCATGTCAGTTGCAGGGTTTGGATAAGTTTTTAAACCGATATTTACATTGTTTTTGCTTCCAACTTCGCTGATTCCGGTACTTGGATCAGTAATGTCAGGTGTTTCTAATTGAACAGTGGTGTAAATATGGGATTCGCCCGGGGAAAGAGTAATTACTTCATTCACATCAGCAACTTCTATTGATTCACCCGAGAAATAATCATACCAGGTTCCTGTTTGCTGGAAGTTTGGATCTATGTTTTTCCCGCTTACATCAAAGTTTCCAATTATTGTTACATCCATATCAGTACCTGAAATGTTGATGCGTTTAGCACTACCAGCAACGCTCATATTTACGGTGCCATTTTCGAACACATCTTGTTCTTTTTTCAATTTAATGAGTGCAGCAAATACCTGGAATAGCCTAAATCTTTCTGCATCATCATAATAATTCCATTTGATTGGTTTTGGATCAACTCTTCCTGGATCGTCAATGCTAATATCATAACCAAGCTCACCAAACTGCCAAATCATTTTAGGACCAGGAATGGTGAAAAAGAAGGTTGCTGCTAATTCAACTCTTCTCAAAGCAGTTGTTTTTTCGGTGGTATTATAGTAGCTTGTTGCTTTTCCATCATTGTATAAATCATACATCATTCTTTCTTCATCATGGCTTTCCATGTAGCTTACCAAATTTGGAGCGTTCCAGCTTCTGCTGGCATAATAACCCCAAGATAAATCAGTGTTATCAGTATACCCTTTTGCAGCTTGTCGGTAATTATAATTCATATTTCCCCAAAGCAATATTCCATGATTTGCTAATACCTTTTCCTCAGAATTGTCTGATAAGTGTTCAAAAATCACATAAGCATTCGGATTTCTAGTAATTATTTCATCATACATTCTTGTAAGAATATTAATCCTGGATTGATCGTATGCCCAACCATCACCGGAAGTGTTGGTAAAACCTTTTGTAAAGTCAAACCTAAAACCATCAATCTTGTATTCGCCTAACCAGTAGCTGTTTATGCTATCAACCAATGCTTTTGTATAATTGCTTTCATGATTAAAATCATAACCCCAGCTATAAGTTGTATTGGGAGATGTTTGGTTGTACCATAGATTTTGAGCAGAAGGTCGATCATTTACATCATCCCAATACATCTGAACAAATGGAGATTGGCCGTAAGAATGGTTTAATACCATATCAATGAATATAGCAATTCCATTTTGATGGCAAACATCAATAAACTCTTTTAGTTTATTTTTTGTACCATAGGCTTTATCCGGGGCAAAATAGAAAGCTGGATTGTATCCCCAGCTACTGTTTCCTTCAAATTCATTAATTGGCATCAGCTCAATTGCATTGATACCTAATTTTTTAAAGTACCCAACAGTGTCTATTAATGTTTGGTAATTGGCTTTTGCTGCAAAATCTCTTACCAGTAATTCATAAATAACTAAGTCTTCTTTTTTAGCTGGTGTGAAATCAGTTACCTGCCAGCTATATGGTGTTTGAGCAGTCTGGAAGGTTGATGCAATGCCTTCGGTTTTTGTTTCCGGATAAGCAATTAGATTTGGATAAGTTTCGCTATCAATATACTTGTCATTCCATGGTTCACTAATTTTATCTGTATAGGGATCTGCAATCTTAAGTTCTTCATCAATAATGTATTGGAAAATATATTCTTGTCCGGCAACAAGATCTGTCAGAGGAACCCAATAACGCAATTCCGGATCATTAATATCAGAGTTGGTACGGTTCATAATTTTTGGTTGCCAGTCATTAAAACTGCCAAAAGCATATACTGAATTTTTGTATGGAGCATGTAAAACAAGAATAACATTGTTATCATCAATATAGTTTATTCCATCTTTTGCGCCTACAGGTAGTGTTGCTACAGTTGGTGTACTACGGGCAACGTAAATAAAATTGTCGCTAACAGTTCCACTTCCATTGGTTGCTTCTACTATTATTTCATGTGTGCCCGAAGCTGCTGTGGCAACCGGATAGGTGAATGAATTTGGTGAAACTGTTTCGGTGTGTACAGTAGCCCCATCGATTTTAACTACAGTGCTTGTTGCATCTGCGCCATCTATCTGAAGATCAAAACTTGAAGATGCATCAACAAAGTAAGGTTGGGTGGTTGGAGAAGTAATGGCTATTGCCAATCCTGATTGGTAAACATTAACAAATATGTCCGAAGTTTGTGTTCCGGCATCAGCACTTCTAAAAACAAAACATAATTCCGTAACAGTTTCTCCCCCAGCTACACTGTAGAAGCCATCAATTGAAGGGGTTATTTGCAATTCATATAAATCTGTTCCTGTATTTGTAAGTTTTGGTTGGGTTGAATTGCTTCCCCATGAGCCTATAACATGTTTCCAGCGACCATCTCCATCAATGGTAACACCTGTATGTGCATAAACGTCTCCAGTGTAGCCTTCAAGAGCTGTTCCTGTGGCATCAAAAGTTATGGTTACAGCAGCCCCCTGAGTGGGCAGTGCTGGATCGGTTGTTACCTGGGCATTTAATGGATAAAATAGTGCAAGAATAAATGTTAGTAATAGTATTTTTTTCATAGTAAAGCCTCCTTTTATAACTAGTGTTGAATCGAGGGCTAACTGATGGGTTAACCCATCAGTTTCTTCTATCCATGACACTAAAGACCTTTCGGGTTTTTAAAACCCGAAAGGTCTGATTATCTAATTTTTTAAAATAACTGCTTTCATTCCTTCCAGTTCAACCTTTAGCTTTCCATTTTCGGATTGAAAACTAGTTCCGTTTAATAAATCTTTATACGTACCATCTTTAGCAACTGGTATTTCTAAAACTTTGGCCTGGTTTGATTTATTAAAAACAATAACCATTTCTGTTTTATCATTGCTTCTGTTATAGGCAAGGGTATTGTTTTCATCATCAACCAAACTAAATGTAAGTTTGCCATCAATCAATACAGGATTGAATTTCCTGATTTGAATTAACTTTTTATAAAAACCAAGTAATGCAGTATCCTGTTCTACCTTGTCTGTTTTTCTTTCTTTACCAAATGGATGAGTGGTTTCATTGGCATATTTAATATCTTGCCAAACCATGGGTTTGCGGGTATCAGGATCATCAGCCCCCCACATTCCAACTTCATCTCCATACCAAATATGTGGTGCCCCAACAAATGTAAATTGATGTATCAACAACATTTCTTGCACGATCCTTGTTCTCTTGTCAGGCTTGTCGATTTTGTAATTTTCATTGTCATAAGGCTTTACCTGGTATTTGTACAAACCATTGTTATACAAAGAGGTAGCAACTCTTGGTGCATCATGGCTGGCCAATAAATTCATCATGGCTTTTTGGCGATCTTCATCAATTCCTCTGAATTTATCTTCCAGTTCAGCAACAAAATCACTTGGTTTCATAGGCTCGGGAGCATCAGCAAAAAAATGCCTTGCTGGTCGGTACCAGCGATAATTCATAATAGCGTCAAACATATCTCCTCTTAAAAAATTGTTTGGTAAAAGGAGTGAGTCAGGCCATGTCTTCCACCAGATTTCACCAACCAGATAAGTTTCTGGGTTTACCGCCCGGACCACTTTTCTAAAATCAACCCAAAAACCCATTGGAACTTCGGCAGCTACATCTAGTCGATAACCATCCACTCCGTCATCAAATTTGCCATCTTTGTTGGGATCCAACCATCTTTTAGCAACCGCATAAATATGGTTTTTAGCCCCTTGGCTGTGAAAATTCCCTTTAAAAGGCATATCTGTTTTGTCCCCAATAATATCTTTTTTTAATTCAGGTAAAGTTGATACACCCGCCCAGCCTTTGTATTTGAATTCATTTTCAGGGGTGTTTGGATCATCAAAGCTTTCAATCTCATACCAATCTGCTACTTCAGATTCTTTTCCTTTTGCCTTTACATCATTAAAAGCCCAAAAATCTTTGCCGGTGTGGTTAAATGAGTAGTCGAGTACCACTCTGATACCTTTTTCATGGCATTTTTTAATTAGTTGAAGAAATAAACTATCCGCAGTAGTCCATTTCCATGTTTCAGGATCAATAGGATTCTCCGAAGCTGTAATTTCAATATCTTTTTTAGGATTGGGGCCAAAGTTCCGGTCGATGTGACGCCAGTGTCGAGGATCGTATTTATGTAAGGATGGGGAGTCATTTAAGGGGTTGAAGTAAATAGCATTGATTCCCAATGATTTAAGGTAGTCTAATTCATCGATAACACCCTGTAAATCACCACCATATCTTCTTAGCTGAAGGTTGTCCCATTTTTTGTCGAGGTTGGAATTTGCAAAATATGCATCAGGTTGGTACCAGTCCTGTCCCCAGGGTGTAATGGCCCAATTACCTGGAATTGAATCCGGATAGGTGTTTTTGATATCTTCTCTGGTAGGATCATTAGATCGGTCCCCGTTTCTAAAACGTTCTACAAAAATCTGGTACCAGATAGCGTTCTTTGACCATTCAGGTACTGATGAAATATCTCTTTGAATCTCATTTGAACCTTCTTTATATGGCGAATTACTACATGAGACAGCGAGAAGTGGCACTATAAAAAAAAGTAAATTTTTTTTCATTTTTTTGCTCTTGAATTATGCAAAAAAAGCCCGTTCATAACGGGCTTTTTTTTAAGCATTATATTATTTATTTAGCAGGAGTTATTGTATATGTACCATCTGCTAAATTAAGAACCACTGTATAGTTACCAGCTGTTGCAACATCTAAATTTGCACCATCCTGTTCAAGTTTATCAGGTGCGCCTCCCAGGTTAACAGTCCATCCAGCATTTGCTCTGAATTTAAAGGCACCAGCAGCTAAAGGTCCTGTATATGTCCAGGTATTTGTTGCAATGTCCGGGGTCATTAATAAATCGTCAGTGTCACCCCATCCACCTGCTGCATCACCAATAATACCCCAGGTTGTAACTGCTTGGGTATAAGATAATTTTAGATATTCATCATCTTTATCAATTCTAGTAGCTAGATTCAACATTACTGTATATGTTCCAGCTGTAGCAACACTAATATTTGCTCCATCATATTCAACAGTTCCATCAGCATCATTATCGCCATAATTATATCCACCATCAGCAACACCCCATATGTGATTTGCTCTAAACTTAAATATATTAGCTGCCAAATCTGTTGTTACAATCAATTGATGTAATGTCTTATTGTAAATCATATCCACTTCATTTGCATTATCCCAGCCACCAACAGCATCGCCAATTAACCTCCAGTCCATTTTAGTAATTGTGTAAGTCAGATTTACTAAATCTACAGTAATTCTGTAAAGTCCAGCTTCTGATACTGTAAGGTTTCCAGCAGTATTATCGGTACTTAATTCCCCTGGATTAGTTCCTTTACCGTAGTTCGTATGATCCCAATCAGGAGAGGAGGTAAACTTAAATTCTGAAGCAGCAGCAAAATAAATATATCCTTCAAGAACCTTATTGTCTTTTGTGTTTATCATTATTGGAGCCTCAGCAGGGGTCCAATTGGCAGTGCTATAACCACTTTCAACCTGATAACCACCTGGTATCCATAGCTTTTTAAGATCTGTAACAGTTTTAATAGTCATATCTGCACCATATTCAGTACCAGCACTGTTTATTGCATAGGCTCGTACATGATACATAACTCCTGGATCAAGACCGCTAATTGTTAATGAATATGATCCGAAATCAGCATTAGTAGCAGCAATCATATTATCAGCTGTAGTAGGATTTTCCGAAGTAGACCACACAAAACCTTTTTCAGTAACAGTTGCGCCTCCGTCAACAACAAGAGTTCCATATGCATCAAATGAAGTTTTTGTCTCATTCATAAGAGAATCTGTAGTTATAGTAGGAGAAGCTGTTAATGTAGTGAAAGACACCTCATTACTATAAGCAGTTCCAATTTTGTTAATTGCGTAGGCACGAACATAATAAGTAGTAGCACCATCGAGGCCCGTAATAGCTGCACTAATACCAGTTCCAGTAGCAGCATCTATGATACTATCATCTTCAATAGTCGGTGTTGGGGTAGTTGACCAACAGATACCTTTTACAGTTACATCTGACTTACCATCATATGGTACATTAGCAGTGGCAGTAGCCGATTTTCCAGCAATATTTGTAATAGGAGCATCTAATATTACAGTTGCAATGTTTGCCAAAGTAGTAAATGAAGTTTCTTCGCCATAAGTCACTGCACCATCACTTATAGAATAAGCTCTTGCATAATATTTAGTCAAATGGTCAAGTTTTTCAGCTGTTACCCAATAAACGGCTCCTTCAGGAGCTGTAGCAGAAGCTTTAGCACCATCAACAGTTGGGTTGGCTGCTGTACTCCAGCAAACACCGTATTCAGCGTAATTACCTGCTACAACTATACCACTTAATTCTGCGGTTGTTGAAGTAATGTTTCGAACCCCCCAGGTATCCATTTGTGCCTCCAGAGTTACTGGATCTTCTTTTTTACAACCGGCAAGTATAACCAGTACTGCAAAAAAAGCACTTACTATTTTTAAAGTTTTAATCTTCATAGTAATATAAATTTTATATTTAATACTAACTGTAAATCAAATTTACAGTTAGTATTTATGATTAATTTTTAACTATTTCGTATTTACCAGCGTCATCACTTAAAATGGTAAAATAAACGGTATAATTTCCATCTTCTTCAATTAAGATGTCATTGCCAACGCCACCTTGCTTTAAGTCACCTGACAATCCTCCATCTTCATCATCCGCAAGCCCCATATTCCAGCCCCAGCCATCGTTTTTTCTAAATTTGATATATTTACCTCCTACTAAATCAATAGTTATATACCAATATCCTTTTGCAGGGTTGTAGTCCATGTCTTGGTCATTATCCCAGCTTCCAGTAGCATCACCAACAATGGCAATCATATAAGGATCAACTTGATAGGTTAAATCGTTAATGTCAGCTTGAAGATCATAATAACCAATAGCGCCCACTACTATACCTGCTCCATCTACCTCAAGTGTTCCACTGGAACCACCATAATAAGTATCTGTTTCAGGATGCCATAATGTAAATGCATTAGCAGGGTCTAATTTTACATATTGTCTGTAATTTCCATCGCCTAATGGAGAAACAATTTTTTGATCCACTCCTGAGTTTATCAAATCAAGACGTAACAAACCATAAAGGGTTACATTGGCATTTATGGTTGACGAAGAGTACTCAAATGGAGCTGAACCTGTTCCTGGTGCACCTGTTCCTGCATCAACAGTCAATACTGAACGAAGACGAAAATCTAGTGATGATGTAGCATCTTCAAGGAACGATTTTATTAGAATTTGATTTAGGTCACTTACAGTAATTTTGATCGCCGAAGCTTGATTACCATTATAGATTTCAGTCACATTCTCAAAATTATCACCTGAAGGACAAACTTCTAAATAGTACTTAGCAGAAGCTGCAAAGCCAGGATCAACAGAGGTTCCTATAAAAGTCAATGTATCTGTTCCATGCTCCCTTGTTAGAGCAAGGCTAGCAGGTAACTGCAAAGTGGGTGCAGTTACACTTTCTTTCATGGTTAACTCGGTTCCTTCTTTTTTGCAATTAGAGAAAAGACCGACAAACCCGATTAAAGCTATGAATATTATTAAATTTCTTCTCATTTTACTATGTTTTTCTGTTAATAACCAGTATTCTGTGTCATATTTGGGTTGGCTGAAATTTCATCACCTGGAATTGGGAAAATATCAAGGTGACTACTGGTTGAAACTCCATTAAATGCTCCACCTTTCCACTGCCAGTTGTAAGTCCCATTTGTGAATTGTCCAAAGCGGACTAAGTCAGTACGTCTTTGAGCTTCGTAGTAAAATTCACGAGCACGCTCGTCTAAAATAAATTGAGAGCTTAATTCTGCTGTAGTAATATTTCCGTTTGTATTACCAAAAGCCCTTTCCCTAATTTCATTTATATCAGTAACAGCTGCTGCATTTTGTCCCATGTTGAAATTCGCTTCTGCTCTCATTAAATAGGCATCAGCTAATCGGAAGATTGGAAAATCAGTTGAAGCAAATGCAGGGTTGTAATTGGCAGCTTGCGAACCATCTGAATTTCTTGCAGTAAACTTATAAACTCCAATTCCAAAATCACCGCTTGCAGAAGGTGCAGGAATATCAATTGATGCTTTTTGTCTTAATAGTACTCTTGTATCAGAACTTTGAGCAAAGATAGTGTCATTAGGATCAACATTATTACCATTATACGCAGCTAATGTATCAACAATGATATTCATGAAATCTTTTCTTGACCTGTTACCATTCCAGTTGGTATTTGAAGTTAGGCCATGATAATCCTCAGCCCGAATGTAAGTTGCATCACTACTTGACTCAATGATAAAGGTTGTGCCTACATATCCTTGAGTGTTGAGGCCATCAGATGCCCATGCAAAGATCATTTCTGGATTGTGTGCAAAATCATTATCAGCACTAAAGTTTTGTCTGTAATTTGTAGCTAATGCATAGGCTCCGCTATTAATAACTTTATCTGTATACATTTTACAGCTGTCCCACTTAGCAGTACCAGTGAAAACTTCAGCATTTAGATAAACTCTGGCCTGTAGCATCCAACAGGCACCTTGATCGGCTTGTGCTGAAAAAGTTCCTGCAGGCGATAAATCGTTCTCAATATCTTTTAATTCAGTTACGATATAATTAAATAAATCAGCTCTTTGAATTTGCTTTGGGTAATATTTACCAACTCCATCAGCTTCAGTTGTAAAGGGTGGATTGCCAAACAAGTCCATCAGCCAATAGTATGCCAAAGCTCTCAAAAAACGTGCTTCAGCTCTATATTTAATTACATCTTCTGATGTGTTTCCTGCAGTAACATTAAGAAAGTCATTTGCATAAGTAATGCTCAAACTCAAACGTTGATACAAAGCAGTTAAGAATGGATTTGAAGGACTCCAGGTTTGAGTATTTAAATCGGCAATACCTATATCTCCCCAGGCGCAAATTGCCTCGTCTGTAGTTATTTCCTGTAAATTCCACAAGGCTCTCATTGTAGTGAAAAAGTTTGCATCCGGTGCAGAAATATCAGGGCCGTCCTCATCATCATTGCCTCCACCTTGGCCCGAAATATTAAAACTGGCGTAGATTTTCCCTAGTACCTGCTTTATATATGTAGGGTCATCATTTAAGTTACCTGATAGAACTGTACTTGGATCTTTGGGCGTTACATCCAAGTCTTTCACACATGACGTAATCATCAGTGCTGAAAGTAGTATACTTATAATAATATATTTTTTCATGTCTATTTAATTATTAAATATTAATAGGTTAAACTTAGGCCAAGCATGAAAGTACGTGGTCTTGGGTAGAAATTTTTGTCAATACCAGGAACCCCGTTATCATATTTTACTTCAGGATCAATACCAGTATATTTAGTTATAGTGAATACATTCTGAACAGTAAAACTTACTCTTGCACTCAGTTTATCAAAAACATTTTCGAAATTATAACCAGCACTAATGTTATCCATTTTTAGGAAAGATGCATTTTCCACAAAGTAATCACTTGTAAATTGACGTTTTACAAACTTTGAGTCAGTCAGGTAAGTTGGCATATTTTTCCAATAGCCAATTTGCTGCATTTGATCATAAGAAGATCCTGCTGCTACTTGGTTATATACATAGTTACCAATGTTAGCTCTGGCTGATGCTGATAAATCAAATTTTTTGTAGTTAAAGCGGAATGAAAATCCAAGGGTATAATCAGGTGCCGGGTTGTGATAAATGTATTTATCTTCATTATCTCCATTTACAACCCCGCCTTGTCCTGAAATATCTTCGTATAAACCTTCTATTGGGTTGCCATTTGCATCATAAATTTGTTTATTTACAAAGAATGAATAAGCTGGATATCCAACTCTTGTTACCTGTTTTTGTCCGGTAAATGCATCTCCATATAAAATTCCAATATATTCAGGATCGTCACTCAACAACAATTTTGTGATTTCATTTTTATTATATGTAAAGTTTAATCCAATTTGTAAAGACATTTCTTCTTTTGAAAGAGGAATTACCTCAAGTGCTACTTCAACGCCTTTATTTTCAAGACTTCCTACATTGGTTACCAATGTATTTGAGAAGTTGCTTCCACTAGGAATGGTTACTTCATTAATAAGGTCATTGGTTTCTCTTTTATATAAATCAATAGAACCAGTAATTCTTTCATTCATAAAACCAAAATCTAAACCTATATTTTGCGTAGTTGTTTCTTCCCATTTAATATCTGGATCGTAAGCATTTGGACGTAATGTTGAAAGGTATGTACCATCTATTGGATAGTAAGATCCTTGTCTTGCTAAAAGATATCTTGCTTGAGCAGGGTAATCACCACCAGGAATATCTTGTTGTCCTGTAATACCCCATCCCAGTCTTAATTTTAAGTTAGTCACAAAGTCAACATCTTTCAAGAAGGATTCTTCTTTAATTTTCCAAGCAAATGCTGCAGATGGGAATAAACCCCAACGATTATCTTTTGCAAATCTAGAAGAACCGTCGTAACGTAAAGTTGCAGTTAACAGATACTTGTTCATTAAGGTATAATTTAATCTTCCAAAGAAAGAAACTAAATAATTTTCAGTAAAGGATTGAGAGCTGTCAGATAGTTGATAAGGATGTTCAGCGTCTACAACACCTCTTTCGTAGTTGTCTTTTTCACGTTGGAACCACTGCCAAGAATAGCCACCTGTAACATCTACCTTGCTTTGAATAGAGCTGATATCTTTTGTATAGTTTAAATAGAAATCAATTAAGCCGTTTCTGTTTGTTCCACTGTAATCCTTTAACTTTCCCCAATCTAGAGGAGAAACAAGGCTGGATGGAGAAGTAGTAGGTCTATTATCATAACCCGTACTTTCTGTATAATCACTTGCCAAGTTAAGATTAGCCTGTAATTCAGGTAAGAAAGGTAAGGTATAATTGATTTGTAGATTTCCTACAACTCTCTTTACATCTGATTTGTTATTTGATTCAACAAGCTGTTCAACAGGGTTCGCTGTACCAAGATTAGCTCCATAATTTGGCCATTGGAAATAACCGGCAGAATTTGCGTTTCCGTCCATTATAGGCTGAGTTGGGTCCATGTTAATCGCATTACCGATAGCACCATCAGCACCAAAGTTATTTTTGGTAAGCATTACTTTACCGCTTGCGTTAACTTTTAGCGTATTATTCAAGAAAGTAGGATTTAAGTTTAAAGATCCAGTTAGTTTTTGCATATCAGTGTTTTTTAAAATACCATTTTGGTCTGTGTAACCAACTGAAACACGGTAAGGTAAAAATTTGTATGCACCTGAAATACTTATGTTATGATCGTGTGAAACTGCTGTACGGAAAATTTCCTTTTGCCAATCAGTATTTGCTGTTCCTAATTTATCATAAGTAATAGCATCATAAATATCCCTGTTATTCCAGGCAATTTGTCTTAATTCATCACCAGAATATACATCAATGTATTTAATAGGAGTTGAAATCGAAGTACTTCCATTATAGGAAATGGTCATGTCCTTTCCTGCTTTTCCTTTTTTAGTAGTGATTATGATAACACCATTTGATGCTCTTGATCCATAAATAGCTGTAGCTGAGGCGTCTTTTAATACAGTAAATGTTTCAATATCGTTGGGATTAACAAATGATAGAAAGTTTGCATCACCACCAATTGTATTATTGTCAATAGGTACTCCGTCAACAATAATTAAAGGATCATTGCTTGCTTTAAGTGAAGAGCCTCCTCTGATTCTAATAGTTGAACCACTACCAGGTGCTCCACCTGAATTGGTAATCACAACGCCTGCACTTTTTCCTACTAATAAATCCTGAGGAGAAGTAATATTACCTTTGTTAAAGTCTTCTGCACTAACTGCACTAACTGAACCTGTTGCATCATCTTTTTTTACCGTTCCATATCCGATAACAACAACCTCTTCAAGACCAACATCCGATGCTTTTAAAGAAATATTTAGTGTATTTTCTGAACCAACTGCTTGTTCAGTTGCTTCATACCCTATATATGAAAACACCAATACATCCGTGTCTGCAGCCTTGATGGAGAATTTTCCATCAAAATCTGTGATTGTTCCGTTTGTTGTTCCTTTAACAATCACATTCACACCAGGTATGGGACTACCATCCCCGCTGTCTGTTACTTGGCCGGTTATTGTACGTTGCTGTGCATACGAAAAATTCGCAATTGCAATAGCAGCAACCATCAATAAAAGCCTTTTTAACATACCATAATAATTTTCCATTTGCTTTTTAAAATTTAGGTTAAATTACTTCAAATTCTAATTAAAAAGTTTTGTTCTCTCTCAGGCTACTTTTAATTAAAACTGATACTCTTTTTGTTAATACTTCGTTGATTAATTGTTAATTCAATTTTAAATTCGAACCAAACCTATGAAAAAAAATATCCGGGTAGGTAATTTTTAACTCTTTAATAGTCAATTTTTTAATGCAAACGACTTCGCAAACGTTTGCAAAAACTGGTTGAAAAAATTAAAAATTCAATTTTGTGTAAAGAATTGTTTATTTATGTCAATTTTAATAAGGTGATACTTTTACATTTTTTAACAATTTTTATTTTTTGCAGGTCTGTTTTTTTTAATCTTTTCTAAATAATTGTAATTAAATGTGTTTTAATTGGTTGATTGTCAATAGATGCACAAATATTGTTGCGATATAGATTTTTATATATATTCGCTTAACATTTTTTAATAATTTTGTCTTGGAAGTGAGTAGTTAATTTCTAAAGAGGAATAACTCATAATCTTTATTTCTTTTCTTTATTATCATGAAGGGCCGACAAGTAACCATAAAAGATATTGCTCGTGAACTTGGAATTTCACCGTCTACAGTTTCAAGGGCTTTAAAAAATCATCCGGATATAAGTAATGCCACAAAAAATGCTGTAAATGATTTGGCCCGAAAGCTAAATTACAAACCCAATGAAATTGCATTAAGCCTAAAGCATAGCAAGAGTAATATAATAGGTGTAATAGTACCAGAGGTAGTTCATTATTTTTTCTCATCAGTGATTAGTGGAATTGATGATTTAGCCTATGCCAATGATTATAACGTAATGGTTGCCCAAACTACTGAGAATTACGAACGCGAGATGCATTCTGTGCAAGGTATGCTTTCGAGCAGGGTTGCAGGATTATTGGTTTCTGTATCAAAGAGCACCAAGTCGTATGAGCACTTTCGTACACTTGAGCAGAATGGAATCCCAATCGTTTTTTTCGACAGGGTATGCGCTGAAATTGATACTGATAAGGTAGTTGTGGATGATTTTGATGGAGCTTATCGTGCTGTTGACTATTTAATAAAAACAGGGTGCAAAAGAATTGTTCATTTTGCAGCTGCTCAACATTTATTAATAGGAAAAAACAGACAAAATGGATACTTGCATGCTTTATATAAGAATGGTATCCCTGTGGATGACAACCTTATTTTTAAATGTGATAATTATAACGAAGCAGCACACTTAACTGAAAAACTGATACGCTCAGGGAATACTCCTGATGCTATTTTTGCTGTGAACGATATGACTGCACTTGGAGCATTGTCTACTATTAAATCTATTGGTTTAAGAGTTCCTGATGATATTTCTATAATTGGCTTTACTAATGGTCTAATTTCAACCATGAGTGATCCTCCACTATCAACCATTGAGCAGCATGGATACGAAATGGGACAAATTGCTGTAAGGCTTCTGCTCAATAGATTATCGAAGGATGAAGAAGATTACACTCCTGAGATCAGAGTATTAAAAACGGATTTGGTATTAAGAGGAACTACTAAAACGTTAAAGGAAGATAAGTTAGGTCGTGGACTTCTTTATTAACTATGTAACATTCAAATTATAGCATTGCAGAATCTACTGTTATACGACCAGAGGCATGTCAATGCTAGTTTGGGGCTGTATCAAAAGTCTAATTCAATGCAATTTTACTTTCATTTCAACAACAAAAGAGCGTATTTCAACACGATTGAAAGCAGATTGATTGGATTGATGCAAGATTGAAAGAAAAATTTATGGCAAAACTAGTTTTGATACAGCCCCAAGTGCACCAGCCAGGTGTTGTCACCTGGGCAATTAACCTGAAATATGATATTTTATTTAGCACTGGCTTAGTAATAAAGACGGGTTTGCTAATTCTTTCACCAGGTGTCGCTTTGATATTTTTTATCTCCCTGTTTTGACAGCCAATTTTCAGGAAAACCTTATAAAATATTTTTAGAATGTAAATAAAAGTTGTCAAAATAAATCTCCTTCGTAAACGTTTGCATCAATTTTGAATTTTCTTCAAAGAAAATTTTTGACATCAAAATATAAATTTTTCTCTTTTCTTTCGTAAACGTTTGCATTCATACTTTTAGAATATAAATTGCTATTATTCAGGTTATTCTAGTCCTTAAATTAGACTTGGAAATTTGTTTATAGAACTTTTTTTTCGTTACTTGGCATTCTCTCTCAGATACTTTTAATTATTCATTTGTTATTCAATTATTAAATTTTATAACAGGTATCAAACATCCTGTTTAGTTTGTTAAATTTAGTATATTTTACAGGATGTTAAATAATTAAAAGGATATAGATGAAAAGTAAACCCCGTTTAAGTTTTTGGCAAATTTGGAACCTGAGCTTTGGCTTTTTAGGTGTTCAGTTTGGTTTTGCCTTGCAAAATGCTAATGCAAGTAGAATATTGAGTAGCCTGGGTGCACATCCAGAAACACTTTCTTTCTTTTGGCTGGTAGCTCCTACAATGGGCCTTCTTGTTCAACCTTTGGTTGGTGCAGCAAGTGATAAAACCTGGACACGAATTGGCAGACGTTCACCTTATATATTATTTGGTGCATTGATTTCAATGCTGGCGATGTTTTTTATGCCAAATGCACCTTTGGTGATTAAAGCTGGTGGAGCAGCAGCCTTGGCTTTTGGGGTAGTAATGTTGGCCTTAATGGATGCTTCATTTAATGTCACTTTTCAGCCTTTTAGGGCATTAGTAGCGGATATGACACCTGAGGAACAAAGAAATGTGGGGTACTCGATTCAAAGTTTTTTGATTAACGTTGGTGCTGTTATTGGTTCAGCTTTACCGTTTATTTTAACTGCAATAGGAATTGCAAATGAAGCTGAAGCTGGTAAAGTGGCACCTTCAGTTATTTGGTCCTTTTACATAGGAGGCTCTTTGTTGCTATTAAGTGTATTGGTAACTGTTATTAAAACAAAAGAGCATCCACCAAAAGAATTTGAAGAATACAATGATATTACAGAAGAGGACAAAGCTAAAAATGAAAGTTTTTGGAAGCTTTTAACTAATATGCCTAAAACAATGAGACAGTTGTCGATAGTGCAATTGTTTTCATGGTTTCCGCTGTTTTTATTATGGGTTTATTCAACAACTGCAATTTCTCAACACTATTTTGGTGTCCCTATTGGTTTTAATGCAGAAACAGAAACAAATACTGATATCAGGCGAGCATTTGATGAAGCCGGGAACTGGGTTGGGATTTGTTTTGCAATGTATAGCCTTGTTGCAGCTTTATTTTCTATCATTATGCCAAAGTTGATTAAACTGACAAATCGAAAAACAGTATATTCTATATCTCTTGTTTTGGGTGGGTTAGGATATATTTCAACCTACTTTTTTAGTAATCAGTACATGTTACTTGTTTCCATGTTTGGTATAGGAATAGCCTGGGCAGCTATTTTAGCTATGCCTTATGCAATTTTGTCGGGGTCATTACCTGCCAAAAGAATGGGGATATACATGGGATTATTTAATCTTACGGTTGTGATACCTCAAATTCTTAGTGGTGTATTAGGAGGACCAATTTTAAAGACATTTTTTGGAGGACAAGGTATTTATATTTTAGTAATGGCCGGAATATTTATGATTTTAGGAAGTGTTTCGGTTTTTTTTGTGAAAGATGTTTCAGCTGAAACTGAAATAAAAGGAGGCCATAGTGGACATTAAAGCATTAATATTTGATTTAGACGGAGTAGTAGTAGATACAGCAAAGTATCATTACCTGGCTTGGAAGAAGCTGGCAGAAGAGCTTGGTTTTTTCTTTTCTGAAAAACACAATGAACGACTAAAAGGTGTTTCGAGAATTCGTTCATTGGAAATTTTGCTTGAGGTAGGTGGTATTGAGTTGGATGAAAAAACAAAAACAGATTTAGCTACAAAGAAAAATACAGATTATTTGGAGTATATAATGAAAATGACTCCTGATGAAATTTTACCTGGAGTACTTGATATTCTTGAGAAAGCAAAACAAAATGGTTTGAAGCTGGCGATTGGTTCTGCAAGTAAAAATGCGGTTACCATTCTAAAAAGGGTTGACTTGCTAAAATATTTTGATGTTATTATTGATGGAAACAAGGTAAGCAAAGCAAAACCTGATCCAGAAGTATTCTTAAATGCTGCAAAAGAGTTAGGTGTGAGACCTGAAGAGTGTATTGTTTTTGAAGATGCTGAAGCTGGTGTTGAAGCAGCATTGAATGGAAATTTACATGTAGTTGGCATTGGAGACGAAAATACTTTGAACAAAGCAGAAATGGTAGTTTCTGGTTTTAAAAATACCAAGCTTGAGGTATTTTTAAATTTAGGTTCAAAATAAATAAGAGGAAAAGTTGCCTGTTTTCCTGGTCTAATTTGGTTGCTAAGTTATTTAACCAGAGGTGCATGGCAAAAAACTTCAGATTCAAACAAGTAGTAAAATTGATTTAAATCAAAAAGCATCCAAGCCCGGTAATTGAACTGGGGCAAATAACTAAAGGTGTTTTCCTCCGAATTATCGGAGATAGCTATACGACAAAAAATATTAAAAATATTATCAAATGAAACATTCATGATTAATTTTAATCACACACGAGCATGATTATTAACAAAAACTGTCTGGTAACATGTAAGTTAAGTCTGGTGGATGTTCCATCTGATAAAATGGAGTAATAAAAAATAAACAGATGAAACCCTCATTCCGCGTGCCGCTGAAGCTTTAGCGGAGGCGCAGAGAAATTAGTTTACGCTGAGCCCTTCGGGGTTTATATAGAAAATTAACTTAACGTAGTGTTCTCATGAGCGAAGCAAATAATCGCTCCACAATAAGAACATGATTAACCTTGCGAAGCAAGCTCATGAACTCCATCTAAATAGTTCAAGAGAAGTGAATAGATATCAATTACTTAACTAAAATTTAAACAAGTGAAAACGTATTACAAAACCGACGAATGGAATATAATAGAAGAAGGGTTTTCGCCTGAGGAACACAAAAAGTCGGAAAGTATTTTTAGTATTGGCAATGGAAGAATAGGTCAGCGTGCAAATTTTGAAGAAAAATACAGTGGCACCAGTTTGCAAGGGAGTTATGTTGCCGGTGTTTATTATCCCGATAAAACCCGTGTTGGATGGTGGAAAAACGGATATCCGGAGTATTTTGCCAAGGTGCTGAATGCGCCAAACTGGATCGGTATAAACGTAAATATTGAAGGTGAGGATCTTGATCTTGCAAAATGTATAGTAAGTAATTTTAAAAGAACCCTGAACATGAAAGAAGGGTATCTTGAAAGAACTTTTAATGCTGAGCTAAGCAATGGATGTAAAGTAAAAATCCACACAAAAAGGTTTGTAAGTATGGATAATCCGGAGCTAGCTGCTATAAAATACTCTGTTACACCAATCAATTTTGACGGAAAAATAATTTTTACTCCTTATATTGATGCCGACATCAAAAATGAGGATGCAAATTACGATGAAAAGTTTTGGTTAGAAGTTGACAGAAGTGTTGGAGAAAGAGAAGGGTATATTGTAACTGAAACCAAAAAAACACATTTTCATGTTTCTACCGGGATGAGATTTAATATTACCCGCGACCATGTTAGTGTAGATTTTGATGTTAAGGCCAATGAAAAAGAAAAATACATTGAAAATATTGCCGAAATTGATTGTAAAAATGAGCAGGAAATAGTTCTTTATAAATACGTTGCAGTTCTTTCTTCTGAGTATCACGAAAAAGGCAAGATACTTGAAAGAACCAGGCAGATGGTAGATGAAGCAGCTGCAACAGGTTTTGAAAGAATGTTGAATTCCCATATTCAGGTTTGGGATGATAAATGGAAAGAAAGCGATATTATTATAGAAGGTGATTCTGAAGCACAGCAGGGTATCAGATTTAATATTTTTCATCTGAATCAAACATACACAGGCGATGACGAACGATTAAATATTGGTCCAAAAGGATTCACTGGTGAAAAGTATGGTGGTTCAACTTACTGGGATACAGAGGCTTATTGTATTTCATTTTACCTCAGTACTGCTGACGAAGAAGTCGGACGTAATCTGGTAAAATATCGTTATAAGCATCTTGAAAAAGCCATTGAGAATGCACAGAAACTTGGTTTTAAAGGGCATGCTGCTCTTTACCCAATGGTGACTATGAATGGCGAAGAGTGCCATAACGAATGGGAAATCACTTTTGAAGAAATTCATAGAAATGGTGCCATCGCATACGCCATTTCTCATTACGTGAAATACACAGGAGATAAGGCTTATCTTGCTGAATACGGACTTGAAGTATTGATGGGGATTTCGCGTTTCTGGGCTCAGAGAGTTACTTTTTCGGAAGAGAAACAACAATACGTGATGCTGGGTGTAACCGGTCCTAACGAGTACGAAAACAACGTGAACAACAATTGGTATACAAATTATATAGCAAAATGGACATTAAGTTATACCATTGAGGTTCTGAATTTTGTAAAAGATCAATATCCTGAAAGGTATAAAGAAATAGTTGATAAGTGGGAGTTTAATGCAAGTGATGAAACGAAACAGTGGAATGAAATAATTAACAAAATCTTTTTACCGGAAGATTCAAAAAGAAAAGTTTTCTTACAACAGGAAGGATACTTGGACAAAGAACAGATAATGGCTTCTGAATTAGATCCATCTGAGCGTCCATTGAACCAGGTTTGGTCTTGGGATCGGATACTCCGCTCATGTTTTATTAAACAAGCTGACGTTTTGCAAGGTCTGTTCTTTTTCGAAAGCGACTTTGATGAGGAAACCATTGCCAGAAACTTTGATTTTTATGAGCCAAGAACAGTTCATGAATCATCATTGTCACCTTGTGTGCATTCAATAATTGCTGCAAAAATCGGTCGAAAAGAAAAGGCTTACGAGATGTATCTTCGAACTGCAAGGCTTGATTTAGACGATTATAATCACGAAGCTGATGAAGGTTTACATATCACTAGTATGGCAGGCAGCTGGATG
The DNA here is from genome assembly GCA_050296515.1 of Bacteroidales bacterium. GTDB lineage: Bacteria > Bacteroidota > Bacteroidia > Bacteroidales > NBLH01 > NBLH01. The sequence goes on along the minus strand of JBNKRJ010000138.1, from coordinate 40,842 downwards.
TCAGTTATTTACGGATTTGGAGGAATGAGAGTGAAAGAAGACGCACTTCACTTCAATCCTTATTTACCCAAAGAATGGGAAGTTTTTTCGTTCAAGATTAAGTATCGTAAAGCATTGTTAAATATCCAGATAACAAGAAAAACAATTGAAATATCAAATAGTGCTGGTGTAGGTGCTAATTTGGTAGTGAAAGGTGAAGAAATTCATCTTGAACCCAACGGAAAAATTACAATAACAAATAATTAAGTTGGTTATTTTTATTAATAGTTGATTAGCTTATTGTATCTTTCTCTTTACGAGCAAATTTAAGTTAAGGTTTCCAGAATTATTGGTTAATTCTCAGGTTGGATTTTTCCAATCTGATTTTTTGAAAAATCAAGGTTAAACACAAATATAAAATGAAGAAAATACTAATGTTTATTTCGATGATGATTTTTGCAAATCTGTTGATTTCTCTATCATCCTGTAATCATTCTACTCAGGATCAAACCATTGAGCAGAGTGATTCTTTACAAGTTCAGCTCAAGCATCCCGATTGGGCAAAGTCAGCAAATATTTACGAAGTAAATTTGCGGCAATATTCTCCGGGCGGAACTATTAAAGAATTTGAAGAACACCTTCCAAGGTTAAAAGAAATGGGTGTTGATATTCTTTGGTTTATGCCAATTTTTGAAATTGGGAAAGTAAACAGAAAAGCTACTCAAAACACATTAATTGAAGAAATTAAAGATCCTGAAGAACAGAAAAAATACCTTGGAAGTTACTATGGTATAAAGGATTACCTCAAAGTGAATCCTGAGTTTGGAACCATGGAAGAGTTTAAGGCGTTGGTTAAAAAAATCCACGAAATGGGTATGTATGTAATTCTTGATATTGCAGTGAATCATACCGCATGGGATCATGACTGGGTTAAAAGCCACCCCGATTTTTACACCAGGGTTAAAGAAGATGAAACTCTCTGGAAAAAAGAATGGATGGAAGAACATCCTGAATATTATAAGCAACTTCGTGAACGAGGAATGACCTATCCTGTTGGTACGGACTGGTGGGATACCGCTGATTTGAACTACGACAACAAAGATTTAAGAGAAGAAATGAAAAAAATCTTCAGGTTTTGGATTGAAAATGCGAATGTTGATGGTTACAGATGTGATGTAGCTGGTATGGTACCAACTGATTTTTGGGAAGAAGTCCGTCCTATGCTGGATAGTATAAAACCAGTGTTTATGTTGGCAGAAGCCGAGCAGGCAGATCATCACTATAAATCATTTGATGCGTCATACTCGTGGGAATTTCACCATATCATGAACAAAATTGCACAGGGCAAAGAAAAGCCAAACGCAATTGACACATATTTTGCAAAGCAAGACACCGCTTTTCCAAAGGGAGCTATTCGTATGCAATTCATCACAAATCATGATGAAAACTCATGGAATGGTACTGTTGGCGAAAGATTGGGTGATGCTTCAAAAGCAATGGCTGTGTTGACTTATACTGTCCCTGGAATGCCATTGATTTACAGTGGGCAAGAAGCAGGTTTGAATAAAAGATTATTGTTTTTCGAAAAAGATGAAATTGACTGGAATACAAATAAAAAATTAGGTGATTTTTACAAAAGTTTATCTGGCCTTAAGAAAAACAATTCGGCGCTTTGGAACGATGGATTTGGTTCAAAATTAACCAAAATTAACACAACCAGCGATTCCGTTGCTTATGCTTTTGTACGTGAAGATGAAAATAGTAAAGTTCTTGTAGTGATGAATTTATCAAAAGAACCAGTAAAGTTCTCATTAAATACCGATGCTGATTTTACTGGCTTGAATGAATATTTTGGAAATGGTATGTTTGAAAGCAAAGATTTTGAGCTAGGTGCATGGGAGTACAGGGTTTTTGTAAAATAAATAATGCAAATAATATAAAAATATCAATTCTTTCTCAGAATTGGCGGATAGTTTTTTCAAGTCCCTATTAAGGGTTTCATAATAGTAAATCAGGTTAATTAAACGGATGAGCCCGAGTCGGTTAATGTCTTTTTGACATTGGCCGGCTTTTTTATTGCATAAAAAGTTACAAAAGTTAAATGATAATTTCTTCAATTTTTAGTATTTTGTATAAAATTCCATGTGTAATTGATAAAAATACCGTTAAAAAAAATGAGCAAATCACTTGAAAATTTATTTACTGTAAAACATCTCGACTGGATTAAAGATGCTACGATATATGAAGTTTACCTCAGACACTATACTGTTTCCGGAACAATTAACGAGTTTATAGAGCATTTACCACGTTTAAAAGAATTGGGCGTTGATATTCTGTGGATTATGCCCATTCAGCCGATAGGGCAGGAAAAGAAAAAAGGAACCATGGGAAGTCCTTATGCCATAAGAGATTACATAAGTGTAAATCCTGATTTTGGTACACTTGACGATTTTAAAAATCTGGTCAGGAAAGTTCACGAATTGGGTATGTATATTATTCTTGATTGGGTGGCAAATCATACTGCATGGGATCATACCTGGATAAAAACACATCCTGAGTTTTATGCAAAAGATGAAGCTGGTAACATCATTAGTCCCAGAAATACGGATTGGTTTGATGTTGCTGATTTAAATTTTGACAATCCGGCATTACGAACTGAAATGATTGAAGCATTAAAATTTTGGATTAAGGAAGCAGATCTTGATGGTTATCGATGCGATATGGCCGGATTGGTACCTACTAGTTTTTGGGAAACCGCCCGCGCCGAATTAGACAAAGTAAAACCTGTTTTTATGCTTGCAGAGGCCGAACAGGCTGATTTATTGCAAAAAGCATTTGATTCTACCTATAATTGGGCTGTACACCATATTATGAACGATATTGCCCAAGGACGAAAAACAGTTTGGGATTTGGATGAATGTTTTAAATATGATGTTGAAATCTACTCGCAAAATGCTATTCGAATGTATTTTACCAGTAATCATGATGAAAATAAAAATGCTGGTTCTGCAATTGAACGAATGGGAGTAGCCTACAAGACCTTTGCTTTGCTAACCTATATTGTCCCGGGGATACCTCTTATTTTTAGTGGACAAGAAGCAGGCATGAACAGGAAATTAAATTTTTTTGATAAGGATTTAATTGATTGGGAAAATGGGGGAGAGGAATACAATGGTTTTTATAAGCAATTGAATGAATTACGAAAGAAAAACAAAGCTCTTTGGAGCGGCTGTGAAGGCGGCGAAATGATTAGAGCAAATACTAATAAAAATAATAAGATATTTGCTGTTACCAGAAAGAAGGAGGCTAACCACGTTTTAGCAATATTTAATTTAAGTTCTGAATATCAGGATTTTATAGTTCATGGTGCTGATGAATTTGAAAGTGAGAAGTGCTATTTCACTGAAGATGTTTTTAAATCGATGAGTATGTCGCTTCATCCCTGGGGGTATAAGGTCTTTATTTCCAATGAGTAATTATAGCTTGCCAAAATGATTGATAGTACTTCTCAAATTATTCGAATTGAGCCGCCAAATTGGTGGGTAGGACTAAAAGAACCCTTGCTACAGTTATTGGTTTACGGTAAAAATATTGCAAGTTGTGAGGTTAAAATCACTCATAAAACTATCAATCTTATAAACCTTAGTAAGGTCGAAAACCAGAATTATCTTTTTCTCGATTTACTAATTGACAAATCAACAGAACCCGGAATTTTCCTGATTGAATTTTTTAAAGAAAACAACTACTTTTATGTTGAATATGAGTTGTTTAAAAGAGATTCAAATAAAAATAATCATAAAGGCTTTAACCAATCAGATGTGGTGTATTTGATTATGCCAGACCGGTTTGCAAATGGAAATCCTAAACTTGACAGTGTAAAAGGAATGCTTGAGAAAGCAAATAGGAACAATCCTGATGGAAGACATGGTGGCGACTTGCAAGGGATTTTAAGTCATCTTGATTATTTTATTGATTTGGGTATAACTACATTATGGCTAAATCCTGTTTTTGAAAATAATATGCCGCATTACTCTTATCATGGATATGCCATTACAGATTTCTATAAAATTGATCAAAGGCTGGGAACAAATGAAGATTATAAGCAACTTGTTTCTGAATGCCATAAAAAGGGTTTAAAAGTGATTAAGGACATGGTTTTCAATCATTGTGGCCTCAATCATTGGTTTATAAAAGATATGCCCTCAAATGACTGGATTCATCAATTTCCAAATTATACCAGAACTAATAACTATTTGGCTGCTGTAAGCGATTCTTATTCATCAGAATTTGATTTTAACTTATTGCAAAATGGCTGGTTTGATACCAGTATGCCTGATTTAGACCAAAAGAATCCATATTTGGCTAATTATTTAATACAGAATAGCTTGTGGTGGATTGAATACAGTGGTATTGATGGTATTCGCATGGATACTTATCCTTATACTGATAAGGCAATGATGGCCAGGTGGGCCAAAAGAGTTCTGAAAGAATATCCTGAATTTAATATAGTTGGTGAATCATGGTTGTACAAGGCGTCTATGACAGCCTATTGGCAGCAAAATTTTCAATCAAAGGATAATTACCAATCTTATTTGCCAAGTGTAACTGATTTTCCCTTGCATTTTGCAATTATCAAAGCTTTAAATGAACCTGAAAGTGTAAATGGTGGTTTGCTGGGATTATATTATACCTTAGCACAAGACTTTTTGTACCCTGATGCCTCTAAAAATCTTATTTTTTTGGATAATCATGATTTAAGCCGGATTTATACTAGTTTAAATCACAATTTTAATAAATTTAAGATGGCTATATCCATTCTACTTACTACTCGTGGAACCCCGCAAATTTATTACGGCACTGAAATTTTAATGGATGGAACCGAAAGCAAAGGACATGGGCACATTAGACAGGATTTTCCTGGTGGTTGGCCTGGTGACAAGAAAAGTGTATTTGAAAAGAAAAATCTTAGTCATGATCAGGTAATGGCTTTTGAGTTCACTAAAAAACTTCTTAACTGGCGAAAAACTTCTAAAGCAGTACATTGTGGAAAGTTGAAGCACTTTGTTCCTGAAAATGGAATTTATGTTTATTTTAGGGGTGTTGATAATGAGGCGTTTATGGTGATTGTAAATAAAGATGATTCCAGGTCAATTTCAACCATTAGGTTTTATGAAGTACTGAAAAACTATAACTCTTGCAAGGATGTTATTACCGAAGAATTTTTTAATGACTTATCAGCAATTTGGATGGATGGCTACTCTGTAAGAATTCTGCAATTGGTAAAATGAAAAGAGGTGGGAACCACCCCACCTCTCACTAAAAATACTAATCTAAACCAAACCTGTTATAAAAAAACCAATCACTTAATGTTTGATTATGCTACAAAGATACAACGTTTTTGCATTTACGAAAACTTTGTTTGACTAAAATTCAATAAAAATGATTCCTGAAAGAGACCTGTGTGGTTAATAATGAGTCTAAAACTTCTAGAAGTCAGTGAGTTAACATTTATTTTTTGTGTTGATATTTTTTTCAAAAAAACGGTCTTCTTTACACTAAATGGTCAGTAAAAATTGATTAATGATTTAAGTTGATAGATGAACTTAATGAATTTTACTTATGATTCTGAAAAATCAGCTGGCATTTTAGCCTTTTTTAATGAAAAAAGGCGGGAACCACCCCGCCTCTCACTAAAAATACTAATCTAAACCAAACCTGTTATAAAAAAACCAATCACTTGATGTATGATTATGATACAAAAGTAAGCAGAAATAGTGTTAAGTGGTCTAAATTTCCATTAAAGAATGTTAAACGTTAGATGTGTAGATTCTTTAGGTTTTAAGCCTGTATAGATGATTTTTGGAATAAGGTTTTTCAGAAAGTTTAAAAATAAAAAGAGGTGGGAACCACCCCACCTCTCACTAAAAATACTAATCTAAACCAAACCTGTTATAAAAAACCAATCACTTAATGTATGATTATGATACAAAAGTAAACTGAAATAGTGTTAAGTGGTCTAAATTTCCATTAAAGAATGTTAAAAGTTAGATATATTTATTTGTGCGATTCGTGTTATAGTAATGCAATGTAGTTTAGTTAAGCTTTATAAACTCATTTGCACTGTCAATAAATTCATATATTGGAATTTAGAACTTAAAACTTAGAAATTTAAGCCAAGTTCTAAGTTGTAGGTTTTAATTTCGTTTTGTTAAAAGAGTAATTTCACTAACTTAACGACATAGTATAATAATGCAGCATAAAAAAGGCGGGAACCACCCCGCCAATTTCATTAACCCAATTATTAACCTAAACCTTATGAAAAAAATCTTTATTTTCTATAGAACAAAATTACTCTGATTTATTGTTAAGTCGTTTAAATAAAACTTAAAAACTGTTAAAGTATTGTTTACCGTTTTTTGATAAGCTGATACCTTAAACCAATTGTTATTCCAACAGCTTTTAAAATAGTCTCATCTACTGTGCCTACAACATTCAAAAAGTCTGCTTCATGTACAGGTTGATCGTAGTTGATGTCATTAAGTCCTCGTTCTATAAAGAATCCGAAATCAAGATTCATATTTTTATTAAGTCTTCTACTAACACCTATTGAGGTTATAAAAGAATAAGTGAGCTTTTTATAGTCGATAAGAGTGTTTTCTGAATCAATATTATACAGGTTAAAACCGTAGGCTGGTACATCGTATATAAGTGCATGATATTTAGGGTAATATGCACTCCATATTGTATTCCCTTTGGCTTTTACTCTGGCTGAGAATATACTCATTATTTTGAGTCCAATATCAGCATTAAAGCTCCATTTTTTACCTGGTCTAAATCTGAATTTTACCTTAATCGGGAAGCTAACAGAACGAACTTTTACTTTTTCACTAATTGAAGTACTATCTGTATATAAGTAGTATTGTTCATCATCCTGATCTATTCTTGATATTGTGTTCTGATCATTTGATACATCATTAGCATTGTCAGAACTATTATAGGCATTAATACCAATACCGGTCCCTAATCCAATATTTTGCGTGAAAAAATATTCAATCTCAAGCGAACCCATAACTCCAGGGTCACCATGGTAATCCCAAGCAGAATGATCGTCTTTTGCCTGACTATAAACATGAGACTGGCCAGTAAAAAGATTTAACGAAACACTCCATGGATCAGGGTTTTTCAGTAACTGATATTGCATTGTTACCAATATTCTATCAATGGTATCAGTAAGGGCAACTTCTTTGGGTTTCATATTTGAAAATGAAAAAACAAGTGCTTTAGTAAAATCAAATATTTCCATTCTGAATTCACCGTCGATACCAGTAATTGTTGTTAATGACGGATAGTCCTTGGCTGTAACATTTACACCTGCAAGGGGACTTCCTTTTACGTCAGTAACCTTTCCTGTAATACTCCTATCCTGTGCCCAGATTTGGCAAAAAATGATTAAAGAAAGAGTGGTGAAAAATATTTTAAGTTTCATTGTTGTAAGTTTGGGTATGATTAGTTAACTATAAATTTTCCTGATGTGTAAGGTCTATCTTCCAGCATGATTGTAAAGAAGTAGGTTCCGGGTGTATAATTTGAAACATCAATTTCCAATTGCTTAAAAAGTTCCTCCTTGTAGAAAGGGGCTTCGCGAATAAATATCCCTTGAGAATTTCTTATAATCATTTTACCTTCACTTTTGCTATTGCTTACAAAGTCAATGTTTAGAGTGCTTTTTGCGGGCATTGGATAGACCTTTAGATTAGGGTTGATGATTTGAATGGGCGTGGAGGTTGTTCTGCAAACACTGTTTTTGCCTATTTCAAGGTGGTAATTACCTGTTGGAGCGCCCTGATCTAAATCAACATAATGAAACTGTTTGTTTGCATTTGCAACGGGTTCATTATTATAAAACCATTGATAGTCAACTCTTCCGGAATCAGTGCAAATGAGTAAGGATTCTCCTTTTAATAAAATTTGAACAGTATCACGAACCTGGAAGTTAATGTCAAAATACTGGTCAATTGAACAATTATTGGTATTATCGGTTTCTTTCAAAGATAAATTTCCGGATAAGATGTCTAAATCCCACTGTATATTGACTTGTGAGGCATTTTGTCCACTTTCAATTTGTCCTCCTGTAACAGACCATTCGTAACTACGATTCGGATCAACACTTAAACTATAGGTAGTTAGGCTACCATCAGGGCATAATTCTAAAGGGCCAGTAATGGCCGACTGGCTAATAGACAATAATGAAACATCGAATTGCTGTGTTACTGAACAGTTATTTGTAGTTCCGGTTTCTGTTAAGATTAAATAGTTTCCACTCCCATCAGGCCTCCATGTTACATCAATTGAATGCAATGTTTGGCTATTGGTAATATCTCCTCCGTTTATTGTCCAATTATATGTTTTATTTGGATTATCGGGAACTGAATAATTTACTGTGGTATTATTCGCACAAACATTTTGCGGACCTGAAATCAAAGAAGTATCAATGCTGTTTACAGTAATTGGGAATGAAGAGGTAATAGAAGTAAAACCGTCATTTATTTCAACAGAATAGGAGGTTATTGATGCTCTGGGTGTAACTGTAATATTTGCAGTATTGGCAACTTCCGTTCCTTCTGAATCAGTCCATGTATAATTATAACTTCCGGGGCCAAAACCATTAAAAGCTGTAACACTTAGTGTCAAGTTTTCTCCATAACATATTGGACTTGGAGGAGTTGAGCCTTCGTAGGACACATCTGTTATTGTTGTTGCAGAAATTCCTCCCCAATCACCTCCAGACCAAATTTTACCAGATGTTTCATCATAAGCTACAGCCTTAATATGATTGGTAAGGAGCCCCTCTGATTTTGTAATTTTTCTAAATCCGTATGGGCTCATTGTTGTTATTCCGCCACTCATTGTCCCCAAATATTTAATATTTCTGCTATCAATGTAAACAGAGGTTACAATATTATCTGTTAATCCGTCAACTGTTGTATATACTGTAGCTGAGCCTGCACTATTAAATTCAACAACACCTTGGTTTGATGTAATCCAGATTTCTCCATTGCTATCTGCAGCAATGTCTGAGAGTTCTGCCGATGCTGTTAAACCAAGATTGGAGGTAGACAAGTAGGAGAATTCATTGCCTGTATTTGTTTCATCGTACCGTGTAATGCCATTTACATGCATAAACCAAACAACACCATTAATATCTACCGCAATTTTTTTTACAATATCATTTAGGAGTTGACCATTTCCTTGTGTAAAATGAGTTGCTTCTTCAGTATAGCCATAAAAACTAAACACCCCTTTTTCTGTTCCACACCATATTCTCTTATTGTCTCGCTTATCTACACCTACAGAAAGTACGTTAGCAGTATTGTCCGAAAGCCCATAGACATTAAGACCGAAAGTCGGATCATAAGTTGCTACACCATCATATCCTGCAGCTAGCCATATTGTATCCATCTGTATGTCCATGTCGGAAAGAGTAAGGTTGGGAAAATCACTAATTTCTTCTATCCTCCATTGTGTTCCATCAAAAACAAGTAATCCTGATCCTGAAGTTGAAAAATAGGTTTCATTGTTACGTGAAATAACACCACTGATTGAGTTACTATTGGGATATTGAGTGCCATTCACTGTATATGCTGGTGGTGGAGTCGAAAACATATATGGTAAAACTCCTTTCATATTTTCGTTAAAGCCTATCCACAGCTCGTAGTTAACCCTTTCAAGAACACCTGTTGGATTATAAGGTAACATTCCGTCCAGGGTCCAGATACTACCACCTGAAGAAAATAAACCATTTGTAGTACTGGCGTAGAAGGTGCCAAAATCCCACATGACGATATCATAAATTTCATTACCTGCTGCACCAACAATTTCTGTTACCCATGTACTTCCTGCGGGATTGAAAAATGATATTCCTCCAGGGGTTCCAATAAGTAAGGAGTCATTTCTTACTGCCAAGGCAGTTATATTGTTTGAGGCAATATGAGTAATATTACCACTTGAAATTACGCTATTGGTAGATGTTTCTTGAGCCCAAATGTTGCTGTTGATATCATAAAGATAAAGCCCCTGATTTGATGTGCCAAACCAAATTGTATCTCCATCAACCGCCATTGATTTAACTTCTGTAGAGACTTGTGATGCAGAATTATAGGCATCCCATGATGTTCCATTATAACGGTAGGCTCCGGTTGGTGTTCCTGCCCAAACAAAACCATTTACATCTAATGCCATACAATTTATTTTGTTGTTTATTACTGAGTTTGTTGAATTGTAAGTTGTAACAATACCATTATTATATACAGTAATTCCATCTTCAAAAGTGCCAAAAAACTTGTTCCCATTATCATCAGTAACTATGGCTGTAACAAAGTTACTGCCTATTCCATCATCTTGCCTGGTAATTGTATGAGCTACTGAAAAATCAGTTGAAACGCGATAAACAACCCCTCCAGAAGTTCCAATCCACATGGTATCATTTGTTCCTCCATTATCATCAAAATAAAGTGAGTACACATCATTTAAATCTGAATAACCAGCTACTTGTGGTTGGGCAATAGTCTTGCCTATTCCTAAGAAAAGGCAAAGAATCACTGCCATTAAGAGATATACTTTTTGCATGACCAATTGTTTAAATTTGTTCTAAAAATTGTCCTCTTTCTATAAATTTATAATATTTATACGAAAAAAGCTGGCTTTTTGGCTGGCTTTTTAGTGCTCTTTTTGATTAATTGACTTAATTATTTGATTCTGGTAGTTGTTTTCTTATAATTTTTGAAAACAGTTTCGGGAAAAAGCGTTTAATATATACCCCGAGGGTTTCTTTTCCACCTATAACCAGTTCCTGTTTTTTGTTCTTTATTGCTTTTATAATGCTTTTAGCCAAGTCTTCAGGCTTTAAGCCTGCCGCAGTTTCGGGGTCCATTGAGTTTTGCGGTTTACCTGTTGATGTAACTGCATTTACTGATATATTTGTGTGAACATATCCCGGGCAAACAAGTGTAACATTGATATTATCGCGCCAGGTTTCGGAGCGCAAAGTATCAAAAAAACCATGCAATGCATGTTTTGATGCTGCATAGGCGGAGCGCAAGGGTGCTCCGAATTTACCTGTAAGGCTACTTATAGTTACAATGTGTCCCTGTTTTTTTTCCAGCATCGAAGGAAGAATTTCTTTAGTTAAACAGACTGTTCCAAAGAAGTTTACGCCCATAATTTTCTTGTCTATTTCAAGAGGTGTATCTTTTGTTAACGAACGCTGGCTTATTCCTCCATTGTTTATCAGAATATCAATAAAGCCATTCTTTTCTGAAACTTGCTTTGCAATTTCTTTTATTTCTTCGTGTTTTGCTAAATCAAGAGGTTGTGTAGTAACATTTTCAGGGTTTTTGCAGTTGGCTTTTACGCGTTCCAATTCGTCCCCTCTTCGCGATGAAATAATAATTTTTGCACCTAATTTTGAAAATTCATAAGCAAGCGCTTCTCCAATACCTGAAGACGCACCTGTAATCCATATTGTTTTTGAACTAAAATCCATTGTAAAAAATTAGAGGTTTGAAATTAGAAGTTGGAAATTAGTTGGATGATTGCAAAACATGGTTCGTCAACCTAATTAATCTCAACTTCATTTATTTGTTATTTGTCAGTTTTTATGATGCTTAAACCCAGTTCGTTAATAAAATAAACGGGTTCCTTTTCTATGATTGGTAGTATATCAATAATGTACTCTCCCTGCTGGTCAAACTCGAAATTATCTTTAATCTCATAATCTAAATCCCAATAGCTGCCGGCGCCATCTCCAATATAATCTCCATTATCTTCTCTTATCTGAATGCTTTCTTCCTTTTCTGCCTGGCTTCCATCAGGTCTGGTTACGGTAATCAATAAGTTCAAATACTTATTTTGAAATCCTTGAATATACCTGATATTAAACTGTATTTGATAATTTTTTGATACATCTTCGGTACTGAAATTAGGTTTGAAAGTAACTTGCTCATCTGATTGCCATTTATAATCAGAAAAAACATAATTTTCGTGATACAACCTATTGGGGTTGCAGGAAATTAGAATAATGATAAATCCGGTGATTATCAATAGGTTATGTTTGATTTTGGTTAGCATAGTTATAGTTTTACTTTTTTTCTATAAGTTTAATTTCAAAAAGTTTAGGCCATTTTTTACCGGTAACAAAAAGTTTTTTGTTATCAAAATCGTAAGCGATGCCGTTTAATACATCGGTTTCTCCTCTTATTCGGTCTTTATCAGGAAGGATGCCTGAAAGATCAATATACGCAAAGACTTTTCCGGTTGCTGGGTCGATTTTTGCAATTTTATCTGTTTGATAAATATTTGCATAGATTTTACCATCAATAAATTCCAATTCATTTAATTGATCAACCATTCCTTTATTATCATATACTTCAATTCGGTAAATTTCTGAATATGATTCACTATCAAGAAAATAAATCTTATTTGTTCCGTCGCTCATTATCAGGTGCTTGCCGTTATTGGTTAAGCCCCAGCCTTCTGTTGAATAGTTGAATTTAGCCAACAACTGAAAGCTTTTTTTGTCGTAAACAAAACCGGTGTAATTTTGCCAGCTTAGCTGAATAATTTTATCCCCGAAAATGGTAATTCCTTCACCAAAAATCTGGGGATCAACTGAATATGATTGAATGATGTCGCCTGTGCCAACCTGTACTTTTCTGATACTTGATTCTCCTTTTAGTCCTGTTGCCTCATAAAAAAAGTTGTTTTCAAATACCAGCCCCTGGGTAAATGCTTCCTTGTCATGAGGATATACTTTTACAACCTCGTAGGTGTAATTTTTTGGTTCAGTATCAGAAAGAAACCGGATAGTATTTTTTTGAATATTGCTTGCTGCATTCTTGTAAATTCTGGCTTCAAAATCAGCATGGCCAGTTTTTTCAATGCTCACTTCAAATTCAGCCGGGAGCTCAGAAACCGTTTTTAAATATTTCTTATCAAAGTAGATTTGAATCGAGTCGAAGGAAATAGTATCTTTTTGACTAATAGCTACTTTTACGCTTTCTCCAACAGTAAACTTATCTTTTTCAGGGAAGGTTTTTATGTTAAGCTGTGTTGAATTTTGCGGTTCATTGTTTGTTATTTCCTTGTTATTTTGATTGTTGGTGTTTTTCTTTTTAGTGTCATTGCATGAAAATAACAGCATGCTAAACATGAAGCTTAGGATTAGAATCGTTTTCATTTTAAGTAAATAGGTTTTAAACTAATGCGGTCAAAGATAATTATTTTTTTTAGCCCATTAGTTCTTTAGGCGAAATTAGCCATTCTAGTTTTCCAGTATTTTTCTTAAGTGCTATCCAATCATCTATTTCAAATAATAAAGAGGCAACCGAAGCTGTGGGCATTCTTATGTAACTATTGTTATTGGCGAGCACAGAAATCAAGGATTCAAAAGTTGGATTGTGACCAAATATCAAAACTGTATTGTTTTGATAATCAACTTTCTTAAGAACTTCAATGATTTCATCAGTATACCCAAAATAGAAATCTTTTTCGAGTTGAATTTTTTTTGAGTACCCTACAGCTTCGGCAACTTTTTCAGCCGTAGTTTTTGCCCTGTTGGCTGGTGATGAAATAATTAAATCCGGCTTTTTATTTCTTTTTAAAAGTTCTGTTCCCATAAAAGGTGCAGCCTTTTTACCTCTGTTGTTTAGAGGTCTGTCAAAATCTGCAAGCGAGTTATCACTCCAGTCTGACTTGGCATGTCGCATAATTAACAAATTTTTCATTTGAATACATTTTTAGTTAAGTAATTGATATTTATTCACTTTTCTTAAACTATTTATATGGAGTTCATGAGCTTGCTTCGCAAGGTTAAACATATTCTTTTGTAGAGCGATTATTCGCTTTGCTCATGAGATCACTTTGTTAAGTTAATTTTCGTTAAAAGCCCAAAAGGGCTCAGCGAAGCTAAAAATAATCATTCATGTGTGTGATTAAAATTAATCATGGATGTTTCATTTTATTTAGGTAAATTAACTATGTTTCGTTTACTTGATTTAATGTTATAAATATAAGGTAAAAGAGTAGAATTTTAAACTTTATGTTACATGTGCTAAACCTTATAATTAAGTTATATTTTTCTATTTCGATTGAGTATAAATTGTTCATGTAAAATTACATACAATTCGCAATGTTTTTTCGTTATCTCTTTAAGATTTCAGTAATTTTGAAAATAATTTTAAGTCAGTATGAAATTGAAACACCTTTTCATATCACTTTGTATGTTTTTCTCGCTCTCTGGGTGGGCAAATGATATCACCATTTCAAACGTTCAAATCTCTGAGAAAAGTACTGCTAATCAGTGGATAAGTGTTAGTTTTGATCTTTCTGTTGAAAATAGCTGGAGGATTAATACTGGTGCTGCAAACTGGAATGCTGCATGGATATTTGTAAAATATAAAATTGGCGCAACTGGTGAATGGCACCATGCAACGCTGAGTAATAATGACGGTGAACATTTTGCTCCATCAAATACAACCATAGATGCAACTGTAGATGGGAAAGGTGCTTTTATTTATGACTCTCGTGACAATGCAGGTGCTGATTTTACTTTCAGTAGAACAGGAATTAAGTTAAGATGGTACTATGGCTTAGATGGAATCCCTGATAACACTGCAAACTTATATTTTAAAGTTTTTGGAATCGAAATGGTTTATATTCCAGGTGGCTCATTTTATTTGGGCTCAGGAGGTGCAGAAGAGTATTGTTTTTATGAAGGAGGAACTTCTTCAAATCCTTTTTTAATTTCTAGTAACGCAGAATTGCAGGTTAGAAATAATTTTGGTTGCATTTATTATAATAATTTCATTGATATTAATGGAGTAATTTGGGGAGGTGATAAAGGAGGGCCAATACCTTTGGGCTATCCTAAAGGCTATAATGCATATTATGTAATGAGGTATGAAATAAGCCAGGAACAATACAAAGATTTTTTGAATTGCTTAAATCGAACCCAGCAAAACTATAGAACTGGTACTGATATTAGCCCAGGTGGTTTCTCTAATCACTATGTAATGAGTAATAGTGCCACAGTATCAATAAGGAACGGTATTACTTGTTTAGGAACCGGACACGTTACTGTTGATCCAATTACCTTTTATTGCGATTATAATGGAAATAGAGTTTTTGATGAATTGTCTGATGGTCAGAATATTGCATGTAATTTTTTGAATTGGGGAGATGGTTTGGCGTATCTTGACTGGGCTGGTTTACGGCCAATGACGGAATTTGAATTTGAAAAATCAGGTCGAGGGCCAAATAGTCCGGATGCTAATGATTTTCCATGGGGAACTACATTTCCTACTGGAACATCATTGACAATTAATAATGATGGTGAGACAAATGAACAAGTAGCGAATAATGGTAACGGATTGAGCAATTTCAATCATGATGTTGATACATATGGTCCTTTAAGATGTGGTTTTGCGGCAACTTCTTCTTCCAGTAAAGTACAGGCCGGAGCAAGTTATTATGGTGTGATGGAACTAGCCGGTAATCTAACAGAACGTTGTATTTCAGCAGGTACGCCAGAAGGCAGGGCTTATACTGGTTTAAGTGGAGATGGAGAGGTTAGTGCAACTGGTAGTTCAAATGTTACCAATTGGCCAGGTTCAAATGGTCAGTCTACAAGGGGAGGCAATTTCAGAAGAGTTAGTAACAAAATGATGGTGTCTACTAGATCATTTGCCTCTTATACAGACGATATGAGGTTTGATTATGTAGGATGGAGAGGTGCAAGAACTGTTGATTAAAATTGTATGCAAAAGGGACAAATTAAATATGGATTTATATTATTAATTGCGCTATTTTGCTCACAAATTTCTTATGGTCAGAGCTTTAAGGGTGGCAATGGTGATGGGTATGTTGGTAGTTCTTCAACTTTGGTTGATTTAACTACAGTTCCAGAGCTAATATCTGTTACAGTAAATCAGTCAGGTTCACAGGCTGATCCCACAAATACTTTCGATATTATTTTTGATGTTGTGTTTAACCACAGTGTTAATGATTTTACTTTTGATGATATAACCTGGATTGGAACTGCAGGCAGTATTTCAGGATCTATAACAGGAAGTGGTACAAATTATACGATTCAAGTTAGCAGCATTGGAACTGAAGGAACTGTAATACCTATTATTGAAGAAGGAAAAGTTCATGACGCATTCGCAAATTATAACTCGCTTTCATCAAGTACGGATAATGAAGTTACCTATGATATTACCAGGCCTGGAGTTGAAATTGTTTTAGAAACTGGACAAAGTGATCCAACCAGCGTTGAGCCAGTGAGTTTTAGAATTAATTTTACAGAACCAGTAGTTGATTTTATATCTTCGGATGTGAGTGTCGCTGGAAGTGCAGGTGCCAGTACTGTTGTTTTAACTGGTGGTCCGTCAAGTTACAAGGCGGATGTTACCGGAATGACAAATGCCGGAACAATCATTATTAATGTAGGTGAAGGAGTAGCAAGTGATATGGCTGGAAATACAAATACTACCTCAGTAAATACTCAAAATACTGTTTATTTTGATAATATTCCACCTGAAGTTACAATTAATCAAACTAGCTCGCAGACTGATCCTACTAATGTATTACCAGTTTCATTTGATGTAGTATTTAGCGAAGATGTTGTTGATTTTACTTTTGATGATATTACCTGGAATGGTACAGCAAGTGGCGTTTCTGGTACAATTAGCGGAAGTGGTGCTGTTTATACCGTTGAAATAAGCAGCCTGGGCACTGAAGGAACATTGATACCGATTATTGAAGCAGGAAAAGTACATGATGCACTGGCGAATGTTAATTTGGTTTCAACAAGCACCGATAATTCAGTGACTTATGATATTACAAGGCCTGGTATTGAAATTATTTTAGAACCAGGACAGGAAAATCCTACTAACAATTCAATTGTAAGTTTTAGAGCTAATTTTACTGAACAAGTTTCTGGTTTTGTGCCTTCAGATGTTGCCCTTTCAGGAACCTCCGGAGCAAGTAGCATTAATTTGCGTGGTGGCCCTTTAAGCTATACAATTGATGTTAGCGGAATGATCAATGACGGAACAATCACCGTGAGTATTGATGAAGGGTTAACAACTGACGCTGCAGGTAATACAAATACCCAATCTGTGAATACCCAAAACTCTGTTAGTTACGATAATACAAAACCAGACGTTGTAATAAGTAGTACCGAAACATCTCCAACTAACCTCACTCAGATACCTGTTGTAATTGAGTTCTCCTCTGAGGTTTCAGGCTTTGAACTTAATGATATTAACTTCTCAAACTGTACAATTTCAAGCCTTAATGAAACCATTACTAATTTAAGATGGGAGGCGGTTATTGAACCTAACTCTAATGGAACTGTTGTTTTACAAATTGCGGCAAATATGGCCACAGATTTAGCAGGAAATGGTAATAATGCATCAAATAACTTCTCAATTGATTATGAAAGAGGGAATAGTGCTCCATTGGTTGATAATCAGTCTTTTAGTGTTGATGAAAGTAGTGCAAATGGAACTTTAGTTGGTCAGCTTGTAGCTACAGATCCTGAGAATGATGGACTGAGTTTTTCAATTGTATCAGGGAATTTAGAGAATACTTTTGCTTTAGATTCTCAAACTGGAGATATTACTGTAGCAAATCAGGTGGCATTAAATTATAGTACCCATCCTGTTTTTAACCTTATTGTGTTAGTTGAGGATGATTATTCAAGTAGCTTGTCAACTCAGGCTGATGTTGAGATTACTGTCAATGAAATAGATTTGGACTTTGAGGCGAGTAACGTGTTTACTCCAAATAGTCAGCAAAACAGATATTGGACAATCAGGCATGTTGAAAGATATGCCGATTTTGAATTAACCATTAGAAATAATACCGGAAGAATTGTATATCAAACAAAAAACTACCAAAATAACTGGAACGGAACTTGTAATAACAAATCACTACCTACAGGAACTTATTATTATTTTTTACAAAAGGGGGCAATGCTTTATAAGGGATTTATTAATATCATTCAAGAATAGTTGAACGATTTAGCTTTTCTTTGGAATAGATATTGTTTATTCAAATAAAAGCCTGTTTTTGTACGAATAACTTCATTGGAAGGTTCTTAAGTACTACTAAAATTTTGATTACTGAATTTGATTAGGAGCATATTCATATTATTTATCTTTATCTTTTGGGGAAACACAGTATTTTCCCAATCTATCTTCGTTGGTAATATGTATACCAAAAACAAGTATTCCATTAATCCTGCTTATGCTGGTCTGTTTTCAAAACCTAGTTTTTTTCTCTCATACAGAAAAGTTGCATCTGAAATCTCCGGTACCCCAGAGTCAATAAATTTTGGTGGAAGTGCATTGATTTATAGGAATATGAGTCTTGGCGCACGCTTGTATAAACAATCTGAAGGACTGTTTAATACATTCATTGGCTTTGCGGATTATTCATACTTCCTCAAGCTCAATAATTCTCAAAATCTAAGGTTTGGAATTTCAGCCGGTCTTAACTCAAATAAAATAAATTACTCAGAAATTATCGCAGATGATCCCTCGGCAATTATGGATGTTGCATCAAAAAGTTTCGAGGGAACCTATTTTGAAAGCTCTGCAGGTATTGCGTATCAATGGAAAAATTTTGAAGTAGGTTTTGCTGTGCCTAAATTGTTTAATTCAAGAAACAATTTAGGATTATCTGTAAACTCATTTATTCAGTATACTTACAGGATTGCTTCAAAAGAAATTGATTTAAGACCTTCGGTGTTTGTCAATTATAATAATTCTGCACCTGATTTATTTGATATTAATTTACAAGCCTTTTGGAAACAAAAAGTGTGGGTTGGTATAGGATATCGTAATCGACCCTCAATAATACTCTCAGCAGGAGTATATTTAGGAAATTTAGGAATTGGTTATTCTTCAGAACTGGGTTTGGAGAAATATGCAAATATGTTTAATCAAATACATGAAGTAACACTTTCATATTCAATTAGTAAGAAGATTGTAACTCCTGTTGATACATTGATCAAGCCTGATGATGATTATCTGGCTGTAAAAGATACGGCTAGTTTAGATACATTGTTCGTAAACCCTGTAGCTGTTGAAGAGGAGAATGATTCTACCAAGGTTGAAAATATTTTTGGTGAAGATGAACTGGATTCCAAATATGAAATTTCTGAAATTGGAGACGGGATTTATGTAGTAAAGCCTCTTACTCAAGACACAGCTTCAGTAGAATCAGGTTTTGGAATAAATGAACCGGAAGTAATTTCGGAACAGGATTCTGCTCTTGCACTTGATTTAGTAAATAAAATTGAAGAGGATGGTCAGTCTCCTGATTATGAGATGGTTCAGGTAGGAAATGGCGTTTATACTCTAAAACACTCATTATCAGATAGTATTAATCTGAACCAAAATTTGGATGAAGATATGCTGGATTCATTGATAAATGAAAGTGACCTGTTTGAAGAAGCATTAAAAGCAGAAGAGCAGTCAAAAGATGATGGAGCTTATCATCATTCTGAATATTATACAGTTCAACTAATGATTAACGATTCGAATAAAAATTTACTTACTAATGCCGAAATTGTCGATATGGCCAGAATTGAGAAAGGTCGTGATGGGACAGCAAAGTATTATTATGGCTATTTTAGTTCCAGACAGGAGGCTGATAGGCATCAAAAGCGATTAAGTAAATTTAATTTAAAAACCAAGGTGCTGAAATTTAATGCTTATCAGTAAAGGTTTTTATTCTTTTAATCAATTATAATGGTTCGTTGCTCATAAATCAGTATCAAATTAACAGAATCGCACACGCAATCCTTATTTCTGATTTTTTTCTTTTATATTTGCTATTAATTCGTTGCTTGAGATATTGTTAAAAAAGGACTAAATTATTTCAAGTGAATGTTTATTTAATTAAATTGAAGTTGAAACTAAAAAACATACTCTGTTCTATTTTACTTTGCTTAATTACTCACAGCTTAGCAGCCCAAAGTGGGTATTTCCAACTTAGAGGAAGAATATACAATAAGAACAAGGAAACCCTTGCTAATGTTAGTATTCATGTTTTTGAAGGTGATAAAAGTATTGGTGAAAGTAAAACTTCTCAAAAAGGAGTTTTTAGTTTACGGTTTATGTTAAACACCAGTTTCATTGTTGAAATAAAAAAAGACGGATATACTACAAAAAGAATACTTGTTGACACAAATGTCCCATCTGAAAAGCTTGATGAATTTTTTGATCTATTCAACCTTATAATTTTGGATGATGAAGGAAATGGTGATTCAAGGTCAAAGAATGGACTGCCGGTTTCAAAATACTACTACAAAGAGTCTGTTGGTGATTTTATGGGTGAAAAAATAAGTAGTAAAACCTCAGTCAAACAGAATAGTCAGGCAAGAATTAACGAACTTGAAGCAGAATTAAATACCTATAAAATACTTGTGGAACAGCAGAAAAAAATGCTGACAGAATCGGAAGGGATAATAACTCAGGCAAATTTAATTAAAGCACAAGCTGAACATTACGCCGATAGTGTGAAAAGGGAGGCAACTAAAAAGGCTTTAAGCATGATAAATTTGGCACAAAGTGATACAACAAGTAACAAAGTAGCCTCAGCTGTAGAAAAAAGTACCAAAGAAATAACAAAAGACGATTTTGAAAAACTTGCGGTAGATGAAAAGGAGTTTCAAAATAAGCAGAAAATTAAAAAGTTACAGCAGCGAGTTGAGGAACTAAAAGCAGTTCAGCATAAATCAAGCAAAGATAGTTTAGATTTAAAGCAAAACAGGCTTTCGTTGCGCAAAGAGTTATTTGATTTAGCAAAGTATCAACTAGAGATTGACCGGTTAAAAGCAAATACCGAAGAAGACAAAGCAAAGATTGAACAGCGTGAGGCTCAGTTGTTTATGATGGAGCAGGAAATTGTATTTGCAGAACAGGAATTGAAGAATGCAAATGATAAAATAATGCTCCAGAATTTGGAAATAAAGAACAAGAATATTGTTCTGACTTCCTTTATTATTGGTTCTCTGTTACTTCTTATTTTGTTGGGTTTTATTTATTATAACTATAGGGATAAAAAACGAATCAATAAAATTCTTGAATACCAGAATCAAGAACTGGAAAAGTTATCCATTGTTGCAAGTGAAACCAGTAATGCTGTGGTTATCACCGATAAAGAAGGTAATTTTACATGGGTAAACCACGGATATACCCGTCTATTTGGATACAACTTAGAAGAGGTCGTAGGTGATGATCCGAAGAACCTGATAAATGATGAAAATGCTGATAGTGTTAATGTATTGGTTCGTAGGGCATTAAATGAAGGAGAGATTGTTAATTATGAATTAGAAACTGAGTCAAAATCCGGAAAAAAAATCTGGGTACAGACAACTGTAACACCAATTTTAGATAGTCATAGGAAAGTCTCTAAATTAATTGTAATTGATTCTGATATAAGTAAAATTAAAGAAGCGGAACAGGAGATTGTAAGGCAGAATCATCAAATCATGGCAAGTATTAATTATGGAAAAAGAATTCAGGATGCTATGTTACCTTCAGAGTCGCTTATTAAATCCTATTTCCCCGATTCATTTATTTATTTTAAGCCCAGAGATATTGTAAGTGGTGATTTTTACTGGTTCTCTGTTCAGGATGATAAATTATTTGTTGCAGCGGTTGATTGCACTGGTCACGGTGTTCCTGGTGCTTTTATGTCGTTGATTGGTAATCAGTTGCTTAACCATATTGTAAACGAGCGAAAGATTTACAAACCATCTGAAATTTTAAAGGAACTAAATAAAGGTGTTATCCAGGCCTTAAGCCAAAGTAAAGAAGAAAACGAAGAACGTGAAGACGGAATGGATTTAACCATTTGCCGATTCGATAAAAATAAAAAAGAAGTGCAGGTTGCCTGCGCAAATCATACAGCCCTTATTTTAGCAGGTAACAACGGGGTTCAGGAAATTGAGGGTGATGCCATTTCGATTGGTGAAAGTTATTCGAAAGTGGATAATCTGGAATTTACAAATCATGAAATTCCGTTTCAAGCTGAATCTACAATGTATTTATTCTCAGATGGTTACCCCGATCAGTTAGGTGGGCCTAAAAACAAGAAATTTCTGGCCGGAAAATTTAAGAACCTGTTAGTTGAGCATCAAAAAGAGCAAATGGATATCCAGTTTGATGCTCTTAATGACACCTTTAATAGCTGGAAAGGGGAAAACAAACAAACCGATGATATATTGGTAATGGGGATTAGATTATTATAGTACTTTTAACTAGTGTCGTGTCAAATGTCCGATTTCGGGTAAAGTCATTAGACATTAGTCACTTGTCATTAATGACCAATGACTAGTGACCAATGACTTCTGATTGTTAGAAATATGCTTTATATTAAAACAATACCTAAAATATTATACCTGACTTGACACTAATAAATATTATAGTTTGTAGGAATGGTTCCTCCTGTATAAGCTTCAGAGATTTTATCGAAGTATTTTTCTACAATTTTAATATCACTTTCATTAATAATTGTATTGCTGATAGCTTTGGTTCTTTTTAATACAGATTTTGCTATTATTTTGTTACTTGAATAATCTTGTTGAATTGACTTTTTTGATGCTTCTATTTCTTTTATGTTTTCTCTGAGTTCTTTTTTCGTTTCTTCCGGAACTTCGGGATCATTTATTAATTCCTGCACTTGCTTGATTCCATCATTTAAACTGTTTTGTCCCCAAGCTTGCAATGTATCTATGTTAGTGATGAAACTTTCAGCTTGTAATATACTGTAAATAGCACCCACTTTTGCATTTAGTACTATAAAGTCGGAATAAGTTAAGTTGTTGTTACTTAGTGTGTTCTCGAAATGTTTAAACCCATTTATCTGTTTATCACTTTCTCCAGTATTAACTTTTTCCAAAATGTCAGGAGCAACTTTTTTTAGTTCTTTATAAGAGTTTAGGCAGGCTTCAATTTTTTTGTCTGTTAGCTCTATGTTTTTATGTTGAACACCAGCACATGCTATCAATCCCCAAAGACTTAGAATTATTATATTTTTATTCATACTTAGCATCAGGTTTAACGTTTTTAAGATTATTCAAAACTTCGTTTAAAAGTGGTAAAACTTCACCTGCTTTTCCCTTTAAATGAATATCAGCCAGGTGATTTGAAAAATATGATTCTTCAGGGTTAATTTCGATGATTTTGGCTCCTGAATTCTTCGCAGTAGGTGGCAGCATTGATGCTGGCATTACCTCCCCGGTAGTACCAATAACAATGAAAACATCGCATTTTTCAGCTGCTTCAAACGATCTAATATTTGCTTCCTCAGGAATTCCTTCGCCAAAAAATATAAAATCAGGCTTTAAAATCCCATTGCATTTTGAGCATTTTGGTGGCAGCTTCTTTAAATTAATTTCTGGAGATGGGTACTTTGAATTACAATTAAGACACACCATCGTACTTGCTGTTCCGTGGAATTCATAAACAATTTTACTTCCAGCCTCCTGATGCAAATTATCTATATTTTGGGTGATTACAGATTTTAGTAACCCTTTCTGTTCCCATTCTGCAAGGGTTTTATGTGCAGCATTAGGACTTGCTTTTCCAAAAAAATCATAAAACAATTCCCTTATAACTTCCCATGCAGCTTCGGTATTTCTATGAAAATAACCGATGTCCAAAACAATAGGATCGTATTTACTCCATAGTCCTTCAGAACCTCTGAACGGAGGAATACCGCTTTCAACAGATATTCCTGCACCCGTAAAGGCAACTGCATGCTTTGATTTTTTTAATAGCTGAGCGGCTTGTATTAATTGCTTTTCCATCTTTTAATATTTGTCTGTTCTAAAATTAGAAAAAATATTATAAGGAATGCCCTGTTTAGCAATTAACATATTTTAAAATTCATGGCTCTGGTTTAATTTTGTAATGATTTATTAGGATAAAATCCTTGAAATGAGATATAAGTCATTAGTCAATAGTCATTTGTTTTCGACAATTAATGACTAATGTCTAATGACAAATGACCTTAGTATTAAGCTGATAGAATCTATATAAATAAATCATTACTATTTTGAACCATAGCTAAATTCATTAATTAGCGTTAACACAAAACCTCTGTACTTTTTTTGTGAAAGAATTAAGAGTTTTTTTATAAGGTTTAGGTTAGTAAATAGGTTAATGAAATGGACTGTCTGGTTTTCCAGGCAGTTTTTTATGTCAATATTTTACTATTTAATAAACATTTTGACAAGTTTAACATACATTAACATTTGTTTATCTTACTTAACAAATTTCTATCCTAACTTTGTTATAGTTAAAGAATAGAGAATTTTTCATAGCAGGTTTTAGGTAAGTACAAGGTTAATAGGTTTAAGGCTGTCTGCCCATCAGGCAGCCTTATTTTTTATTATGGATTTACATTAACTTGTTGTAAGTGATGTAGTTAAGGTGTTTGATAGTCTAATGTTTACTTAACGCAAGTTAGAGGTGCGAGAATTTATTTCATTCTACTTTTGCGCCGAACAAATTTTCGTAACAAGGTTTAGGTTAATGATTAGGTAAAGCACAACGGTTCAAAAGAGCTGTTTTGTTTTTTATGCCTAATATCTTCTTTCTAAATATGAAATATGATATTTGTCATTATTTCGTTTGTTTTTTCAAAAAACAAACTTTAGGATTGCTATAATATATGATATAACTCATCATTCCTCTATTTAAAATCCCCTAATTTTGTTTGTCTAATAAAAAATTTGCGATGAGTAATTCAATGACTTTAATAGAGAAGATACTGGCAAAACATTCAAAGTTTGAATTTGTCAAGCCTGGAGATATAATTGATATTGAAATAGATGCACGTGTAGCACGCGATTTTGGCGGGGCTAATGTTGTGAAAAACCTTGAAGACAATAACTTATCAGTTGCGGATGCTTCAAAAACCTTTTTTACTTTCGATACCAACCCAACAGGTTCGGATCAAAAATATGCAGTAAACCAGCATAAATGTAGGACTTTTGCTCGCGAAAGGGGAATTAAGGTGTTTGATATTAATCATGGAATTGGAACTCATACCTTAATTGAGGAAGGGCTAGCCTATCCTGGTTCTACAACAGTGACCACTGATTCGCACGCAAATATTTTAGGTGCAATTGGTGCTTTTGGACAGGGAATGGGTGATCAGGATATCGCGGTTGCTTTTAGTAAAGGAAAAGTTTGGTTTAAAGTACCAAAATCTGTAAAAATTAATCTAAACGGAAAGCGTCCAGCAAATCTTTATGCAAAAGATATCGTTTTAAACCTTTTGAATCGATTTGGCGCAAATCAGTTGTTAGGGTATTCCATTGAAATTACAGGGGGAGAGGTTGATAAACTTACTATGGATGAGCGTATTACCATTGCTTCAATGGGAACAGAAATGGGAGCTATTATCATCCTGTTTACTCCAAATAAAGAGGTAATGGATTACTGCGAAAATGCTACTGGAAGAAAATTAGAATTGATTGAAGCTGATAAAGAAGCTAACTATGAACAAGTATTCGATTTAGACCTAAGTCAGTTTGTACCAATGGTTTCATTACCAGGTAAACCGCATGATGCAGTTAATATTCTTGAGGCAAAAAAGGTGAAGATTGATTCAGCGTTTATTGGAAGTTGTACAAACGGGCGTATTGAGGACTTACGTGAAGTAGCAAAAATCTTGAAAGGTAAAAAAGTGGCCCCCGGGGTAGTTTTAAAAATTGTTCCAACCACTGACACAATTTGGATGCAATGCCTTGAAGAAGGACTGTTTAAGACTTTTAAAGAATCAGGAGCAATGATTTCCAATGCCGGTTGTGCAGGATGTGCTGCCGGACAGGTTGGCCAAAACGGTCCTGGTGA
This sequence comes from Bacteroidales bacterium, assembly GCA_050296515.1. Lineage (GTDB taxonomy): Bacteria > Bacteroidota > Bacteroidia > Bacteroidales > NBLH01 > NBLH01. The sequence continues at coordinate 14,929 of JBNKRJ010000138.1, read as the reverse complement.
GGTGACTATTAGCACAGGTAATAGAAACTTCCCCGGAAAACAAGGAAAAGGACAGGTTTATTTAGCATCACCAGCATCTGTAGCAGCTTCAGCTTTAGCTGGTTACATTACCACTTTTGATGATATTCCTGAAACTCCTGCCGTTTTTGAGGCAACTTACTCAGTAGGAAATAAAAATGAAACTTCAAAAAAAGCGGTTGAGGAAAAACCATCTATTCTAGAGGGAAGGGTTTGGTACATCCCTAATGATGATATTGATACTGATATGATTTTCCATAATCGTTATTTGGCAATTACCGATATAAACGAGATGGGGCAATACACTTTCGATAACCTGGAAGGTTACGAAGATTTTGCAAAAAAAGCTCAAAAAGGAGATCTGGTTTTAGTGCACAAAAACTTTGGTAGTGGCAGTTCTCGTCAACAAGCTGTTGATTGTTTTAAATCTCTTGGAATTCAGGCTATTATAGCTGAATCTTTTGGGGCGATTTACGAAAGAAATGCAATTAATGCTGCTTTCCCGATTGTTACCTATAAATCAATTGAAGGCCTTGATTTAGAAGATGGAAACAAGATAAAACTGAACCTTGAGACAGGAGAACTGGAAAACCTTACTAAAGGTAAAAAAGTTGAGATTGAGCCATTCTCTGAAGTTCAGATGGAGATTTATCAGAATAACGGATTGTTCTAGTTGAAAGTTTAATGTAACAGGTTTAAAGTTTATTTACTTGCAACTTTTTACTTTTTACTTGCTACTTAATTTTTGTATCTTGTAGTCTAATCCAAACTCTTTTATTATGGTTGATAAAGAAGTTAGTATCCTAAAAGAACAAATTGAAAAACTAGAAGCCAGGGATTTTGATTTAGAAGCCTGGAAAATTTACACAATAAATATTCTTGAACGGATTTTTGGATCTGATTCGCATAAAATTGAGCAACTGAAAGAATTGAAGTATGATTTTAGCAGTTGGTCATTGCGTGACACATCAGGTTCTACAGGTTCGATAAAGAAAAAGGCCAGGGTGATTCTGGAATCCTCGATAAATGAGTTGCAACAATTTGGACCACCAGAAAAAGATGCAGTAAAAAGCGAAAATGCTTCTGAGTCACTTTTAAGTGTTTTTGAGGATGAACTTAAAGGTTCGCAATTTAAACGATTGAAAGAAATACTTAAAACAAGTGATTTAAAGCAAAAGAAAGAGCAACTTTCAGAATTGTTTAAAGAATTGGACAATGATGAAAGAGAATCTCTATTAATTAATATTATGCTTACTCTGTAATGATAGATTATTGATGCTAAATTATAAATATGGCCTCTTTAATTTATACCTGAAATTTATAATTTTTAATTCAAGAATATGTCAGCAAGAACGTTTGTAGAAAAAATATTTGACGCCGAAAAAGGAAGTGTTGTTTTCAGAAAACCAGATATTGTTTTAACACATGACAACACGGCGAGTATAAAAAAGACATTTGAAAAAATGGGGGGGGCGAAAATCTCTGATCCTAATCAACTTTTAGTAGTCCTGGATCATAATGCACCACCTACTTCTGCTAAGCTTGCTTCTCAATATCAGGAAATTAGGGATATTGTTAACGAACAGGGAATTAATAAATTTTATGATGCGGGAAAAGGAATTTGCCATCAGATTATGAGTTATCATGCTGAGCCTGGAATGGTAATAGTAGGTAGCGACAGCCATACCTGTACCGCAGGTGCTTTTAATGCCATGGCTGCTGGTATAGACAGAACTGAAGCTGCAGGTATTTGGAAAAGGGGTGAAACCTGGTTCAGGGTTCCTGAATCAATCAGAATTAATTTAACCGGAAGACTGAAAGATGGTGTTTATGCAAAAGATTTGTCTTTATGGATAATTGGTATGATTGGTTCTGACGGAGCTAATTACATGTCGATTGAGTACCATGGGGAAGGCGTGAAGACCTTGGGAATGTCTGATAGGATGACTATTGCCAATTTGGCTTCGGAAATGGGTGCAAAAAACGCTGTTTTCCCAGCTGATGAAGTTTTGGCGGCATTTTATTGCAAAGAACAAATTGAAGGCGTCTGGGCCGATGAAAATGCACAATACGATAAGGTGATTGATATTAATTTGGATGATATTTTCCCATTAGTAGCAGCACCACATCATGTAGACAATGTAAAGGCACTAGCCGAAGTAAAGGGTACAAAAATACAGCAAGGTTTTATTGGTACCTGTACCAATGGGCGTATTGAAGATATAAGAGAGGCCACCAGAATCCTTGAGGGCAAAAAGATTGCTCCCGATTTTCAATTGCTAATTACCCCTGCTTCGCAAAAGATTTATTTACAAGCAATTGAAGAGGGCTTAATTACTAAACTAATTGAAGCCGGGGCCAATATACTTTCGTCATCTTGTGGTCCGTGCCTTGGAACAGGGCAGGGGATACCAGCAGATGGGTACAATGTGGTTTCAACATCAAACAGGAATTTTTTAGGCAGGATGGGTAACAAAGCTGCAAGTATTTACCTTGCTTCACCAGCTAATGTAGCATACACCGCTTTAAAAGGAGAACTTGCTGACTCAAGAGGAATTGAAACAAATGATAAATTCCCTTATCAAAAAGAGCAAAGCCATACTTTGACCATTCCGGAAAATGAAAATCGTAAGTTGGGTAATGTCTGGAACTACAGGGATGTTGATAACCTGAATACAGATTTAATGTTTGCCGGTAATCTTACATATAATGTGTTAAGTTCGGATGCTCCATCTATTATGCCACATTTGTTTGTTGATTTTGATCCTAACTTTCATAAAAATGTTCAGGAAGGAGATATCATCATTGCTGGTGATAATTTTGGCTGTGGAAGTTCACGAGAACATCCTTCAGTAGGCTTGGCCTATGCAGGAGTAAAAGCTGTGATTGTTAAGTCAGTAAATCGAATTTTCTACCGTTCAGCTGTTAACCAGGGACTATTGCTGTTAGTGCTTCCTGATGTTGTAGATGCTTATCAGCCAGGTGATAATGTCGATCTTGATTTTGCAAATGGAGTGGTTAAATTAAATGCACAAGAGTTTAAGTTTGCTGCTTTACCTGAAAAACTAATGCAAATTATTGAGAAAAAAGGTTTAGTAAACTGGATTAAAGAATTGGCATAAGTACTGTCATATTTGGATTACAATTGATTAAAAGGTGCCTGCAACGTTTGCAGCGCACCTTTTGTCTTTTTTATACTATCGTAACAATAAGTACGTTAATATTTATAAGATTAGTGTTAATTAATAAAGCGCAATATGAAAACAATTTTGAAAGGTTTAAGTGTAATACTTATTGCACTATTTTTATTAGGAAGCTGCGATGAAGCTGCAAATATTCTTCCTGTACCATCAATGAAAGCTACTGTGGGTGAAGAGGCATGGACCTCAATTTTTAGGGCTACTGTTTTGTTTAAAAGCAATAATATGATTACTATTACAGGTACTCCAGATGTTTCGGAAAATGTTGATAAGGCAATAATTATTGATATTTATGGAACAGATGTGGGCAGCTATAACTTAACATCTACAGGAACTTTAACAACAGATTGTTGGATTGTTTATAAAAAGACTGCCGGAGCAACAGATGGAGGAGATGATTATTATATATCGCATAATGCCACAGTAACAATTACCAAGATTGATAAGGATAAGAAACAGGTTTCTGGTACTTTTAGTGGCACTCTTTTTTCAACAGGTTCTTTGGTTGACGAAATAAGTATTACAAATGGAACTTTTGAAAACCTAAACTATCAAGAGCAAGAGTAACAACTGGATAAAATTTTCGAAATATTAAAAAAAACAGAAAAAGTATTTTATTTTTTCTGTTTTTTTTATACCTTTGCCACCCGAAAAACAAGAATGGATCCATAGCTCAGCTGGATAGAGCAACAGCCTTCTAAGCTGTAGGTCGAAGGTTCGAATCCTTCTGGATTCACAAAAGCCACTCATTGAGTGGCTTTTGTGTTTTATATACTATTTTTGCTGAAAGCTCTTTTATTGACAAGTGAAAATTAGAAGAGGTATAAAGACTCGTAGGGGGTAAAGCTAATCATCAATTATATCAGAAACCTTTAATTTAAAATAGTGAGCAATTCTGACCATTAAAGATATTTTAGGATCAGTTTTACCTACTTCCAATAAATGGATGGTTTGCCTGGTTGTACCAACGCCATCTGCCAGCTCCTGTTGTGTAATCCCTTTTTTTGCACGCTCAATGTGAATTGTGTTTTTGATTGGTGCTTTCATAATCAATCATTTATTTTTATTAGTAATTACTATATAAGTTACAAAAAAAAATGCTGATTATAGAGAACTAATTCGTATTTAACATTTAATATCAAAGTAAAAAATGGAGGTAAATATAGAATTACAAAGCAATACAGGCGCATAAACTACCAATACGCATAACTTTTTTTGTAATTGATTATCTTAGAATCTTTGATAATGCCACATACGGTTGAATAAACTTACCTGTTTTTCGGGTATCTTTTGTATCTATTCCTGTGGAATTTAAAATCCGGTAAGCTTCAGCTGTTGTCAATTTTGGCTTAAATGACTTCATTAACCCAATTAATCCTGAAACATAGGGTGTAGCCATTGAAGTTCCATTCAATGATTTGTATTCATCGTTAGGGGTCGTTGAGAAAATATTTACTCCAGGTGCTGCTACTTTAAGTTCAATATCTTCAACTGTGTTTGAAAATGAGGCTTTATTCAATGATTTGTCTACTGCAGAAACAGTTATCACACCCTTGCAACTTGCCGGAACGTGTTTCAATGCATTTTCGTTTGCGTTTCCGGCAGCAACCACAATAATGGCTCCTTTTTTATTGGCGTATTCAATGGCTTGCTCATATGCGCGTTGCCTTTTATCGGAAGAAGGGCCTCCAAGCGACATAGAAATAACATCAGCCCCATTGTCTGCTGCCAGAATTATTCCATCTATAATAGCTTCTTGTGTTCCAAAGCCTCCAGGTAGAACAGTGATACTGGTAATACTCGTAAAATCGCCGGTAAAGTTGAGCGATGCAATTCCTTTTTTGTTATTTGACACTGCACCTGCGATTCCGGCACAATGAGTTCCATGGAGGCCAGTATCTTCATCATATTTTTTTGAAAGTGAAACATAATTGTCGCTAATATCCTCATGATCAGCATCTATGCCTGTGTCCAAAATAAAGATCTTTGCCTTCTTTTTAGGTTTTGCTGATACTATTTCAGAAGATAAATTGTCAATATCCATTAACTCAAACCCCCAAAGCTTTGAAACAAATGGATCGTTTAGAGAGTTCAGTTTGAAATTGCTATTTTCGTCTGATTCTTCAGTTTTTTGCTCAATAGGAGAGAGTTTGTAGGTTTCGTTGTATTCTACCTCGTCTGCAAGACCTGAATTGTTAATTTCATCAATTATTTTGGCAACTACAGATTGATCTTCTACATCTACAGTATAATAATCGTCCAGTTCAGTAATATCAGCATCCTGAACTTGCGGAAATGCCTGAAGAACTTTTGCGTTGTATTTTTTTAATAAATCTTCCAGTTTGTCTACCTGGTCCTTATCTTTTAAGTCTACCAGTAATTCTGCAGATTTATCAAATTCAAAGCTGTCAGATCTGTCGGATATACAGCTTCTTATTGTAAGGATAATAAACAAAAGGAAAAGAGCGGGAATGATTAATAATATTTGCTTATTCTTAAATATAAAATTGACAACTGATCTTTTCATGGGTGTATGTTTTAATTATTATGGTTCAATTCAAATTTATAGAGTCCCCGTAAAGGTTTTCGTATTTAATTTATCAATGCTCATTTAAATATAGAGATTTCAAATATTTCGTTCATTTTAATATCCGATATTGAATTAACTTTACAACTTTGCTCACCATGTAAATAGACATTTCATTACTAAACTCCTGACCAATGGCTGCAATTCTAAGATTCTCTTTTTTTAGTTCTTCAGAAATATCTCGCACCATGTATTTTTCGTTATTCTTTTCATCAGTGAGTGCCCAATATCCTCCTTCAAGGTCTTCAAAAGAAATAGTACCAACAAACAATTTTATTTCAGGATCCATTTACTCAAGTTTTATTTTTAGTTATTAGAATTAATTTTCGTACAGATATTTATCAAATTTAACGATTTTTATACAAATGATAACAAGTTCTCAATGAAATGTATCTAATTATTCATTGGTTTTAGAAGTAATGTCCCTTCTTTTGTTGTTAGAATTTCTTCTTTATTGGTCATTTGTTTCCTGAAGGTCCCATTGTTATACATCTCAGCCTGATCATCGTAATGTTTGCTCATAAATCTACCAGATTCACCGGTAGGCAAGACACTTAAAGAATTCTCTATGTCGTTGAAATCCAGTAATATTCTAATCGCTGGCCCATAGGTTGCTTCATAGGTTCCGTCAGCTTCTAAATGAAAGTCAATGTTGTTAATAACCTGGTTGCCTCCCATTACATTGAATGGCCCAACATTAAAAACATAATCAAATGGTTCTTGTCTGCCAATAGGATGGACATGTTCAATCGTATGCACTTTGCCCCACTTCCATTCATTTATGTTTTTTCCAAGTTGTTTTTCTAAATCTGCAATGGTTTGGTGAAAAGAGCTTACAATTATATCGTGCCTGGTTTCTTTCTTGTTTGTATTAATATTGTCCCACCAGGGAGATTCATTATTTTTTAATAAAACAGGAATTGACTTTTGCATTAAATGTGTGGAAACAATTGAATTAAAGTCTGTTTCACCTATTTCATCGGCTATGGTATTGTGTAGCACGTGGTAAAGTAACTTGTAGTAAATAACAGGCGCAATATCTTCTTTTAAATGATTACCATCCCATTTTTTAAGTAATTCATAGGCTTTTAGCTTATTATCAGATTCAACTAACAAGTTTTGTTTTTCAATTTCTGATAAAAGCAACTTGGCAATGTCAGGATGAACTGCAGAGACAACATTGGTACTCATTTTTTTCATTTTTTCAATGGTCCACTTTTCATTGGTATTTATTAGCTGATTGATTCTTTTGGCTCTGAAATCGGGCGCATAATAGCCAGGATACAAGATGCCAGATGTTGAATCTGGTTGATTATTAGCAGAATAAACAAATCCGGATGGAGGGTTTTCTGATTGGGGATTTTCGCTAAAATCATAAAATCCTGAATACTCATCATTTCCACTTGCTCCATCTAAAATTATTTTTGAATTGACATGCTCCGGACGTTTGACTAATTTGGCCGCTGCCCACCAGGCAATGTTACCTTCAATATCTCCATACATCACATTAAGACCAGGCGCATGAATAGTCCTTGCCACTTGTCGGGTGTCATTAATGTTAGTTGAGTAATTTAAATCAAAAAGTGCTTTTAAAAGATCTGATTTAAGCTGAGTGAATGTCCACCAAACAGCAATAGGTTGTTCGTTTCTATCCAGATGAGATAAAGTTTCGTTCATAATTGGGCCATGACGGCTTATTTTTAGTTCAAAATCAACATCTTCGGCGTCTTTTACTTTAATTTTTCTTTTCTCAACTTTTAAATCTTCCCAATGATCTTTAAACCAAACCTGGTTATTGTTATCAGGATTTAATTTTTCACGAAACAAATCGGTGTCATCGTTTTCAAACATGGTTAATCCCCAGGCAGTGTTTTTGTTATGACCCAGAAGCGCAAAAGGTATTCCGGCCAGATAATTTCCATATATTTGATGTTCAGGGAATTCTAAATGGGCCTCGTACCATACCGATGGCTGTGAATAGCCAATGTGGGTATCATTTGCAAAAATAACTTTTCCAGAGGCTGTTTTTTGAGGTGCAAGTACCCACGAATTAGATCCAATCCATTCCGGGATAGGCATTGATTTTTTTAATCTCAAAATTTTGGCTGTAAGTTGTTCTTCAGTTTTATAAGCTGAGTCGTTTCGATGAACAGGAATTCTCAGAGAGCCTTTGTCGTTAATAGCCAGATCGTTAAGATAAGTGTTGCCATATTTCTGGTGAATTTTTGTAACAATTGGATCAATTGTAAAGGCGGCATTGAAAGTAAAGGCGATGTAGCCAATTATCATGTTCATTTGTTCTAAACTAAATTCTTCCTTTTTTATGCCCAGCAATTTATATTCAATTGGAGTGGTGCCATTTTTTATGTACTCATTAAATCCATCGATATAAGCAAGCGCAGTTTGGTAGGCATTTTCGTTTTCCGAAAAATAATCTTTTGTTACCTGTTCTGCATACTTATCTATACCCAATGAAATGAAGAATTTATCAGTTTCAATTAAATCTGGCCCCAAAATTTCAGAAAGTCTGCCACTAGCCACTCTTTTCATCATTTCCATTTGAAAAAGTCGCTCTTGTGCATGAACATAACCAAGTGCAAAGTAGGCATCGTGCTGATTTTCAGCATAAATGTGTGGAATTCCCCAAGTATCGAAATGTACATTTGTGCTATTCTTAATTCCTGAAATTTCAAGTTCTCCACTGTATTGGGGTTTCAAAATTTGCAAATAAATAAAAAGAAGAACCAGAGAGGCGATAATAATTACAAGTAAAGAAATTAGTATACGTTTAATTATTTTCATAGTAGTAGATAGGTTAAGGAAGTGATAAATTTAGCAAATTTAATGATATAGATTTGCAAGCAATTGCGATGAATATTTTAAAGGATAATAGGAGCAAGTAGTGGAACCTGACTTAAAATTTGATTATCTTCAGACAAGTTTGCTATCCAGGTATCAGTTTTACCAGCTCAATTCCCAATAAGCTCATATCATCGTGTTGTATTGCATTATCGCCAAATTCAATAACATCTTTATAAAGCTTATTAAAGATATTTTTGCATGAAAGCTCCGAAGATTTTTGAAGTTTTTCCTTGAGACGCTCATCTCCATACATTTCACCATCATCACGCTGATGTTCAGTTACTCCATCAGTATAGAGAATTATTTTATCTCCATCGTTCAATTTAATTTTCTCCTCATTAAATGACTGATCACTAACACCAATTATGCTTCCACCAATATCCAATGGTTTTAATTCCCCATCTCCTTTTAGCACAAAACCCAGTGGATGACCTGCATGGCTGTATGTAAATGTACCTTTAGTGCAGTCTAAGTGAGCGTATAGAATTGTGAAAAATTTATCAAATCTCTCAAAAGGGAACTGTTTGTTAAGTTTTGACAGAACATATGATGGAGAATTTACTTCGCCACTTTCCAGGTTAATTACCCTTCCGGAAGCCAGTTGCAACGCCTGTGTTACAGCTACTGCTATAAGTGATGATGGAACTCCGTGTCCACTAACATCCACCATATAAAAAGCATAATGTCCCTTTTTCAATTCAAGAACATTAAAAATGTCTCCTCCTACCGATTCACAAGGTCGATACTCCCAAGCCACATCAATACCAGGCAGGTTGATATCTTCTGGTGGAAGAAGACTTCTTTGAATTGCTCCGGCAGCTCTTAAATCGTCATCTATTTTAGCTTGTTTTTCTTTTAAATTCCGGGTTGTTTTTAATAGTTCGTAAGTTAAGTGGGTGATTTTTAATTGATTTTTTATTCTGACCAGAAGTTCCTCTTTGTAAAAAGGCTTTGTTATATAATCTGCTCCACCAACTCTAAAACCTCTAACTAAATCAGTTGTTCCCGATTGAGCTGTTAAAAAAATTACCGGGATTTCGGCAAATTTTTCATTTCCTTTTATTATCTGACATAATTCTAAGCCACTCATCTCTGGCATAACAATGTCAAGTAAAATGACATCCGGAACTTGATGTTCCAATAGTTTTAGGGCATCTTGTCCACCTTGCGCCAGGCTGGTTCTAAAACCTTCATCTCTCAGCAATTTAGCCGTAAATCGAAGATTGTTGGTACTATCGTCAACAATAAGTACATGTTTTCCTTTAGTGTTCATTATGATGCGATTTCACGGTTTGTTTAGCCGGTACTTAAAATTACAACAAATTATGTTTTTTTCATGTACTTCTGAAGGCATTATTTTAAAGCTATTTTAATTAGCTTTCCTTTTCGCCGAAACTTGTCCCAAGAGCCTTTGCGCTTCGAACCAATTTGTGGTCTGGCGGAACAAGATTTAGCTTTCCATCAACGTCTTGAAGATCAACTGTTTTCATTTGATCGTCTTTCAGGGCTACCATTTTACCAAATTCACGATTCAAAATCAATCGTATGGCTGCTGTACCATACCGCGTAGCAATTATGCGATCAGTTGCAGTAGGTGTACCTCCGCGCTGAATATACCCTAGTACTGTAACTCTCGACTCGTTTTGTGTAAGACCTTCTATTACACTTGAAATATATCTTCCAGCATTCATTCCGCCGGGTGTTCGGATGCCTTCTGCTACGACAACAATTGTAGGAGTTGGTTTTTTTTTAGTTCGTTTAATAATGAAATCGGCTACAGCTTCTTCACGGTATTCAATCTCAGGAATCAAAATAATGTCACCACCTCCTGCAAGACCTGAATGTAAGGCAATCCAGCCTGCTTTGTGTCCCATTACTTCAATCACCATTATTCTGCGGTGAGAGTTAGCAGTTGTGTGAAGCCTGTCGATGGCATCAGTAGCAATACTCACTGCAGAATCAAATCCAAAGGTTACATCTGTTCCCCAAATATCATTATCGATGGTTTTGGGCAAACCAATAATATTCATTCCAAGTTGAGAAAGTTTATGTGCTGTTTTCATCGTTCCATTTCCACCGAGGCACACCAGACAGTCTAAACCTAATTCATCATAATTCTCTTTGATAATCTGAGGTTTATCTATTTCATCAAGGTATTGTGATTTCTTTTTAAAAGGTTTTTCCCTTGAGGTTCCTAATATTGTTCCACCCAATGTCAATATGCCTGAAAGCCGATCTGCTGTAAGTTGCACATAATCTTTTTCAATAAGCCCTAAAAAACCAGATGAAATCCCAATTACTTCAATCCCGTGTTTTACAATTGCAGGCTTGCTTACCGCCCTTATCGCAGCATTTAAACCCGGACAATCTCCTCCTGCGGTTAGAATCCCTATTCGTTTGATCTTTTTCATACCTGAAATTAAGAAAATTGCGCGGTTTAAGCAAATAAGGTTATTAAATTGAGTTGTTAATAAATTATGCAGTTGACCCAAATATTATTAATTCTTTATTATCAGTGCACAAAAAACTTTATAAATTATCAACAAAACTTTGAGAGAACTTAGATAGAGTCTAATCTGTATTGACAGAAAGCTCTTTAACATCAACATCTTTGAAAAAGGCACCACCTTTTACGAGCCAAGAAAAGCCAAACGCTTCTAAAATAAAGGTCTCTATCCAGAATACAAAGTTGTATTCTTCCAGGGTTCCGCCTGTTATTTTAGTAGAAATGAAATAGATAACTAATATTAGAAAATTTGAAAAAATGATAATTCCAGAGATACGATAAATTTTATCTCGTTTGAGTTTCATTGATGTTTTACCGATAGTTTCGTTGTATTTTGTAAATACGAAGTATGAAAAATACCCAAGCATTAAAATAAATATACCTGCCGAAACAAAGTGGATGGTTTGGACAATAACAGATGGATGTCCTGTTGGGAAAAATGCATCTAAGGCTACAGCAATTCCAGCTAAATTAGCAATTAAATTGTCTTCTTTGTATCTATAAGTATAAAAGAATAATGCTAGTGCAATTAAATAGCCAATTAGTACATCTCTCATACCCGTATAATAATAATCACTTATAGAAGGCTGAATTATTATTTTTTTCTGGAATAACAGCATATCACCAAATGAAAGAATAAATGGTAAAGAAATACCAAGCAAACCTATTATACGCCTAAGTTTTAAGTAGGATATTACGTAGTTATTATTTGGTTTGTTATTTTTCATTTTTTTAGGTTTAGATACCATAATAAAATTAATACATTTGAATTAGATTACTATATTGATGTATCAAGAAGATATGAAAAGTTTGCTCATTTTGAAAGGCTTTGTTTTTATTATTGTTACTACTATAATTTTTATGTCTTGTGCAAGCTCGGCTGAAAAAAATAAATATGGTAATGATTCGACACAATATATTAAAATAGTAAAGAGTAAGGAAAATGAGATAGTTATAGAGAATGGTGCTGTTGATGATTTTTTTGTAGAAAATGATACTATGGCTTTTGAGCTAGTCCCTAAAGAAATTGATACGGTAAATTTTGCATTTCAGTTAAAACCAACAGGAGATTATAGCCAGATAAAATCAGAGATAAAAGCTGAGAGATTGAGACTTGGCCAGTTGTTTCTGGCAGCAAAAGATTCAGTTAGTAAGAAGCCGATTTTAGATTCAGCAAGAAATTATATTACTGATGCATTGGTAAATAAGCTAATCCCACATTGGTATGGAATGCCGTGGAGCTTTTCAGGTTATTCTGCAGTTCCTCAAAAGGGAGAGGTGGGGTGCAGTTATTTTGTTTCAAATACATTGTTGCATGCAGGTTTTAATTTAAACAGGTATAAACTTGCCCAACAAGGACCAATGAATGAAGCAAAATCGATTGATACAAATTTTGTTACTTATTCTAACGAGGAATTTTTTTCAGGTAAGGATGTGAAAAAAACGGTTGTGAGAGAGATTTTGGGAAAAAATAAAGATGGCTTGTACTTTGTTGGTTTAAGTAGTCATGTTGGGTATTTATTAATTTATAATAAAGAATTGTATTACATCCATTCAAATTATGGGAAGCTGGCAGTAATGCTAGAATACGCTGAAACATCTCAAGAATTCATTGATAGCCAGTATTTTATTGCTAAAATAACTCATAACGATGATTTGATAAGAAAATGGTTGCTGAATAAGGAAATAGAGATTTATATTGATTAAGATATCACAAAACTATAATATGAGAGTTTATAAGATTAAAAACAAAATTATGTAGAACATCATTTTGTTAGAAAAGTACTTCCTTCCCCCAAAAAAAAATCCAGCTTTGTTTTATTTTTTCAGACCTGTAATTAATAAAATTGGTTTTGCATATAAAAATCATCTTCTTCGGGCATTAAAACCAATTAATAGACTGTACCTAATTCCATCCTTTGATGTGACAACAGCAAAGTTGATTGGAAAGTTGACATTATGTGCCCGTAAATTAATGCCTGCAGCAAATGCAAAAGCAGCTCCTGCCAGAGAAAGATTTGGACCCAGGCCAAACTCCAATCCTTTACGGGATCTGATACCTACCATAAATGTTCCTGATGGCAGTGCAGTACTTTGCTCAAGACCACCTATCAAAAGGACTCCTTCTACCAGGCCAGATGTGCCAGAAGGTAAAGTAAAGAACCTGGTTTCAAACTGCCATCCGAATTGAGTAATAATAGGATTTACATTTAATTCTTCTTTCATTTGATCTGCAAGTTCGCCAGGACCAACGTAAGTGACACCGAACCGAGGTCCATTTAGCCTAACAGGTTTAATTATTTCTTCTGTTAGAGAGTCCGTTTGTGCAATAAGTGCTTGAGAAAAACAAATAAATATCAAAGTAATGGTGGGAATAAATATTCTTTTTGGCATGGCAATTATTTTTAGTTGTTTTAAGTAGAGGAAGAACATAGTAAAGTTAAGGAAATATTGAATGCCATAATGCATGGCGTTAGGTTGTGCTTGCTTTTTGCTTGATACCGTTAAGAAAGAAATTTTGGTTTAATTGATTCAAAACTCCATGTAAAAACTTCCTGTGCTTTTGCTTGTATAGCTCTGTAGATTTAAGTCTTTAATATTGCCATTTATTGCCCTTTTTACTTCTTCAAAGACCTCAATTGGTATTTTGTATCCATTGATGTCCGAAACACTTTTTTGTGCCCTTTGCATGCATGTTGGTAGTTTGAATGGCCTCTGCCGAAGGGTTGTACTTTTCGCAAAAGGAAAGACTAATGGCTACTAATTTCTCAAAATTTGCTACTTTTTTAGTATGACCTGTTTCGTTGTTGTTTTTCATGGTCTTAAAGTTTTATGTGAATATTAAAAATTATTCAAATTTGGATTTGTTTTACCCCTAAATCCCCTTAAGGGGACTTCCAAAAAGAACTTTTTGGTTTCAGGGGTAATATGTTTTACTTCAGTATTAAATTTCTTTTAGTTTGATTCTGAAACGAGCAGCATATCAGTGCATTACATTTGGTCATACGTTTAACTTTTGTTAACTATTCGCGCAAGCGTTTAAACCGGCAATGGGTTTGAAGCTAAATGTGTTTTATAATACATGTGGGTTTTTTGACAGGGTGTAGATTTGGGCATATTCACCCAGCCGAAAAATTAGATTAAAATTCTGACAGTCGTTTTTAACCGTTGTAAACGGATAATTTATACCGAATTAAATTTTGTTTGTTTTTTGACAAAAGCATCACTCATTTTTGTATTGCAATATTTTATACAGGCTAAGTATAAAGCATAATTGAAACACTATTTAACTTGACAGTTATTGAATTAAAAGCTATAGTTCAAAATAGTAATGATTTATTATATAGATTTTATCAGCTTAATACTAAGGTCATTTGTCATTAGACATTAGGCATTAATTGTCGAAAAACAAATGACTATTGACTTATATCTCATTTCAAGGATTTTATCCTAATAAATCATTACAAAATTAGACCAGAGCCAATTAAAATGAAAAAATCCTTTGGATATGATGCCAAAGAAATTTACTTTTGACGCATAAATGCAGTTTGTTGCGGCTAAAGATTAATGAACTATTTATAAAAGGAATAAAGTGCATATGCACTTTAGCCAATTGTTGTAACCCATTAAAATAAACATACATGAAACATAAGCTAATTCTGGCAATTTTATCAACTTTATTCTCAATTTTAAATATTTATTCTCAAGATATAGGTTTTCATACTACTAAAAATGGAGAACTCCCTAAGGAATTTG
>JBNKRJ010000137.1:0-117691 GCA_050296515.1 Bacteroidales bacterium | reverse complement strand
TCTCGGCACCACCACTGTAATTATCAACAGGCCTTTGAAATCGTACTTCAAGGGCTTTTTTACATTTCAACCAGAATGCGCCACGAGCTTTAAAAGCACCAGTTAAAGAATCGGTCATACAAAGAGTCGTCACAAAAATAGCTCAACTTTTCATTCGAAGACGCTCCCTCGTTAGCAACAGTAATTAATCAGCTTTGGAGAAATAGATAACTTTATTTTCAATCTATTTTGGAATGTGCTCATGTGGGGAATGCCCTACAACGCCGGGCTAAGCAGCGTGCGCTTTTCAACCGACACACTTAATGGCTGCAAGTAGCCAAATTTAAAATTTTGTTTTTAACTTCTTCTTTTTAAAAGCCAAATTTTGAATTTGGCGAGTTTTCCATAATGCTTTGAGCTCTCAATCTCGCTGATAGTCAGCATGATGTTTTAGTTTTTGTTATGGGTATTTTATTTTGATTAATTCAATTATTGACAGCTATAAACATATTCATACGAGAGGTCATTAATTTTAAGTCTTGTAGGGTATCCATATATACTATATTCATACGCATAAGGCCCAACTTGGTGATCGTTTAATAGACTTGGATAAACGATATTTACCTCACCAAAATTTGGCATTTTTATTTTATCTCTAATATTTACTGATGTTTGTTCAAACAAATAGATTAATTTGTTAAAGGAAATATTCTTATTATAAAAAGGATTTTTTTTGTCATCTATTATGTATTCAATTGATTCATTAAATATTAACATACTATCAGCATCATAAATCTTAAGTAGAAATTCAGATTTATTAGTCTGACTAAGTAAGAAATACGTTGTGTCTTGAGAATAATCAACATATTCCCAATCACTCTCCGGTGGATAACCATTCACATGAGTATGGTATTTTACCCCTTTAATTTGGTCGTTCTCGTGACTAAAGTAGAACGTGTCAATATTTGACCAATCATTCCCAAATGCCAAATTACCATAGTAGTTAAAATCATATCGTTCAACAATTTCATTTTTTTCATTATATACATAAACCTTTTCATTGTCATTTGAAACCCTAGGGCTAAAATAATCTCCCGTGATTTTTATCAGATTGTGATTTAAATCATATTCATATATAAAATCTTCAATTTCATGCCCTGGATATAAGGTGTAACCATGTACATTTGTCATATTTTCATAGTCATCGTATTCAAATGTTTTTTCAAATACCCAATCAATATCAGGTTTAATTAATTTAATTTT
Source organism: Bacteroidales bacterium (assembly GCA_050296515.1). Taxonomy (GTDB): domain Bacteria; phylum Bacteroidota; class Bacteroidia; order Bacteroidales; family NBLH01; genus NBLH01. The sequence continues at coordinate 116,449 of JBNKRJ010000137.1, read as the reverse complement.
GGTTAAAGTACAATTATCGGTATAATATTCCTTTTTCTTTGAACAGGAATACATTAATCCAAGAAGGAGAAGAAACATACTGATACTAATGATTGTTTTCATTTATTATTGCATTAAATAATTTTATCATTTATCCCAATTACCCATAACAATTGGCTAAAGTGCATATGCACTTTATTCCTTTTATAAATAGTTCATTAATTTTTCTACAAACATAATGAATCTAACAGACTTTTTATTTTGTTAGTGAAATTTGGTACTATATGCGTATATATTTCTGTGGTTTTACTACTGTTATGGCCAGGTAGTGCCTGAATATATCTTAAATCAACTCCATCTTCAAGTAAATGCGTGGCAAAACTATGCCTAAGCGTATGTGGTGTAACCTTTTTATAAATTTTGCTTTTTTGTGCTGCTCGTTGAACTATTTTTACACTAAGCCTGTTTGAAATATTGTAAATTGAAATTTTAAAATGGCTTAGTATAAATGGTAAACTAAAAAAGGGAAGACAATAATTGTTGCCTCCCCTCCCCTTTTTTATATCATAAAAACAACCTCTTAAGAACTAAATACCCAGAGCCTCTATCAATTTTTCAGCACTAACATCAATAGCCGGAACAATTTTAGTAGCTTGCAGATAAAAAACGGCTCTTTTCTCAAGTAGTTCTTCAAGGTATTCTCTTATATTCTCTTCACTGCCCAGGCTTTTTAATAGTGGCCGTTGATCAATTGCCCCTTTTAACCGACTAAGCAAAACACCTACTTCGGCCTGCAAGTAACAACTTAAGCCATTATTATTTATTTCATTGATATTGGTGAAAAAACAGGGTGCTCCTCCACCAGTTGAAATTACAGCATTTTCAAAAGCGAAGGTTTCTCTAAGTGTTTCTTGTTCAATCAATCTAAATCTCTCCTCCCCTTCCTTTTCAAAAAAATCAGCTATAGTAGAACCAATTTTAGCCTCTATCAAATCATCAAGGTCAAAGAAGTCGTATAAAAGTTTATTAGCCAATTTTTTACCAACTGTGGATTTACCACTCCCCATCATGCCTAATAAATAAATACGCATAATTAGAAAAGATTTTGCTGTTTGCCGTCTTTATCAGTCACCTCAAATGTGATATCATCATCGTTGTTTTCCTCCTCATCAATATCCTCAGGTTCTTCAACTTCAAGAGGCTCAATAAACTCAATACTGCCAATTTCAAAAGTACTCAGACGTTTTCCTTTTGCTTTAAAACCTTTAACGCCAATAAATTCATGCACATTAACTATTTCCTCAGGCCTGTTTTCGTGTCTGCCCGCAAACATAATTTTTAGCTGTGGATAATCATCATCCGATAAACTTAGCAATCTGGAATCTTCATCTTCAGGGATGAATAACTGTTCGCGCTCTGATTCTTCAAGCTCGAACCGCTTTAAGAAATAAAACTCTTTTTCTGCATCAAAATATACAGCAGAATAAGTTTTTCCCGTTTTGTATTTTTCAATTTTCAGTAAATCGTCCTCAAAATGGTTACTTAAATCGTAACCTGTCATCCTGTAATATCCCGATTTGGTAATCACTACAATTTTATCATTACCTTTAAACTCTCCAAGTAATTCACCACGTCCATCTATATTCAATCGCAAAACATCCCAGTCGAACCATATTTTTTGTCCTTGCAAAGTAGAAATACCTTTTTCTTTTATGGTAATCTTATGTACCATATGTTTGGTAAGAATATTCCCCATGGATCCTCGGCCTTTGATATCCAATTCGCTAAAATCCAGCTCCCACGAAAGCTTTTTCAAACGAGGACGAGGCTTTAACATTACCTTCACCACCTCAGCTTCTCCATTTGGATTGGCCGAAAAATACAAAATTTTTGAATTTGGATGCCCCTGAGCAGCAGAATATTCTTTATCCCTGGTAATTCCTTTCACTGCAAAACGTTTCATGTAGGCAAATCCTGTTTTACCATCTCTGTAAATCAAATTATAAATAGTCCTGCTATCATTTTTATTAAATACAGCTACATGAATGGCATTTGTACCAATAAAAATTTTATCAGAAATTTTTGTAATCACATAAGAGCCATCACGCCTAAAAATAATAATATCATCAATATCCGAACAATCAGAAACGTATTCATCTCTTTTTAAGCCAGTTCCAGCAAATCCTTCTTCGTAATTGACGTATAATTTTTCGTTTGCAACCACCACTTTAGTGGCCTCAATATTATCAAAACTCCTTATTTCCGTCTTTCGTTCTCTGCCAGCACCGTACTTTTTCTTTAAATGCTCATAATGTTTTATTGTATAATCAACAATATGTTCAAGGTTGAAGTTTACTACCTTCATTTCCTCCTCAATATTTTTGATATACTCATCAGCTTTAAAGGCATCAAACTTCGAGATCCTTTTGATTTTTATCTCTGTCAAACGAACAATATCATCGTAAACAATTTCTCTACGCAACAACTTTTTAAATGGCTCCAGTCCTTTATCAATTGTTTCAATAATTGCCTCCCAGGTTTCGCACTCTTCAATCAATAAATAAATCTTATTCTCAATAAATATTTTTTCCAATGAGGATAAGTGCCACGAATCTTCAAGCTCTTTTAACCTAATTTGCAACTCAAGTTTCAATAACTCCAGCGTATTGTCTGTAGCTAGTTTTAATATTTCGCTAACCCCCAGAAAAACAGGCTTATCATCCTGAATTACAGTAGAGTTAGGTGAAATAGAAACTTCGCAGTCTGTGAAAGCATAAAGTGCGTCAATTAATTTATCTGGAGATATTCCATTCGTTAAGTGAATAAGGATTTCAACATTCTCAGCAGTATTATCATCAATTTTTTTTACTTTTATCTTACCTTTATCATTAGCTAAGATTATCGAATCAATGAGGGAACCAGTAGTTTTACCAAAAGGAATTTCAGTAATAACAAGGGTTTTCTTATCAATCTTGTCAATTTTGGCACGTACCCTGACTTTACCTCCTCTTAAACCATCATTATACTTTGAAAAATCAGCCATTCCTCCTGTTAGAAAATCAGGATAAAGTTCAAATTCTTCACCTTTTAAATAGCTTACAGAAGCATCTATTAGCTCAATAAAGTTGTGAGGAAGTATTTTCGAAGCCAAACCCACAGCAATACCCTCTACTCCCTGGGCAAGCAATAATGGAAATTTTACAGGGAGGTTAATAGGTTCTTTATTTCTTCCATCGTAAGAAAGTTTCCACTCTGTAGTTTTAGGATTAAAAACTACTTCAAGTGCAAATTTTGACAACCGGGCCTCAATATAACGAGGTGCGGCAGAACCATCACCGGTCAAAACGTTTCCCCAGTTTCCCTGTGCGTCAATCAATAAATCTTTCTGTCCGAGTTGTACCAATGCATCTCCAATCGAAGCATCACCATGTGGGTGAAATTGCATGGTATGACCAATGATGTTCGCAACCTTATTGTATCGCCCATCATCCAATCGTTTCATAGAGTGCAATATTCTTCGATGAACCGGTTTTAGTCCATCTAAAACATGCGGAACAGCCCTTTCAAGAATAACATAGGATGCATAATCTAAAAACCAGTTTTTGTACATTCCCGAAATGTACTTTACATCGTGCATTTCCTTATCATTCTCAATCTCAGGAAGGTTTTCGTTATCTAATTCATTATTTATTGGTTCGTCTACCATTTCTTTTTTTCCTTTTCCCTATTTGTTTTTAACATCTACCCTAACTCAACATCTTCTTCTATCATATCTTCCTCAATCCTCAAGTTTTCAATGATAAAATCCTGTCTGTCAGGAGTATTCTTGCCCATATAAAAATCAAGCATGTCTTTTGTAGACTCTTCCCTATTCAATAAAACTGGCTCCAATCGTATTTTTTCGCCAATAAAATGCTTGAACTCATCTGGTGAAATTTCACCAAGCCCCTTAAATCGTGTAATTTCTGGATTTTTGCCTAATTTTCTTATAGCATCAAGCTTTTCTTCGTCAGAATAACAATATATGGTTTCCTTTTTATTTCTAACCCTGAAAAGAGGTGTTTGAAGTATATGCAAGTGCTTTTTCTTAATCACATCAGGGAAAAACTTTAAAAAGAAAGTAATCAACAGTAACCTGATATGCATTCCATCAACATCAGCATCAGTAGCAATTACAATATTGTTATAACGCAGGTTTTCAACACCCTCCTCAATATTTAAAGCAGCCTGAAGCAAATTGAACTCTTCATTTTCGTAAACAACCTTTTTAGTCAAACCATGAGTATTCAATGGTTTTCCCTTTAAACTAAAAACAGCCTGCGTATTAACATTTCTTGATTTTGTTATAGAACCACTTGCTGAATCACCCTCAGTTATAAAGATGGTTGACCTTGACCTGTCATCATGATTTGAATTGTAATGAACCCGGCAATCTCGTAGTTTCTTGTTATGAAGGCTTACCTTTTTTGCTCGCTCCCTTGCCAGTTTTTGAATGCCGGAAATTGCTTTTCGTTCTTTTTCAGAGTCAAGTATCTTTTTAAGCAGTACCTGTGCAATTTCCGGATTCATGTGTAAGTACTTATCAAGCTCTTTCGACATAAAGTCCATGATAAAGTTTCTTACTGATGGCCCATCCGGCCCCATATTTTTTGAACCCAGTTTGGTTTTTGTTTGCGATTCAAAAACAGGCTCTTCAACCTTTACACTGACTGCAGCAATAATTGAAGATCGAATATCTGAAACATCAAAGTCTTTCTTATAAAAATCGCGAATGGTTTTTGCAACAGCTTCTCTAAAAGCCAGTAAGTGTGTTCCTCCTTGTGTGGTTTGCTGTCCATTTACAAAAGAGTAATACTCCTCCCCATATTGAGTCCCATGAGTCATTGCAACTTCAATATCTTCGCCTTTTATATGAATAATTGGATACAAACCTTCGTTATCCATATTATCATTAAGCAAATCGAGCAATCCATTTTTCGAATAATAATTTTGCCCGTTGAAATTAATTGTCAACCCGGAATTCAAATAAGTATAATTCCGGAGCATTGGTTCAACATATGCCGAAAGATAGTGGTACTCACCAAAAACAGTATTATCAGGAATAAAAGTTACCTCGGTACCATTTCTTTCTTCAGTAGTTGTAATATCAAACTCTTCAATGATTTCACCCTTTGAGAAATGAACCTCTTTTACCTGTCCCTCTCTAAACGTTTTTGCTATAAATTTGTGCGATAGTGCATTAACTGCTTTAATACCTACCCCATTCAAACCAACTGACTTTTTAAATACTTTAGAGTCATACTTAGCTCCGGTATTCATTTTTGAAGTTACGTCAACTAGTTTTCCCAATGGAATACCTCGTCCATAATCACGAATTTGAACCTTATGATCAGTGATTGTAACCTCAATTTTTTTACCAAACCCCATCATATATTCATCAATGGAGTTATCAAATACTTCCTTCAAAAGTATGTATATACCATCATCCTGTGAAGATCCATCACCTAACTTTCCAATGTACATACCCGGACGGCGACGAATGTGCTCTTTCCAATCCAGCGTTTTTATCGCATCCTCTGAATAATTCTCGACCATTTGCAGAAATTTTTGCAAATATAAAAAAAGGAAAGAACGATGTACTGCGGCAATTCACAAAGTTATTAACAGCAAACTGGCGTTAAGTAACTGATTGTTTGAATAATTAATTGAAAACTAAAAGCTTTACAAAGACTAGAAAAGTGGAAAAAAATTGGCATAATGCATATTATACCTTCCAAAAACAAGACAAAAAATCAATTAGAACAGCTCAACTTCAATTTTTTGAATGAACGCTGTAAGGCTATACCTCTTACCGATTTGAGCTTCTGATAAAGTCAATAATACCGAAATTGGATCACCATACTTGTCAACAATAAGCACTTCTGTTCTTGTATGCAACAAAGTATCATCGCCATAGTGGAAATAATTGCCCATATAATTTTCGCCTAATTTGCCATGCTTTTCAGGCAAAATTTCGCTAATATGCTTGTTGATAATTTGCTTTCTATCAATAGACCATAGATCTTCTGCTGCCTTATTGAAAAACTGGACCTTATCATCCTGATTGATGGTAACAACTGCGTCAAGCATACCTTCAAGTGTTTTCTCATTCAACAACTTAACCGTCTCAATCTCACGGAATTGCATACGCATTTCTTCTCTGGCTTCGCGTAATTTCCTGGTCAATTCATCTTGAGAATGCTGTAATTTTTCTTCCTGAACTTTTAACTTTTCGGTTTGCTCTTTATTCTTGCTTTCAATATTTATCTGGTTGCTTATATCATATGCAATATAAACCACTTTGGCAATATCGCCATACATATCATGCACAATTGAAAAAGTTCCATGAAACCATTTCTCTACCCCATTTCGGGTAATCAGTCTAAGTCTTCGTTCAAAAGGTACACCGGCAATAACATTTTTCCAGATAATGGAAAATTCATTGATTTCTGATGGATTAATGAAATCAAAAATAGTTTTATCCTGAAGCTCTATGGGTTCATAAATCATTGCCTCCTGGAACTTATCATTAAAGTCAACTACTTTTCCCCCAGGAGAAAATTCAGCTTTGATTGTAGAGCGATTTAAAGCATCTATCTGGCCTGAATAATCAAGGCTCTGCTTTTTCGATTCTGTCATATCGATACCAAGGAAAAGTATCTTCTCTGGTTTACCATTCTTATCCCTTACGCTTACATAAGTTCCCATTGTCCAAAGATCTGTCCCTGTTTTGGAAACATGCTTCATATCGCCTTCGAAATGTTCACCACCGTCTTTCAAGCGAGTCCATAATTCATCAAACCACTCCCTGTCTTTCTCATTGATAAACATGGAGATATGCTGCCCTTCTATCTCTTTATTTGAAGAATATCCCAGCTTGTGAAGGAATTTGGTGTTGGCGTAAAGCAAAATGCCATCAACAGAGTATTCGGCCCTAATCATTGTGTGGTTTACCGAGTTGGTAAAACTAATAAACTGCTCACTCTGTTTAGCTGCCTCAATTTGAGTTTGGCGTAACTCCCTCATGTTTTTGCGCATCTCCTCTTCCTGCCGCTTCATGATATCCTGTCCACTCTGTGAATTCTTTAACAGGATAGCTGTACGCATATTTATCTTCAAACTTGAAATAGTTGATGCAATACTTTCTGCAACTTTCTCAACAAACTCAACCTCAAAATCCTTAAAAACTCTCAAAGATGCAATTTCCAGTGCTCCAAATACTTCTTCGTTAAAAATAAGTGGTACTATCAACACACTGCGAGGATTTGCCTTTCCCAAACCAGATGTTACTTCTACATAACCATCTGTAACATCTTTCAGGAATACTGTTTTCTGCTCTAAAATACATGCTCCGACAAGGCTTTCGCCCCATTCAAGTTTTTTATCGGCAAATTTCTTTCTTCCATAAGCAAATGCACCGGTTTGCTCAATAAATTTATTTTCAGGTTCAGAATCGTTTATAACAAAAATACCGACCAATTGAGATTTAAGATATTTAGCTAATTCACTGACAACCGAATAAGATAGATTTTCGAGTTCGTTGCCTGTTTCACGCAAAACTGCACCAAATGTTGCTAAACCTTGTGTAATCCAATGCCTTTGATCATCATCTTCTTTTCTTAACCGATCTTCCTTTTCTCTACTTTGAAGTTCATCTCGTAAGTTAATCAGCGATTTCGATAATTCATCATTACTCAATAAAACTTCCTGATCAAAAAAGCTTCCCTTCCTAAGTTGCTCTGTAAACCTGAAAACTCTTTTATTTTTCTCTTTTTCATCACCAAGCTCCTGGATCAGCTGAGTTTGCTTATCATTAAAATACCTGCCTATTAAATAGCCTATAATCGCAAATGAGACAATTATTATGAAGTAAAAAATCCAATTGTATGGATAAGAGGTTAAATAAAAGTATGCGCCATAAAGTGAAAACTCTGGCGAATGGTTTATGATACCACTTATTACAAATAGAAGGGAAATAAAAAACCCAAGAGCCAGACCATTAAGACTATAACTGATAATATAATTTCTATTTTCAGTTTGATTCATATAAATTATCTAAGTTAAATCATTGCTAATAAGGCATTACAAACACGCTTTTTATGCAAATTCTGTTTAAAGATAATACCTTTTGAGGATTATTTTACAAATACTGTACAAAATAGCAAGATTTAAAAAAAATTTTTAATATTCAAACTTTTCTTTAAAAAAATCACTTATAATTTACTTTCATTATTCAAATTATCTCTATGAAGATACTTCGAGATTAATTCCTGAAGTTTATGAATAGAATATGGCTTGGTAAGTACTTCAGTAAATCCTGCAGAATTCATTTCGTCACCATAGTTCAAAGGATTGTGAGCAGTTAAGGCAATTACGGGTAATTCACTAAAACTTGCTGGCATCTCATTCCTAATATATCTTACTGTTTCGATTCCATTCATTACTGGCATTTCAATGTCGAGCAAAACTAATTCAAAGGTTTCCTCTTGAAGAGAAATAATGGCTGCCTGACCATCACCAACCGATTTTGATTCAATTCCAAAACTTTCAAGAGCAGAACTTAACAATAACCTGTTTGAAAAAATATCATCAACAATTAAAATTTTTCCTGTAATCACTATTTATTAAAATATTAAATTTGATTCTGCAGTAATTTACCACAGACTTTTATTAATTCTGCAAATTGCTCGAAATTCGAAGACCGATGTAAAAACTTTAAATCCAGACTCTTTCTTCGGACTTCTGTCTTCTGACTATAAAACATTAAATAAGAACTCATTGAATACTTAGTGGTAAATAACCGACTAATCGTTATATCAGACAACCTAATTTTATATACTAAAACTCGTTTGAGTCTTTTTTCTCATTTTCCATTTCGATGCTTTCAGGCTCACTTTGCTCCACCTTAAACCCCTCGCTTGCAGCCAGCATCCCATCGTTTAAATCATTTTCTGATATTTCTGAGGAATTGAGTTCCTGAACAACTTCTTTATTAATTGCATCTATTTCCTGTTGCTTCCATTTTCCTATTGCAAGCTTATTAATTTCATTCTTGGCTTCCTCGATCTCCTTAACAAGCTTTTCATTGTTTCTTTTTTCTGCATCTATTTGCAGTTCATCCTTTTGTTTCAGCAATTCTAAATAGTTGTTTGCCAAAATCTTAGCTTTCACCTTTTGCTTTTTGTATTCTATTTGCTTCTCATACTCTTCCTTATCAATTAACTCATCGTAAGGTCCCCTTTTCGACAAAAGCTTAACTAAAATTGGAGAAGACTCAATGAGTATAAACAATATGAAAATAAACCAACTAGCATACATCACTGTTCTATTCTTTTGCGAAAGAACATCCATCGCCTCCAGGCGGGCCAAAATACCATCAGCCTGCTTAATTTTTGAACTGCTCTTATCAACTTGTTGCTGACGCTTACTTTCTAATTCTGTAATGGTTGCAATGTTTTTTTCAATCCTGGACGAATTCACCCTTTTTAACTCTGCAAGCTCCTTGTCAACTTTATCGTACTCAGCCTTTTTCTCTCTGTATACAGAACCTTTACCAATTTTTGATGTCGCGCTTCTTCCTTCGGCCTCTTCAATCATCATTGAAAAAAGCTTGTTGCGTAACTCTTCCTTCTGCTTTATTTCCTCTTTCAATGTTTCATTCTCTGCGGTCAACCTGGAAAGGTTCTCATACTCTTTATCTACTAACTGCTTATGCTCAATAGAATTTTCAGATTGAATTGTTTGCAAAACACCATCAATTTCTTTTTCAAAAAGCTTTAATTCGAGCGGTCTTGATATTACAACAGCTAATAATACCGCCAAAATAAGCCTTGGTAATGAAAAAAGAAGTTCTGAGAAAAATCGCTCTTCCTTTTTTAAACTTGAAACAATATACCAATCGAGAAAAAAAATTAAAACACCCCAGAAAATTCCAAAGACAGCTGCCAATGGAATTGAATCAAAAATTACGTACAATGCATAGAACCCAGTTATTGAAGCCATTACACCGGTGAGAAATACAATAATACCTATTCCAAAGAACCTATTATAATCAGTAGGACATCCTTTTAAAAGATACAATCTTGCCCCCGAACACCAACAAAAAAAACTATATATAGGACCTAACGAATATTTATGCGGTACTTGTGTTTGTTTTTCAGTAAATGCTTCCATCTTCTCTACACTTTTGTTAGCCTTGCCCTATTGAGAATAAAAATTTTGCTCAACAAGAAAAATAAAAATTTAATACAAGAGGGTTAATGTTAAAGGCTCAAAAGTTTATCTTTTACGCAGGCTCAATACCTGGTTAGCAATTTTATCAAGTGGCAATGTATAATCAGCAGCACCCAACTTTATAGCCTCTTTAGGCATTCCAAAAACAATACATGATGCTTCATCCTGGGCAATTGTTTTTGCCCCTGCTTCTTTCATTTCCAATAAACCTTTTGCACCATCATCACCCATACCAGTCATAATAACACCAATTGCATTACTTCCTGCGTAAACTGCTGTTGACCTGAATAGAACATCTACCGATGGCCTGTGCCTGTTAACAAGTGGTCCATCCTTAACTTCTACATAATATTTTGCTCCAGATCTGCGAAGCAACATATGCTTGTTTCCTGCAGCAACTAGTGCTTTTCCTTGCAAAACAGCATCTCCGTCTTCTGCTTCTTTAACTGTCATTCTACAAAGTTCATTTAACCTGTCTGCAAATGATTTAGTAAAATGCTCAGGCATATGCTGAACAATTACGATACCTGGGGCATCCGGAGGCATTGCTTCCAAAAATACCCGCAGTGCTTCCGTTCCACCTGTTGATGCTCCAACAGCAATAACTGTATCTGTTGTTTGGGGTAAACTATATGATTTTGTTCTGGGTATTACAACATCAGCAGAAAGCTTTGGCTGAACTTTCATGGGCTCAACAATTGTACGCTTCCTTCTAAGTTTTGATATTGCTGCCGCTTTTATTATATCGCAAAGCTTAATCTTTGATTCCTCAATTGCTGCTTTTGTATTGAACTGAGGTTTAAGCATAATTTCCACGGCGCCATATTCCAAAGCTTTTAATGCAGTTTTGGTGCCTTTCTCTGTTAAGCTCGAAATAACAACTACTGGAATCGGATGTTGTGACATTATCTTTTTTAAAAAAGTAAGGCCATCCATCCTGGGCATTTCTATGTCGAGACTTATTACATCTGGTACTTCCTTTTGTATTTTTTTTGCAGCAATATAAGGATCACTTGCAGTCCCCATTACTTCTATCTTTGGATCAGAATTAAATATTTCAACCAAAGCATTACGCACAATTGCAGAATCGTCAACAACAAGTACCTTGATTTTGTCCATACTTCAATACATTTTAATAACAAATCTATAAAAATAATGAAATAATTGCAATAGCAGCAGAAAGCAAAATTAACTATTGTTGATATTTGTTTAAATTTAAATACCAATACAATACATAACTAACAAGAAAAGTCGAATTTGAAAAAAACTAGGTAATAAAACAGCAACTTTTTGATTTACTTCTGTGAACCAACATATTTCTGTCGAACTTCACCACTGAATGTGTCAAAAATAATCTTTCTGCCATATTTGCCACCTAAACTCGAAGCTACGATTGGTATATTTTCTTCGTGTAATAATTCTTTAGCAATTTGAATGTTTCTTTCACCAATCATAAATTGACTAACATTAGTAGAAATGATTTCTGCTCCGCCGAAAATCTTGGCTTTTAAATTTTTCCTTGAACTACCTAACGCCTCTATGTTATCAATTAATTTCTTAATTGCAATATTTCCGTAACGTGGTGAGGCAAGTCCCTGACCATTCCATAATGGCAACATATAATGGTTCATTCCTCCAATTTTTAGAACAGGATCATAAAGACATACAGCAACACAAGAACCTAATATTGTGGTAATTAAATAAGGTTCAGGATTGATATATATTGCACCGGGATATAGAAAATGTTTCGGTCTCTCCATTCACCTAGTCATTAAAATATTTCATCATCACCAAATATTAGTTCATTACCATCATCAGAAAATGCCTCAGGATTTTCTTCTGGCTCAGGAATGCTAATTGTAAAAGTTGTTCCTATGTTTTTCTTGCTTTTAATTTTAATATCACCACTCAGAAAATCAAGTAACGCTTTATTTATTGATAAACCCAATCCATGGCCTCGATTTATTGAATTAATTCCAGAGTCTAATCTTCTGAATCTGTCAAAAATGATTTCCTGGTTTTTCTCAGAAATACCAATTCCAAAATCCTGAACAGAAATAAACAGCTGGTTATCCTCCGTCCAACGCTTAACAATTATCTTATTGTTCTTACTAAATTTTATTGCATTATCAACAAGGTTTGACAAAATCAGTTTTAATTTTTCAGGATCAATTTTAAAGATAAAATCATCACCTTCCAGTTCTTCTTTGATAAACTCAAAATTCAATTGTTTCTTAGTCGTTTCTGGAAGAAATGATTCAAGTAAAGCTTCGATTAACAAATCGACTTTAACATTGGAAACTTCCATAAATAGCTCGCCCGCTTCTATTTCTGCAGCAGCAAAAATATTTTTCAATTGAAAATCCAAATTGAATGCTTCCGAATGGATTAAACTAGCCATTCTTTTCACCTTATCCCAATCGCTTTCTTTTACTGAGAGAATGTTTTTTGATAAAACCACAATAGAAGTGAAAGGATTGACTATTTCATTCGTTATATTTGATATAAAATGGCTTTTTAGCGACTCTGACTCAGCTAATTTAGCATTCACTTCTTTTAATTCGGCTGTAATTCTCTCAAGTTTTTCAAGCGACTCCTTCTTCTCTTGAAACCTGAGCTTTAGTTCTTCGATTAACAACTCATCTGTAATGACTATATTACTCATTTTTAAGCCTTTAATTTACTAATTATATTCTTGTATAAACAGTAGGTTTAAGTTGCTTTAATGGAACATTTATATTTGTTATTGATTCTGAATGTCCCAAAAAAAAGAAACCTCCTTGTCTTAAGTGTCTACAAAGTTTATTTATTACTTTTTCCTGTGTATCACGGTCAAAATAGATTAGTACATTCCTGCAAAATATAATATCAAACTGATCATTTACAGGATAAGAATCATCCATGAAATTTACCCTTTGAAATTTTGCTTTTTTTCTTAATTCCTGGCTAACTCTTATTAGTTTTTTTGTTTTGTCTTTACTTTTTAACAGATATTTTCTTTTTAGGTCTAAAGGTATCATCTGCACCATATCTTCTGGATATATTGCTGCATAAGCCTTCTTGAGCATTAATGTAGAAATATCAGTTCCTAAAATAGAATAATCAAAACCCGCATTTTTTATCCCAAATTCAGTTAGTTCAATAGCCAAGGTATATACTTCAGGGCCACTTGAACAACCAGCACTCCATAACTTAATACTTTTCCTTTCAGTATAGATTTGGGGCAAAATTGTATCTCTTAAATACTCAAAATGAGCAGGTTCTCTATAAAAGTCGGTCTTATTGGTTGAAACAACATCCATCATATGAATGACTTCATTCGTTCCATCCTTACTAAAAACATACTCAATATACTCTTTAAATGAATAGATTTTTAAAGCCCTTAATCTTTTTTGCAATCTACTTTGCAACATTATCCTTTTTTCAGGAGGCATTTTTATTCCATACTCAGAATAAATAAACTTGCTAAGCTTTGCAAATTCAGAATCTGATAACTGTGCTGCAAAAATCCTTTGTAAATCAAGGTCATCCATTAATAATCAATAAAATATAATTAGAACTTTTCGAAACCATCATCCATAATATCATCTTCTCCCAAATCAAGATCAATTCCTTTGCTTCTATTTTTTTCGGCAATATCAGTTTCCTGTTTTCTTATCTCTTCTTTTTTTGGTTCTGTCTTAATTTCTTTCAAAGTGTTTTTTTGACTGCTTACTGACTTTCTTTCATTTCTTACATTCTTATCTGAAACCCTTCCTCCCCTTTCCCTTTTTTTTCGTGCTTCCAACTTGAAGAATGCAATTAATTTATTCAATTTATCCGATAATGAAGACAATGCTTCAACATTACTTGTTAAATTTTCTGCAATTGACGCATTTTGCTGAGTAACATGATTAAGCTGCTGGATTGCATTATTAATTTGCTCTGCACCAGCTTTTTGCTCCATGCTTGCATTGGTAATATACTGCACTAGCTGAGCTGTTTTCTTTATTTCAGGGACAATATCTTCGAGTGATTTCCCTGATTTTTTTGCTACTAAAAGACTTTTATTCGTTAATTCATCAATCTCTAAAGCCGCTAGTTTTGATCGATCGGCTAGTTTCCCGACTTCATTTGCAACCACACCAAAACCCTTTCCATGTACACCTGCTCTTGCAGCTTCAACTGCAGCGTTCAATGCCAGAATATTTACCTGGAAGGCTATATCACCAATTATTGAGGTTTTAGCTACAATATCATTCATTGATCCAGCTGTTTCTTTAACATTTTTGCTGCTATCTTCTATTTCTTTCGATGATTTTTGTGCTATTTTATCCGCTACTTTAGCATTTTCAGCATTTTGTTCAATATTTGCACTCATTTGCTCCATTGAGGCAGACACTTCTTCGGTAGAAGAAGCTTGTTCTGAAGCTCCTTCAGATAACTTAACAGCAGTTGAGGATAGGGCATTACCAGACTCTCTAAATTGCTCCATTGTTGTTTTTACACCTGCAATAATCTCGCTAAATCTGGTGATAATTGATTGCAACGATTTTCCTAAATCTGTAATCTCGTCATTACCAACTATCTGAAAATCAATATACAGATTTCCTTTAGCCATTCTTTTTGCAACAGCAGCAAGCTTTCTGATACGTGCTACAATTTTGTTAAAGTAAAAATAAGTGATTAATAAAGAAATTATAGCAATAACAATAGCAATAGCAATTCCAAAAATCAACGCATTTTGTGCATCACCAATAATTCCAGATTCCGGAACCTCTATTCGAATATGCCAACTCTCTTTAAGTTTATTAATCTCAATTGGTTCATAAAATACATAAGAATCATTAATTGTTAAATAATTTGACTGGTTGGCAAATAATAAATCTTTCTCAACATCAAGGGTGGATAACTCTTCGGTTACCAGTTTCCCTACTTTATCTTTATGCTTACTGTAAGCATTAATAATTCCTCTATCTGAAATAATCATGATAGAAGCTTTTTCATTAAAAATATCGGGTTTAGAAATAAATGATTGCATCCAATCAATGGCAATATCAACTCCTCCTAAACCAATTATCTCATCACCATTCTTAATTTCATGAATATATGATATCATCCAAAGTGTATCATTTTCATAAACATCCTGATATGGGGGCAGTAAAAAATATCCATCTCCTTTTTTAAGTGAATCTATAACATTGGACTTAAACTCATATTGCCAATAAATTAATTCTGAAATATTGCCTTTGTACTGCGTATTTCCTATAATTGAAAGAGTTTCATTCAATTCACCAGTATTAGGATTCACTATCCTACCAGGCAAATATATAGCATACATTGCCAGGATTTGTTTGTTCTTTTTTAAAATAGAAACCTGATTACCAAGCAGTTGGCTACTACTTAGACTTTGTTTATCATCTGCCATTAGTGATGTTTGAACATCGGCATAAACATTGCCAACAGCAAAAGACTCATTCAAAATCCGCTCAATGCTGGAAGAATATTCATTTGCAACCATGGTTGCCTTATTTTTTGCAATCTCTTCAGACTGCCTTTTGTACTGTATGCCAGATACAACAATAAGAATAATTATTGGTAAAAAAACACCAAATATAATCACTAGTAATACTGTGGTTCTAATTGAGCTTTTTCTCATTATAAAGTGTTTTAACCAACTATACAACTTATAATTGGTAGTCAACTATAAAATAACGGAATGAGAGCAATAGAATATCAAAAGTAAAAATGCAAGAAAATTCTTTTGTTCAATATGCTTTATTAATGCTCTGCAGGGTTTTCTTCAACTACGGTTAAATAATTTTCAAGAGCAAAAATCTTATCTATATCAAGAACCATAATAAATTTTTCATGTTCTTTTACCATACCCGTAACAAACTCCGATTTATTTTTTACTCCAACTGTTGGAGGTGGAAGAATATCACTCTCATTTACTTCTAATACCGAATGAACAGAGTCAACAATCGCACCAACATCAACAATTTCCTCATCAATCATTACTTGAAGTACCAAAATACAGGTATCTTTTGTGTATTCAGACTGAGCCAAATCGAATTTCATTCTAATATCAACAACAGCTAATACACTTCCTCTTAAATTAATAACTCCTACAATGCTTTCGTGAGATTTTGGCACATGAGTAATGGGGACCATTTCCAAAATATTCAATACTTTACTTACATGCACTGCAAAAAGCTCACTACCAAGCTTAAATGAAAGGTATGAATTCATTGATTGAATTATTTCTTCATCTATCATAGCTGATTAATTTTTGAATGAAAATTCATGAATAATTTTATTCGTATCAAGAACCAGAGCAATGGTTCCATCTCCTAAAATGGTTGCTCCTGAAATAATATCGTGATTAATGTAAAGCTTGCCAAGTGGCTTTAATACAGCCTGATACTCACCAATCACATTATCCACAACCAAACCGACTCTCTTATCCTCATATTTTACAGTAACCAACTGTTCTACCTCAAGAGGATCTCCTGTTACTGAAAATTCCTCACGTAAATTATAGAAAGGAATTTGTTCTTCGTCAATAATAACAAGGTTGTTGTATGATTTAACGAATTGTTGGTGTTCAACTGCATAAATTTTATCAACCAGGTTAAGAGGCATTACATATTTAGTATCTTTTATTTCTACTAATAAACCATCTATAATTGATAATGTTAAAGGTAACTTTATTGTAATTGTTGTTCCAACATTTCTTTTTGATTCTAAATCAACTGTTCCCCTTATTTCATCTATTTTCTTTTTAACTACATCCATTCCAACACCTCTGCCAGAAACATCTGTTATGCTCTCTGCTGTAGAAAATCCTGGTAAGAAAACGATATCAAGCAGCTCACGATCAGTTGGTTGTGCATCCGGAGCCAGCATTTCTTTTTCAATAGCTTTTTTCCTAATCTTTTCAATATCAATTCCCCTACCATCATCTTGCACTTTAATTACTACATGTGCACCAGAATAATAGGCCTTCAGATATATCATTCCCTGAGGAGTTTTTCCTTTTTCAATTCGCTCATTTTCGGGTTCAATTCCATGATCTACACTATTTCTAATGATATGCATTAAAGGATCTGTAAGGCCTTGAACCAGTGTCTTATCAAGCTCTGTTTCAGCACCTTCAGTGATAAATTCAATATTTTTATTAAACTCCATTGAAAGATCGCGAATAAGCCTGTGAAACCTTGTGAGCATGGTTTCGATAGGTATTAACGAGATGCTGAATGCAGTATCTCTTAATTGCCTGGTAATATTTTCTATATTTTCAGCAAGTTGATTCAGTTCATAAACCTGGTTTTCTTCAACATACAAGCTTAAGCTTGCTTGTGTAGTTACAAGTTCACTTACAAGATTCATTAATTGGTCAATCTTATCAGAATCTACCCGAATACTTGATATTACATTCTCTTTTGTAAAAATATTCAGCTTTTCTCTCACCGAATATTTCTTATTCTTTTTCCTTGAATCAAGTTCTTTAACAAACTCTTTCAATTTTTTGACATCTATTTTCTCAACATCCTCATAACTCTCCTCAATCTCTTCAACAATTTCTTTATCCGCTAATATATCATAATCAGCAAGTTTAACTATCTCCAACTTACTTTCATCTTCAACAAAAATGAAAACATCCTTTATCTCTTCAATACTTTTTTCTGTTGCAAGAAAAACATCCCAAGCAGTATAGCACTTATTTGCTGTAAGCTTTGAGAGAAGTGGAATTTTGCTTAGTCTTGGATACACTTTTCCAATTCCCAAATCACAAAGCTCATCAATAAGATACAATGGATTTGTACCATTATCCATTATGTTTTCATTTGGGATAAACTGAATAAAATAGGTGCTATCAGAAGACTTCTCTGTCAATACAACATCATCTGTATCAGCATGTTCAGAAACAGAAGTAATTCCTTGAAGTATTTGCTCAACTCTTGCTAATAAAATTTCATGGTTCTTTTTTACTTGCTTTTCTTCTAACGCATCAGGACTTAAAAGATTTCGAAGGTGATCAACCGAAGAAAATGTAATACTTAACAAGTCCTCTGTAATCGTTAACCTGTCATTCCTAACCTCATCGTAAATAGTTTCAAGATTATGAGTGAAATTACTTATAGCATCAAACCCAAACATGCCTCCCCCTCCTTTTAGTGAATGCATGATTCGAAAAACTGCAGCAATTAAATCTTTGTCATCAGGTTTTTGCTCAAGCGTTAATAACGATTCTTCTAAATTATTTATTAAATCAGTTGCCTCTTCGATAAACTTTTTTTGAAAATTATCCATCAGGTAATCATTTTTATTCTAAAACTAAAACTGGTTAAAGTAATATACCCTTAATATAATAGGTAGAAAAATCAAACAAATTACCGCATCACTTTATTTATAGCAGCCAATAGTTTTGCAGGCACAAATGGCTTAATTATCCAACCGGTAGCACCAGCATCTTTTGCCTCCATTTTTTTGTCCCGCTGAGATTCGGTGGTTAAGAAAAGAATGGGTATTCTAGAATATGCATCTATTTTTCGTACCTCTCTAATTAACTCAATGCCATTCATATTTGGCATATGTAAATCGGTAAGTAATAAATCAATAACCTTTCCATCAAAATACTTCATTGCATCTTGTCCGTCTACGGCTATAATAACCTCATAGCCAGCATTTTCTAATGTAAAGCTCACTACTTCTCTTATACTTTCAGAATCATCGACAATTAATATTGTTTTTGCCATAGTTTTTGTAAATTATTTAACTTCTATTATAGTTTTTTTATAACTTTTGTAAAACCAGTGTTTTCAAGTAATTCAGCAATATCTTTTGGGAGATCTACTTTAAACTTAATTCCTTTTTTATGTCTTTCGCATGCTTTTTTAAACGACACTAACACTTGAATAGTAGCCAAATCAAATGCAGCAATGTCATTCACATTTATTTCAAATTCTGAGAAATCTTTCTCAACCTCTCTCAATTTTGTTACCAGCTCAGTAAGGTTATTAACTCCTAAATCACCACCAAGGTGTAATTGAACTAACTTTTCTCCCTTCTGAGGCTGGTTCAACTTGAATTTAATATCTCTCATAAATCCAATTATTTATATTTATTAGAAAAATTCAATATCATCTTCATCTTCTTCCATCGGAACATTCTCTTCCTCTACCTCTTCATGAAGCACACGTCCGTGTATTGTTCTCTGGCTAGCCATAGTATACCTTTGCTTTAAGCTTTCCAAATCATAAGATCCTTCAGGTCCCATTGACGAATCAGATTTTATTGTCAGGTAAATATTATTAAGCTCTAATATTATTTCTTCTATTACCTGTTCAAAAAAGTCGTAGTATTTTACTTTTTCGATGGAGGTTTGTATATCAACGGCTAACTGATTTCCATATTCACCATTAACTCTTAGTATCTCTTCAACTTGCGAATTATCAGAATTTAAGATTTTTACAACAGAAAAAATACTCTCCGAAAACTTTTGAAGGTTTGACTTGAATTGAGACTCAAAATTATTTTCCACAAGAGTTTCAAGCACAACTGTTTCATCCTCAGCATTTTTGAAATACTTATTCATATTATTAAGCTCAGTTCTAATGGCTTTGCTTATATCACTCAATTGTTTTCCTAATTTATAAATCTCTGGTAATTTCTTTTCTTTTGGCTTAAGAATATCAAATATTTCAGCAAGCCCCTTTTTAATATATTCAAACTGATCAAGAATTTCTGCTAATTCATCTTTTAACTCAGCAACAGAACCTACAACTGTTTTAACCTTGTTACTGAAAAGCTCACCATCAGCACCAAATTTATTAATCAATTCAACAGATACTTCTAAATTAGTCTCAATCTCTCTAAAATGCGAACCTCCTTTTCCTGGTTGATGTCCTGAAAAATCATTACACATTTCAGACACAGCTTTCATATCGTCACCAATTTCCAGAAAATTCACAGTAATTTTCTCAATTGCATCTTGATATTCCTGATTTGTATGGATTAACTGGGCCACCTGAACACCTGCAATGTCCCTAATTTGAAGAAACTGGGAGGTATGTTCTGCAAGGGAGGCACTTTTATCATTGAAATCGAAGGCATTAAGTTCATCAATTATCTCTTTATGAGTATGTTGAACATGTTCCATTTTTTGCCTTATGATATCATGAAACTGTAGATTTGTAATAATTTTACTTACATTTTCAAAATAATCCTCTGTTTTCTTTGTCACCTGAGGCATTTGGATCGAAGCCTCCTGATATTTTGCAGATAAAATTGTTACACTGGATTGAACTTGTTCGAGAATAGTTTCAAGCGTAATAGTCTGCTTTTCCTTTAATTGTCCAAAAAAGTTTTGTATTGAGTTCGATAATACTTTTAGCTTATTTACCTTATTATCAAATACATCATAGATTTCTTTAATGGTCTTAATTTTTTGCATCAAGTTATCTGCCTTGTCAAGAATTTGCTCTTCTTGCTTAAGATAAGTTAAGTTAAGCTTTAGATTCGCAAGAAGAAAGTTGATTGTCATCAAATTCTGGTTGAAATTTTTGATGGGAATAAACATTGCATTAAAGAGCCCCTGTATGGTTTCAAGAACCTTTGAACCTTTAATTACACTGTCCGAAAAACCATCGATCTGAAATTTCAGCCCAGTATGAAAAGTATCAAGCTTTTTCAACAGATAGTTTCTGTCCTTACCTGCCAATATTTCGAAAAGTTGTTTTGCATTAGCAGAAATTTTCTCGGCAAGCTTATAATTCTCTTTAAGGTTGCTGTTAAGGGTTAAAAAATCCTTTGCCGAAGATTCATTTAATGCATTGATTTTCACATCAATATCTGACAGCAGTATAATAATTTCTTTAATTGAAGCTTCGCTTAAAGAAATATTTTTTGCATTTTTATTACTCTCTTCACTCATATGATTTTAACTTATCTTCTTAAATATCTTGATAAATATACAAATTATTTCTGCAAAACAAGAACTGAAAAAATGCAAAGTATTAGTCCTTAAATTATAAGCACGTTCAATTTTTATTCCAATTTAATCAACGCATTATAAATTAAACCAAACTGTACATATTTTGTCTTACTTTTATTAATTTAAATTAAATATAACAATTTTTAAGAACAAACATTCGAAATTCAGCTATAATTTCTTTTTTGTTCTTGCTTCAAGAGTGCACCTAAGTTGAACTCGCTAATTAGATTAAAAAAAGAATTGCAAGATAGCGTTTTTTATAAGAATGTGAGCCAAAAAAAAATGCAATATCCAAAACATTTCTAATATAAAAATTTATATTTGCCAAAATTTTTAACTCAACAAGATCATATTATGAAGAATATTTCGCTTATTTTAAATATTGTTTTGATAATTGCTGTATCTCTTTTGTACATAGACAAATTCACCGGTAATTCAGAGGAAGCAATTGATACTGAATCAACTGCAAAATCAGGTGAAGAAGTTGTATACATTAATCTTGACAGTTTAATGAATAGCTATGATTTATACAATGAGCTAAAAACTGAATTAATGCAAGAACAACAAAAGCTTGAGGGGAACTTAAATTCGAAACTCAAGGGCTATCAGCGAAGAGCAATGGAATTTCAGCAAAAAGTTGAAAAAAGACTTGTTACCTCAAATCAAGCAGAGCAAATGCAACAGCAATTGATGCAGGAACAGCAGAGTCTTGCACAATTGAAGGATCAACTTCAAATGCAGTTGATGGAAAAAGAGCAGGAGATGACAAAACAAATCTATGAAAAGCTTAATACCTATCTTGAAAAATACAACAAGACTAAAAAACATAAGATTATTCTTGGTAATACAATGGGAAACGTTGTGTTAAAAGCTGATAAGAAACTTGATATAACTAATGTCATTTTAAATGGTTTAAATGAGGAATACCAAAATAAAACAGTGACAGAAGACAAGCCTACTGAAGAAGAAAAGCCAGAAAATAATGAGGAATAAAAGCATAATGCTATAATATCAAAAGGGTACAGGTTTTCCTGTGCCCTTTTTTATTATTTATTGACATTTCCCATGTTTTATAGATTCCAGAATAACAAGTACTTGCATCATTATCAAAAATAAACTATGATAATCAGCAACTTATAATTACTATTGTGTGAAATTTAACTTTGTTTTTCAATTTCAGAATAAAATCGGTCTTCATTTTTGGGTTATTCACTTCGTTCATGAGCTCCACGTTGTTCCGGTTGGCCCAAAAACGAAGCAACTTAGGCGAAGCCGTTCTCACGTAGCTCTGAAAGAGCGAGTAAAAAGGTCAAGGCTGCATGGAAAACCTTCTCCATCTCTTATCAAACCTAAGTTCGGCCGGGTGATCTTCGAACAAGTTCGAAGCTTCCCGGTCTCTCTAAGGCTTGATTGCGAACTGAAGAAGGTTTTCAATGAGGCCAATCGGGCAATTTATTTGTATTGATAATTGTGTCATTTTATTCATAAAATTAACTTGGGAAACATCAGTTCTTTAGCTTATAACTTTGAGGGAATCAAAATTTTGCGTAGTGAATAGTTCCAGTTTATTAATTTTAGAAAGATATCTGCAAAAACGGTCTTTATTCGCTCCGTTTTCGAAAGAAGTTCCAGAAAAAAATCTTGGACTAGTATTAGTTATTCCATGTTATAATGAACCAGGAATACTAGCTACTCTTGAGTCTCTTGAAAATTGCCAGACACCTCAAAAAAAAGTTGAAGTCATTATTGTAATCAACTCGTCAGAAATGTCTAATATTGAAGTGATTGAGCAAAACAGGAGGACAAAAAAAGATATTGAAGTATGGATAAATCAGCATAAAAAAAGAAATCATAGTTACCTAATTATTGTTTTAGAGAACATCCAAAAAAAAATTGCAGGAGCCGGATATGCAAGAAAAATTGGAATGGATGAAGCTGTTTTCCGCTTTAAACAAGCAAATGTTGAAAATGGAATCATTTGTTCACTTGATGCTGATTCGCTTGTAGCACAGAACTACCTGGTTGAAATTGAAAACTTGTTTCGCAAAAACAAAGAATGCAATGGCTGTTCCATTTATTTTGAACATGCAATTGATGGGAATGAATTTGATAATGAAGTTTATAGAAGAATTACTGAGTATGAGTTACATATAAGATATCACAAATATGCCTTAAGGTACACCAAGTTTCCATATTATCATTACACTGTGGGCTCAAGTTTTACAGTAAGTGCAAAAGCATACTGTTTACAGGGAGGTATGAATAGAAAACAGGCTGGGGAGGACTTCTATTTCCTGCAAAAAATAATGCCAATGGGTAATTATTTTGAACTAAATTCTACAGCTGTTTTTCCCTCGTCAAGGCCATCCGATAGAGTCCCTTTTGGAACCGGGCCAATAATCTATCAATATCTGCAAAATACTGAACAAGAATTTCTTACCTACAATTTCGAAGCATTTGTTCCACTTAAAAAACTATTCTCTGACAAGAACTTATTCTTTAGAGCTGATGATAATAAAATTGATACTTTGATTAAAAATTATCATCCATCAATGATTGATTTTTTAACCAAAAATAATTTCAAAGAAGCGTTAGAAACTCTAAATAAAAATACTGCACAACAAAAAAACTTTGAAAGAAGGTTTTTTCATTGGTTTGATGGGTTTAAAGTAATTAAATACCTAAACTTTGCTCATGAAAATTACTATAAAAAACAGGCGATTGAAAAGGCAATAACCGCTCTAATAAAAAATACAGAGGTGCCTGACTACAACTTTATTAATACAAGAGAAACATTGCTCTTTTTTAGAGATCTTGAAAAACAAAGTCAATAAAAAAGGAAGCCCGGATTTGGCTTCCTCCATTATTTATAATCAAGTATTTAAATTCCAAAATCTTTGTGCTACAATCAATTACACAATTTCAATATCTCTGGCTGGTTTTACCTTTGCTTCTTCTCTTTTAGGGATATCTATGGTCAGGATGCCATCTTTATATTCGGCACTGATCTTATCACCATCAGCTGAATCAGGTAACGTAAATGTCCTTTCAAATGATGAGAAATTAAACTCTTTTCTTGTATAATTTGTTTTTGATTCTTCGTTATTTATTTCTTTTTCTGAACTAACAGTTAATACATCATTATTCAGGTTAATTTTGAAATCAGTTTTAATCAGCCCTGGTGCTGCAAATTCGATTTTAAAAGTATCTTCGTTTTCAGCAATATTTACTGCTGGTACATTTGCCTTGTTCCAAAAGTTAACTGAATTATCAACTGTTCCAAAAAAATCGTCCATCCAGTTTCTGAAAGTTGGGTAATTGTCGTTTACTCTTCTAATAAGTGTCATAATTTTTTCTCCTATTCTTTAGTTTAAAATTTAATTTCGTTTTTAAATACGCTAAGGAATAGTCAACTTCTGTACCAATCAGAAAATCAGGAAATTATGACAGACCCACAAGGACAATCAAGACAAAATGACTCACTCAGACACGCAAAACAAGACATATTGTCATGCATTAGGATGCGAATCTCATTTTATCTATAATACTGAAACAACTTAAACGATCGTAAAGAAGCAATTAAAATTAAAGGTATAAATGCTAAATCATATTGCTGAGGAATTACGAACCAAAAAACCAAGGCAGATATGGACATAATACCTGAAACCAGAAAATAATATTTTAAGAATGTTGAATTAGCCTTTCTGAAAATGAAGAAAACAATAAAAAAATGAGTAGGAATAGCCCATAAAAGATTCCAGTTTTTTACTACAGCAGTGTGACTGGTTGCAGTCCAAAGTAAAAACAAAATCAATCCTATTATCCCTATTAAAAGAAAAATTAAAAAGTCAATTAATTTATACGTTTTCTTTGTCTTAAACTCTCGATATGTAAAAAATAGAATAATTAGTAATAAAAGTCCAAAAACAAATCCTGGTCGAATTAAAAGTGGAGTATGAAGATCGACATCCTTCTGTTGAAATAAGATTTTGGAAGGTTGTGCAAACTCTTTATTATTTAGTTTTGCGTTTGCAAATGATGCCTTCAAATAGTCAGGCAAAAAGGCACTTTCGGCTAAAGTTGCTTCTCTATCAGCAATGGCACCTAATACTAGATTAATCCCAAACCTTGACCAGGCATGGGACTCTAAATAAGGTGCTAACATCTCTCTAAATGTAACTGGCTTATAATTAGCTTCATCAAAAACCAAATCTTTTCCCAATTCATCCTGGAATACATCGCGAATCCTTGTTGCACAGTTATCGAAGAAAAAATCGTACAAATAATATTCATTCCCAGGTTGTCGGTTATACTCTAAAAATCTAAATACCAACTCTTTTTCTTCCTGGTTAAGATTTAATACCTGCTCGTATATTGAACGATTTTCATTTATATTTTCCTGAACAAAATAACGCATCGGATAAACTGAAAGTTTATAGTTTAAATACCCTCTGGCAAATTTCGTATAAAAATTAGGGGTATTGAAATCAAAAGTTCCGTAATTATATGCCCAATCTATGCCTTTTAACGGGTCTTTTACCCGAATTGCACTATGTCCAAAATAAATATAAACCTCGGTCCCGGGGTTGCTTGTTATCAGACTGATTTCAGCTCTTTCTGATAAAATCTGGGACTTAAGATGATTACTACGAAAAGCAATAATCAAAATCAGTAATAAACTGTATCTCAACAACTTCATTGTTTAAGTTTTAAAAGTTTAGCCTGCAAAATAATAAAAAAAAGCGATCCCGATGTGGAATCGCTTTAAAACCTATATTAAATTTTCAAATATAAAATCTGAGAATTTTTTGCTAATTATAAATTGTGCTTTTTAGTAAATTCGCTAAGAATTCCATCTAAGTCAGGAGTTCCAATCTCTTGTAAATCATAATAAACACGAGTTGTAGGCTTATTAATTTTTACAATTCTTGTTAAATCAATTGGAGTACCAATAATAACTGCATCGCAATCAACATTATTAATAGTGGTTTCAAGATCTTTCAATTGCTCAGCACTGTATCCCATTGCTGGAAGAAGAACACCAATATTTGGATAAATCTGGAATGTTTCAGCTAATTTACCAACAGCAGCAGAACGAGGATCGATAATTTCAGCAGCTCCGAATTTTTGAGCAGCAACTGTACCAGCACCAAGTTTCATTTCGCCATGAGTTAAAGTTGGTCCGTCTTCAACAACCAATACTCTTTTTCCTTTAATTACCTCAGGATTATCAACTTTAATTGGAGAAGCACCGTCAACTACAATTGCATTTGGATTTACTTCTGCAATACTTTCTCTTACAGTTTGAATACCTTCTGGGCTTGCAGAATCCATTTTATTGATAACGATAACATCAGCCAATCTCATGTTAACTTCACCTGGATAATAGCTTAATTCATGACCTGGACGGTGAGGATCAGCAACAGTAATGGTTAAATCAGGCTTGTAGAAAGCAAAGTCGTTGTTTCCACCATCCCAAAGAATAACATCACATCCATCAGGATCTTGCTCAGCAGCACGAAGGATTGCTTCATAATCAACACCAGCATAAATCACATTACCTCTAACTACATGCGGTTCATACTCTTCCATTTCCTCAATAGTACATTTGTGCTTTTCTAAATCTGCAACTTCAGCAAAACGTTGCACTTTTTGAGCAACTAAATCACCATAAGGCATGGGATGACGAACTGCAACCACTTTAAGTCCTTTTGCCATTAAATATTCAATCACTTTACGTGAAGTTTGGCTTTTACCACAACCAGTTCTTGTAGCAACAACAGCTACAACAGGCTTCGTACTTTCAACCATTGTGTCGTTAGGGCCTAAAAGATTGAAATTTGCACCAGCAGCATTAACTAATGCACCTAATCTCATAACTCTTTCATAAGGAACATCGCTGTATGAGAAAGTACAATCATCAATATTTTTATCTTTTATTAATTTTCCTAATTCTTCTTCAGCAACAATTGGAATTCCTTCTGGATACAATTCACCAGCTAATTCAGCAGGATATTTTCTACCATCAATATCAGGAATTTGAGCAGCTGTAAAGGCAACAACATTATATTGCTCATTGTTACGGTAATAGGTGTTAAAATTGTGGAAGTCTCTTCCTGCAGCACCAATAATAACTACATTTTTCTTTTCCATTTTGTATAACTTTTATATGTCAATAATTAGAATTACACAAATATATATTTTTTATTAAGTTGTTTCAATGATTTTAAACATATTAAACCCTTACAGAATGGTTAAATTAGAAAATTCAATCACAAAACAAAAGGATGTAATTCGGCTTCAGTTACTTAACTAAACTTAAAGCATTTAAAACTTTTTTCTATGAATGCTTATGACTGATGTTCATCAAATTACAATAAACCTCTTAAATATATTCTAACTACATTTGGCAGCTAATGGCAAAACAGATTAAAACAGAATGAACTTTTTGGCACATTTATATTTATCTGGTGATGATAAAGATATTATGATAGGTAATTTTATAGCAGATTCTGTAAAAGGAAAGGCTTATTTAAAATACCGCAATGGCATACAACATGGCATCTTGCTTCACCGCAAAATAGATGAATTAACTGACAATCATAGAATTACAAAAGACTTAAGTAATTTATTTAAAAGTCATTTTCACAGATACTCAGGAATTATTATTGATGTGTTTTATGATCATTTTTTATGTAAAAACTGGGATAATTACTCGGAAATCAGTTTAAAAAGTTTCATAAAAAAAAGTCATGGGATATTACTAAAAAACATTAGAGTATTGCCCCCACAAGTACAGGGTTTCTTACCAATTATGATTGCTAAAAACCGGCTTTACAGCTATTCGAAAATTGAAGGTTTAAAAGATGCACTTGAAAGAATGGCCCAGTACACAAGTCTTCCTGAAGGAAGTGATTTTGCAATTGCTACACTTAAAAATAACTACGAATATTTCAATCAGCAATTCCTGATATTCTTTGATGAAATGATAGAATCAGTTGCAGAAGAATCTAAACTAATTGCAAAGCAGCATTTTGCTTAGAAAATTAGAATTTCTCCATCCTGGAGGCATCCAACCGAAGTAATATGAATAAAAGTACCGTAAATGACCAAAGAGAAGAACCACCGTAACTAAAAAATGGCAATGGGATACCAATAACCGGAGTTAAACCAATCGTCATGCCCACATTTACTGCAACGTGGAAAAATAATATTGAAGCAACTGCGTAACCATAAACCCGGTTCATTTTGGAACGCTGCCGTTCAGCAATCATTATAATTCTGACTAATAAAGCTCCAAATAAAATTAATACCATTGAGGTTCCAATAAAACCCCACTCCTCTCCAACAGTACAGTAAATAAAATCGGTATCCTGCTCGGGTACAAAATCAAATTTTGTTTGAGTACCTTGCAGAAAGCCTTTTCCCGTAAACTCACCTGAGCCAATTGCTATTTTTGACTGATTTACATTGTACCCAACTCCTTTAGGATCATCCTCTATACCCAGCACTACATTGATCCGGGTACGCTGGTGCTTTTGAAGCACATTATTAAAAAGATAGTCAACCGATAAAGTAAATCCAAGTGCAAAAATAAATACCACCATAATAGTGGAATAATGTTTCATTCTTTTAACATAGGCAGGATAGGCAAAAGCCAAGATAACAATTAATGCTGTGCCAAGGAAAATATAAACCGGATTAAATTTAAAGGATATACTATTTATAAAAATTATTATCCCAATTATCAATAAAGAAACGAGGCTTATTCTTGTTATTTTTTTATTTCGATACACAATGTACAATATCAGGTGGAGGATAGTGCCTATTCCAAAAAAGACATAAATCATTTTAGTAACCAAAGCCCCTACAAAAAGCCCAATAAATAAAAGACCAAGAACTAAAATCCAAGGCGATAAACCCTCACGATACATAACTATTGCAAAAGCAACATAAACAAACGCAGAACCTGTATCATTTTGCAAAATAATCATTGCCGCAGGTAAAATTGTTATAAACCCAACTTTCATCAAGTTCTCCAGGGTATTAATCTTAAAATCATGAATGCTCATCATTCTTGCAATCGCCAGTGCTGTAGCAACTTTAGTGAATTCTGCAGGTTGAAAACGAATACTCCCGAATTCAAACCATGAACGTGCTCCATTTACTTCTTTACCAAATAAAAGAACTGCGATTAACAATAATATAGCTGCCAGATAAATCGGATATGCCAAAAATTCATAAGCACGGCTATCTATTATAAAAATAATTATGATTAGTACTACTGATACAGAGATCCAAATTAACTGTTTTCCATATCGCTGAGATACATCAAGTATACTACTATGATCCTCGTTATACACTGCTGCATAAATATTTATCCAACCAAAGCCAACCAAAATTGCATAAAGCAATACAGTTCCCCAGTCAAGGCGTTTAAATGTATTTGATGAACGATCCACTTATTTGTCGTAGTTTATTTTAGTATCTAATATCCTCTGTTCAACATAGGGTCTTGATATAGAATCTGTCAAATATTTTTCAATCATTAAACTGGCAATAGGAGCAGCATAAGTCGAGCCAAAACCAGCATTTTCAATATAAACAGCAATGGCTATTTTAGGATCATCCTTTGGAGCAAATGCAATGAAAATTGAATGATCTTTCCCCTGAGGATTTTCAGCTGTTCCAGTTTTTCCACAAATTTTTATATTAGGTAAATACGCACTTCTGGCCGTTCCTGCACTTACCACCTGTTCCATACCATCTACTACTGGCCCAAAATATTTTTCGTCAATAGTTACTTTTCTTTTCCTGTAGAATCTTTTGTCAATGCTATCATTTTCATTGATTGCCTTCACAACATGCGGTATGTAATAAAACCCTCTATTAGCAATAATTGCACACATATTGGCCAATTGTAACTGAGTAACACCAACTTCTCCCTGACCAATTGCCATTGATACAAATTGTAGGGGTTTCCATTCCTGTCCCTTGTATCTTTTATCGTAAAACTCTTTAGTATAAATTGTTCCTTTTGATTCATGCGACAAGTCTGTACCTAATTTTCGACCAATTCCAAATGATAACAAATGCTTTCTCCAGTTTGCATAAGCATTACTTATTGAATCAAATTTATTATCCCGCAAGATTTTCATAAAAACCTGAGAGTAATAAGCATTACAAGAGCCTGAAATAGAATGTAAAAAATTTACAGCTCCTCCATGATGACAGTGTTGATAAAAACTTCCGACTCTATATCCTCCATTACAGGGAAGAACTGTTTTTGTGGTTATCACTCCTTCCTGTAGACCGATCAAAGCTATCACCGTTTTAAAAGTTGAGCCTGGAGGATTGAATCGCCCTTGTATCGCCCTGTTGTACAAAGGCTTAGACTTATCAAACAGAAGTTTTCGGTAATTTTTTGTTCTCTCGCGACCAACTAAAAGTTCTGGATTATAAGTTGGGCTTGTCAATAAAGCCAAAATCTCACCTGTTCCCGGTTCAATTGCAACTACGCTTCCTCTCTTATTCTGTAATAGCATTTCTCCATAAGCTTGCAAATCAGCATCTATTGAGGTAATAAGGTTAGAACCAACAATCGCCGAAGTATCATACTTCCCATCTTCATAACTCCCTTTTAATCTGTTATGTACATCCACCATTTGGATTTTTACTCCCTTTTTCCCTCGAAGTACATCTTCATACGATTTTTCAATTCCGCTCTTTCCTATATAATCACCAGATACATAATAGGGGTTCCTATTAATTTCCGATGTATCCACCTCTCCTACATATCCTAAAACACTTGCGGCAATTGGTTGAGCATATGAACGAACTGTTCTTTCCTGAGTATAAAATCCTTTGAACTTATAAATGCTTTCTTTTAATAAAGAGTATCTTTCAAAATCAAGCAGGCCAATGATAATACTTGGTTTATATCTGGAATACTTTTTGGCTTCTTCCAGTTTTTGAATTAGTTCAGTTTTTTCAATCTCAACTATTTTGCAAAAAAGCAAAGTATCAAATTCTTCAATCTCATTAGGAACAGCAAGAACATCAAAAACAGATTGGTTAAAAACCAGCAACTTCCCATTTCTGTCAAAAATAAGTCCTCGGGTTGGATACTGAATAATGTGTCTGAAAACATTGTTTTCTGCAGAAAGTTTATAGCTGGAATCTATTACTTGGAGAATAAATAAACGAACAATGTAAATAAACAAGACCAGTAAAAAAAGGCCAATTATTATTAACTTCCTATTTGAATTCGCATTTTCCACTAAATAATCAGCTTATTTTCTGTATATGATGAACTGGCTAACAATTATCAAAAGCAATGAAATAAATGTACCAATAAAAATTCTTAAAAGCATGTTCCCAAAATGGGCAAAAGTAAAATCCTCTAACAAATAAAACATGAACTGGTGTACAAATACAATTACAACAGAATATTTTAGGAACCAATTTAGTCCCAAGTAATAAACACGAGGAAATGTTCCTACTTCATAGCCATCACGTGGTGAGAGCGACTTTAAAACAACAGGTCTGACAAATGCAATAAATACTGTTGATGCTGTATTTAAGCCCATAGTATCTGAAAAGACATCAATTAGCAGTCCAATTAAAAAGGCCAAAACTAGTACCATCCAATTTGGGGTTTCAAAAGGCAAAAGTAAAATATAAAGAATGAAGAAAGCAGGTATAATTCCTATACTTGTTATTTCTATGTTATTAAAAATCAGCACTTGTAATACTACAAGTATAAGAAACCTTGAAACGTTCCTTAATAAAATGTTAATACTCATCTTCAGCTATCTTTTCAAGAAGTATCTGCTCTTTTCTATTTTTGTTATTGACGATATACACATTGTACAGGCTTTTAAAATCAGCTGAAAGTTTTATTTGCAAATCATAAAAATTAGTACTCTCATCTTTACCCAGTTTTGAAATCGTTCCTATTAACACATCCTTTGGAAAAATTGCAGAGTATCCACTTGTTACAATTGTATCACCAACAATTAAATCGAGATGATTAGGTATTCCTGACAAGTTAGCAATGCTATAATCACCACCATCCCAATGTACCGAACCATAAAATTCATTTTTCTTAATTTTTGCACTTACTCCAATTCTGTCATTTAAAATTGATATAGCAAGCGAATATCTTTTAGAGGTTGCAACAATTATCCCAACCACACCATCGGGACTTATTACACCGAAATCTTTCTCAACCCCATCTAATTCTCCTTTATCAAGAGTAATAAAATTCTTGCTTCTTGAAACTGTATTTTTTATTACTCGTGCCTTCAAATACTCGTATCTATAGGCACCTGATGTATCAAGCTTAAAACTAAAAGTCTTGCGCTGGGTACTTTTCAAAACCTCAAGTTCATTTTTTAGCTTACTATTCTCCTCTCTAAGGCTTTCATTTTCTTTATCCAATGAGAAATAAGCTGTCCAATTGTTAAATTTTTGGTTAAAATAACCTGAAACTGAGTTCGCTGAAGTAAAAAAGGCATTCTTTTTCTCTATATCAGAGGAAATGACCATAATTAATGCAATCCCTTCCAAAAGAACGAAAAGAAGAAAAAAATGGTAACGTAAAATTACATTGATTAAGGTTTTCATTTATTTTGTGCTGAAAATAATAATCCCGAATGCATCGGGATTTACTATTTTATTTATCATCTACATTTCTACTTCATTAAGAAATGGAATTTGTCTACATTTTTAAGTGCAATTCCAGTTCCTCTGGCTACAGCGTGCAAAGGATCTTCAGCAATATGCACCGGAATATTTGTTTTTTCTGCCAACCTGGAATCCAAACCTCTTAATAAGGCTCCACCACCAGCAAGATAAATTCCTTTTCTAAAAATATCAGCGTAAAGCTCAGGAGGGGTTTCTTCAAGTACTCCAAGAATTGCAGTTTCAATTTTTGCCAATGATTTATCTAAACAATGAGCTATTTCCTGATACGAAACAGGAATTTCAACTGGTAAAGCAGTCATTTGGTGAGGCCCACGTACCATAAAATCAACTGGAGGATCTTCTAAATCTGGTAATGCAGAGCCTGCATTTATCTTAATAGCTTCAGCTGTACGTTCACCAACTTTAATATTATGCTGATGTCGCATATACTCCTGGATTTCATGAGTAAAATCATCACCTGCAGTTCTAATAGATTTATTTGAAACAATACCTCCAAGGGAAATCACTGCAATCTCAGTTGTTCCTCCACCTATATCGATTACCAGACTTCCCTCTGGTGCCTGAACATCCAGTCCAATACCTAGCGCAGCAGCCATTGGCTCATGAATTAAATATACATCCCTTGCTCCAGCATGTTCAGCAGAGTCCCTTACCGCACGAATCTCAACCTCAGTACTTCCTGATGGAATACAAATCACCATCCGAAGCGAAGTAGTAAAAAGATGATTTTTTGTGCTAGCCATTTTAATCATCTCACGAATCATCATTTCAGCAGCATTAAAATCTGCAATCACACCATCTCTAAGTGGACGAATGGTTTTAATATGCTCATGGGTTTTACCCTGCATTTGCCTTGCCTTGCCTCCAATTGCAATTAACTTACCAGTGGTATTATCTATTGCCACAATTGAAGGTTCATCAACTACAATTTTATCATTTTGAATAATAATTGTATTAGCTGTTCCCAGATCAATAGCAATCTCTTGTGAAAAAAATGAAAATATTCCCATGTTATATTTAGTTCAAATCTATTCTTTTAGTGTTTAAAATGTCTTCTTCCGGTAAAGACCATTGCAATGCCAAATTCGTTGCAAGCTTCAATAACTTCATCATCTCTTATACTTCCTCCAGGCTCAACAATGTACTTAACCCCATACTCCTGAGCTACTTCCACGCTATCCCTAAATGGGAAAAAAGCATCGGAAATAAGAACAGCGTCTTCAATTTTCACGCCTTTCTTCTGTTCAAAACGAGGAATAGTCAGCCAACGCAAACTGTCTAATCTGTTTGGTTGTCCCATTCCTGCTCCTGTCAGCCAATAAGAACCATCTGCATTTTGTGAAACAAGTGCAATTGAATTGCTTTTAAGATGCTTACAAACCTGTGTTCCAAAACGAGATAAATCAAGCTGCTTTTCTGTAAAAGTTTTTTCAGTTACAGGCTTATATTCCATATCCATTCCTTCATCCTCGTCCTGTACCAACATTGCTCCATTTACTGACCGATAAAGTTTTTCACCTGTTTTCTCAGGTTTTATCGGAGTTTCTAATAAACGAAGATTCTTTTTCTTTGCAAATATTTCTTTTGCTTCTTCACTAAATGAAGGAGCAATTATTATTTCAATGAATTTTTTTGCGAACCAATCAGCAACTTCACCAGTTACTTCTTCAGTAAATGCAATAATCCCGCCAAAAGCAGATACAGGATCACCTTCCCAAGCTAATTCCAACGATTTTAGAACATTATTTGAAACGGCAATACCACATGGATTTAAGTGCTTAATCACTGCAACAGCTACTTTATTTTCAATTCCTGAAACTGCATGATAAGCATCGCTTACTGCTTTCCAGGCAGCATCAGCATCAAGCATGTTGTTGTATGATAGTGCTTTTCCCTGCAATACATTGGCATTTGCAAGAGTAGCAACTGTTTGTGAGTTATTTAAGTTATAAATAGCAGCATTTTGGTGAGGGTTCTCCCCATATCTCAATATCATTCCATTGGTTAGAGAAATTCTTTCTTCGTTTGAATCAGTATTTTGAGCAAAGTAATTGAAAATTGCACTATCGTAGTTTGAAGATGTAGCAAATGCTTCCAACGCAAATTTTCTTCTTTGCTCCAGGGAAATTTCACCTTTTTGCAATTGTAGCATTTCTAATAAACTTACATACTGGTTCTTTGAAGAAATTATGGCTACATCCTTAAAATTCTTTGCTGCTGCCCTAATCAATGAAATTCCTCCAATGTCAATTTTTTCAATGATATCCTGTTCGCCAGCTCCTGATTTAACCGTCTCTTCAAAAGGATATAAATCAACAATTACTAAATCTATTTCAGGAATTTCGTATTCATTAAGTTGCTTTAGGTCGTTTTCTTCTTCTCTTCGTGCTAAAATTCCTCCAAATACTTTTGGATGAAGAGTCTTTACCCGTCCTCCTAAAATCGAAGGATATGAGGTGAGATTTTCAACTGCCTGTACTTCAACACCTTGTTTTTCAATAAAAGCTTGCGTCCCCCCCGTTGAATAAATTTTCACGCCCAACTTATTCAGCTCCTGTACAATACCTTCTAAATTATCTTTGAAGTAAACTGAAATGAGAGCGGATTTAATTTTTTTCAAATCGTTCATTTTCAATAGATTTAATTTAATGGACAAAAGTATTAAAATATGTTACATAATTCAATTTTAATTTACATTTTAAAAAAAGTTTTTACCCACAATTTTATTAACAACAATATCAACCTATTAAAAGAAAACTTGAATAAACTTGGTGAAATTTAATTCGACCTGACTATCTTTGTTCTAAATCATAAACTTTGATTGTTAAATGATTATATTTTACCTGCTTAAGGAAAGTTTCATATTTGCCCTTAATTCACTTATATTAAATAAGTTAAGGACATTCCTGTCACTATTAGGAATAACAATTGGAATATTTACCATAATTACAGTTTTTACCGTAATTGACTCATTAGAAGACAGCATAAGAAACAGTATTTCAAAACTTGGTGATAATGTAGTTTATGTGCAAAAATGGCCATGGGCTATGGGAGGGGAATATCCGTGGTGGAAATATCTTAACCGACCAGTTCCCAGATTAAACGAAAGTAAGGAAATCATGCGTAGATCAAAGCTTGCAAAAGCTGCAACATTTATGATTTTCACTCAAAAGACTATTCAATACAGAGACAATTATGCACGTGATATCCAAATAGTAGGAGCCGAACATACTTATGAAGATATTAGAAGTTTTGAAATATCAAATGGACGATATTTTTCAATGTTTGAAAGCCATCATGGTAAAAACCGTGCAATTTTAGGTAGCGAAATTGCCATTCAGCTTTTTCAAGAAGAAAACCCGGTGGGTAAAACCATAAAAATTCAAGGAAAAAAGCTTTTGGTTATTGGGGTCTTTAAAAAAGAAGGTGAAGATATGTTTGGGATGAATATGGATGATCAGGTTTTAATTCCAATTAACTACGCTAAAACAATTGTTGATATTAGAAATGAAAGATTGGGCCCCTTGGTAATGGTTAAAGCAAACGAAGGAATATCGGCAAATGAATTAATTGATGAATTAACCGGAATAATGCGTTCTCTCAGAAGAATAAGGCCTACTGCTGATGATGACTTTGCTCTTAACCAATCAAGTTTGATCTCTCAAGGGTTTGATGATATTTTCTCTTTTATTGACATTGTTGGAGCAATTATTGGTGGGTTTTCCATACTTGTTGGAGGATTTGGAATTGCCAATATTATGTTTGTTAGTGTAAAAGAGCAAACAAGATTAATTGGAATACAAAAAGCCTTAGGTGCAAAAAACTACTTCATTTTACTTCAATTTTTATACGAATCTATTATTCTTGCAATCATAGGAGGATTGCTGGGCCTCATTCTAATTTTTATTCTAACTATGATAATTTCAGCAGTAGCTGACATGGAATTTGCAATGAGTGTATGGAATGTTTCGTTAGGATTAATTATTTCTATTTCAATAGGAGTTATTGCTGGTATTATACCTGCTTATAATGCTGCAAAATTAAATCCTGTAGAAGCTATAGCATCAACTTAGCCTTTGTCAAAAATGGGCAAAGGCGTAACGTGCTATGTTTAAATAAATTAAGAGCCCTGTAATATCGTTTACTGTGGTAATAAAAGGACCTGTTGCAAGTGCGGGATCTATCTTGAAACGATTGAGTATTAAAGGAATAAATGTTCCGAAAATAGAAGCAAAAATAATCACAATAAAAAGGGCAATGCTGGTTGAAATGGTTAGTGCAAGCGGATTATGCAAGAGCATATTGATACCAAATAATAAGCTTGCACAAACAACACCATTGAGCATGGCTACGGAAAGTTCTTTGAGCAACTTTTGCCCAACACTATCAAGCCCAATTGACTGACTTGCAAGAGCTTGTACAACAATTGAAGAAGATTGCACGCCAACATTTCCGCCCATAGCTGCAATCAATGGCAAGAAAAACGCAATCGCAGCATTGGCAGCCATATCACCCTCAAAAAACTCAATTACTTTTGCGCTGAATGTTCCCCCAATCAAACCAATCAATAACCATGGCAAACGAGCCCTGGTTAAAATCCAAATCCTGTCAGAGGGTTCAACATCCTCAACCAAACCGGATGCTAATTGATAATCACGCTCAGCTTCTTCCTGCATCACGTCCACCACATCATCAATGGTGATTCGTCCAATCAATCTGCCAATACTATCCACTACAGGTAGAGCTACTAAATCATATTTTCTTGCGATAACCGCAACTTCTTCATCCCGAGTTTCTGCCTTAACAGAGATAATATCAGTATTACATATTTCTGAAGCAAGCACTTTTCCAGAAGATATGATCAATTTTTTTAAGGAGAGGACTCCCTTCAAAACATTCGCATCATTTACAACATATACCACGTATATTTCATCAATTTCACCAGCCAGTTTTCGAATTTCGGTAATACATTTTTCAACATTCCATTTTTCATTAACGGCAACCATCTCTTTCGCCATTAACCCTCCGGCTGTGTCTTCGTCGTAATTCAGCAGGTCAATAATATCTCCAGCCTGCTCAAGGTCATCTAATTGAGCTAAAACCTCGTCTCGTCTGTCATTGGGTAAATCTGCAATAACATCGGCAGCATCATCAGAGTCCATATGGTCGATAAACTGCCTGGCGATTACATCGCTTGGCAAAGCCTTTAAGAAGCGCTCCCTGTCATCATCTTCCAATTCAGCCAATACATCCGCTGCAAGTTCA
This sequence comes from Bacteroidales bacterium, assembly GCA_050296515.1. Classification (GTDB taxonomy): domain Bacteria; phylum Bacteroidota; class Bacteroidia; order Bacteroidales; family NBLH01; genus NBLH01. The sequence continues at coordinate 78,246 of JBNKRJ010000137.1, read as the reverse complement.
CCCTCAAGAAGCAAATAAAGAAACTTGGCCTCATCGATATTCAAATCATCATAAATCTCTGCAATATCCGCTGCATGCAGCTCCCCAAGTAACTCTAACGCCTTTACTTCATCCTGATTTTCAACAACTTCTCTTAACTCATCAATATACTCTCTGGTAATTTTAAACTGCATATTAACTCACTTTTAGCTTTATTAAAATGGCATTCTACCAACTACCGTTTCTTATAAATCTGTCAAATATTAGATACGCTTTTGCAGAAATCATTATTCCTGATTGCTGCATTAATTTTTTCAGCTGCAACTTGTCCATTAAAAAACACTCAATATCCTCAGTTGATTCTGTTCCCTGTGTTCCAATTTTTCCTTCTGCAGTGCAGAAGACAATTGAAGCGACTTCATTTGTCATCCCGGCTGAATTATACAAATACGGAGTCACTTCCTGAACAGAAATTAATTCCAAATTAGTTTCCTCCTTTAATTCCCTTTTTGCTGTTTCCTCTGGTAATTCATCTCCATCCACAAGGCCAGCTGGTATTCCCCACTCATAACCACCTATTGGTACACGAAACTCCCTGGTTACAACCAGTTTAGCATCAAAAATAGCAGCAACAACAACTGTTTTTCCTCCGTTAAATCTTTCAGCTGAGTACCAAACATCTTCTTTGTTCTCTTTGTTATAAAAACTGGTACCCACAAAATTTAAATATGGGGTTTTATGAATGATTTTTTTCTCTTTAATCTTCATTATACGCTAATTTCACTTTCAATTTGTTTAGTCAATTTGATAAAATCTGCAACACTTAGTTGCTCGGGCCTTTTTGTTAGAAATTCAGATTCAAAGGTCTCTCCTATTCCAAAACTTTTAATTGTATTTCTTATCATCTTTCGCCGTTGATTAAAAGTTTGTTTCACAACTCTAAAAAATAATTTCTCGTCACAGTCAAGTTTTGAAACACTATTTCTTGATAATCTGATAACTGCAGAATTAACCTTTGGTGGAGGACTAAACTTTTCTGGTCCCAGTGTAAATAGATATTCAGTACTATAATAAGCCTGTACAAAAACGCTAATTATTCCGTACACTTTACTTCCCGGATCAGCAACTACCCTATCAGCCACCTCTTTTTGAAACATCCCAACCAATTCCAAAACTCTTTCCTTATGATCAAGCATTCTGAATAATATCTGGCTAGAAATGTTATATGGAAAATTTCCAATTATAGCCAAATTGCCCTTAAAATTTGCATCCAAGTCAACTTTTAAAAAGTCACTTTCTATTATTTTGCCCTTAATATCCGGAAAATTCTGTTCCAAATAGTCAATCGCCTCATTATCAATCTCAATAAATGAGCTTTTATACGTTTTTTGTAAGATGAAGTTCGTCAATACCCCCATCCCAGGGCCTAACTCAATGACATGATCAACCTTATCAGTTTGTAATGAGTTTACAATTGTTTCAGCAATCCCAACATCATTTAAAAAGTGTTGTCCAAATTTTTTCTTTGCTTTTACTTTCCCCACTCTATCTATTTTAACTTTCTTTTAATATCCTTTAAACTAAATAATTGTATATTTGCGCTTGCTAATCAACTCGGCACCAAAAATATAAATACTTTTAAATTAATAGGTTAAGAAAACATAATATTTTAGAACTTCTAAAGTATTAAGATTTTTAATTGAACTAAATTAACTAAAATTTAAACGAGTGAAGGAGAAGCTATTTACAATATTACGATTTCTTGTATTTTTAAGCATAGGATTATTACTCTTTTGGTTGGTTTATAAAGATCAACCAATGGACGAAATTGTAAAGGCTTTAAAAGAAGCAAATTATTTCTGGATTGGTATAGCATTGGTTATTTCATTATTTAGCCATCTAAGCAGGGCTTTACGTTGGAACATTCTTATTAACTCACTGAATTACAAACCCAAAGCTATCAATACTTTTTTTGCAGTAATGATTATGTACTTATCCAATACTGCGATTCCCCGTTCAGGTGAAATAGCTCGTTGTGGCATAATAAAAAGATATGAAGGTGTGCCTTTTAGCAAACTTTTAGGAACTGTTGTTGTTGAAAGAGCAATTGATTTTTTAATGCTTTTTATATTGCTTGCTATTGTTCTAATAACACAATTTCCTGTTATTCTTCAGTTTATTGAAAATAACCCAACAGTTGGTGACAAATTTGCTTTTTTAGGTGAAACAACTAACTTGATAATTATTGGTGCTTTCTCATTGATGTTTATTGTAGCCCTTTTTCTTCTGAGGAATAAAATGAAAAACACTATTTTCTACCTAAAGGTCAAAGAGTTAATGAAAAATTTTTGGGAAGGAATTAAAACAGTACGAAGTCTTGAAAGAAAGTGGCTATTCATTGCTCACTCTTTATTTATCTGGGTAATGTACTTCCTTATGATTTATGTTACATTTTGGTCCTTTAAGTTCACTGAACATTTATCAATACTTACAGGCTTAACTATTTTTGTAATGGCAAGCTTTGGAATGGTTGCTCCATCACCAGGAGGTATTGGAACCTGGCATTTTATGGTGATTGAAACACTTGTTATTTATGGTGTTGAACGAACACCTGACGCTAATGCTTTTGCTTTCGCAGCACATGGAACAATGACCTTGATGCTGGTTATAGTCGGATTAATTTCGCTGATACTAATCCCTGTTGTAAACAAAAAAAGAAAAGAAGTTGTTGTCCAAGAGACCTAAAAATGGAATATCTGTATTATTTTTATTAAAGATATTAATTTCAGTTGCAGCCTATTTTTACATTTATTATCGAATAAATGATTCTGTAAACAAAAACCATAATCTCAATTTTAGCAATTTTACATTAGAAAAGATATTTCTTTTATGTCTTACCCTGATAATGATTGTTCCCAATTGGTTATTAGAGTCATTAAAATGGAAAAAATTAATCTCTCATCTACATAAAACTTCATTTTTTTCAGCAACCAAATCAGTACTTATCGGTATAACCTGTTCTATTTTTACACCTTATAGACTAGGTGAATATTTTGGAAGGCCTATTATTTTACCTAGGGAAAAAAGAGCACAGGGAGTGCTTGCTAATATTTTGGGAAGCATTAGTCAAAATATTGTGACTTATAGTTTAGGCATAGCTGGAACAATATTATACATTAACTCTATTCCTGAATATCAAATGAGCTTTTCAAGTCAGACAATAATAGTATTTGCACTAATTTTACTCAATGGCTTATTTCTATTATTCTTCTTTTATCCTTCTATACTCATAAATTTTATTAAGTGGTTTCCTGTTTTAAAAAGAAATTTAATGAAATTTGAGTTTATAAAGCAGTATTCTAAAAGGGAATTGTTACTCATTTTATTTATTGGGTTCACAAGATACATTGTCTTTTTTTCTCAGTACTACCTACTTCTATTAATCTTTGATATTGAAATTAACTTTATTGATGCCTTTACAGCCATTAGTCTTGGCTATGTTTTTCTTTTTAGTATTCCAGGAATTCCAATTGCAGATATTGGAATCAGAGGCTCACTGGCTCTTTTTTTTATAGGCATTTATTCTCAAAATGAAATTGGCATAGTTACAGCCTCAAGCATGCTTTGGGTTATTAATTTAGCAATTCCGGCAATTATAGGTTCAGTCTTTTTAATCCAACACAAAAAAAGATTAAATAATGTTTGCTGAATAGTTAAAGTAAATATTTTCTTACATTTGCCTAATTATTTAAAAAAATTAACTAAAAATCGAAACGATGAAAAACTTACTATTGCTTGCATTACTTGCAATGTTTATTATTTCTTGTGGTTCAAATGAATCAACTAATAATACTCCTGATGAACAAACGACTGAAGAAACTGAAACTAAGAGCACAAACAATAGATATGACATAGAATCAGGTTTTGTGAAATACAAAATGTCAATGATGGGTATGGAAACACATGTTACCCAATACTTTAAAGACTACGGAAAAACAGAAGCAACCATTACTGAAATGGAAATGATGGGTCAAAAAATGAAAACCACAAACTTAAGAAAAGACAATTACATTTATGGTTATTCAGAAGGGCAAAAGCAAGGAACGAAAATAAAAATGGATAACGAAGCAGTGGCTGAAGGCGAAATGGCCAAATTAGATGAAAAAACAATTTTGGCTCAAGGAGGAAAAAAAGTTGATAGTGAAGAAATATTAGGCAAAAAATGTGATGTTTATGAAATAAATACCGATACAGAAAAATCAAAGTTCTGGATTTGGAAAAGCCTTATGCTAAAAATGGCTGCAACACAAAATGGCATGGAAGCCACTATGGAGGCGACTGAAATTAATGAAACCTCTGATTTCCCGGCTGGCATTTTCGATATTCCGCAAAACATTGAATTTACAGAGCCGAACTTAGAAGCGGATTTCGATGAGAACGGAGCTAAAGGCTAGATATCTTTTTTCATGACCTACATAATTGTCGCAGCAATTATCACTTTTATCTATTCAATTATAATTTTTTCTTTTTTAATTGGATGGATTAAAATAAAAAAAACAGAAGAAGGGGCTCTAGCCCCTTCTTCTGTTTTCACCAGTGTTATAATAGCCGTAAAAAATGAAGAGCAAAACATCCCTTCCCTTTTAAATTCACTAGCAAATCAGACAATTCAATATTCTGAATATGAGATAATTATTATTAATGATCATTCCATAGATAATACTGAATATTTGGTTAAAAATAATCAACTACCAAACTTAAAATTATTTAACCTGCCAAAAGGTAAAAAAGGTAAAAAAGAGGCCTTGCAACTCGGTATAAATAATAGCAATGGTGGCTTAATCATCACCACAGATGCAGATTGCATCCATCCTACCAGATGGATTGAAACAATTATCAATTTTTATCTTCAGAATAAACCCAAATTAATAATTGCCCCTGTTTTAATACAAGGTTCAAACATCTTCGAAAATATTCAGGCACTTGATTTATTCTCTCTTGTTGCTTCAGGTGCTGGTGCAAGCGGAATTAAGCGGGCAATCATGTGCAATGGCGCCAACCTTGCATTCGAAAAAAAAGCTTACAAAGAACTTTCAGATCCTTACAATAAATCATTCTCGTCAGGCGATGATATTTTTTTGCTGTTAAACTTGAAGAAAAAATACAGAAACGGAATAATGTTTTTGAAATCAACGGAAGCAGTGGTTTTTACTAAACCGGAAAAAACTCTACAACAATTTATAAATCAGAGAAAAAGGTGGGCATCAAAAAGCACAGGGTATCGTGATTTTGATATTATTTGGGTATCTATAATTGTGTTTCTTATTAATTTATCCTTGATATTCAACCTGCTTGGTAGTATCTTTTTTCATGGACTACTTCTAATATTCGGCATCCAACTATTTCTAAAATCAGTTGTCGACTTCAGTTTTCTATATTTAAGTTTAAGGTACTATAACAAAATGAAACTACTGTGGTACTTCATTCCAACTCAACTACTTAATATTATTCTAGTTCCATATATTGCTTTAAGTGGAATATTAACATCAGCAAAATGGAAGATGAATTGATTTTTATAATTTTTGAAGTGCTTCCTCTTTTGTAAGTTCAATGTCAAAAAGGTTCGTAAAACCAGAAAACTTAAAAACATCCTTAATATTTTTCTGAAGATTACATAAAACCAATGTTTTGTTAGCTCCTTTCAACTTTTTTAAGCTCATTATCATTACTCTTAATCCTGAGCTATTAATAAAATCAAGCTGATCGCAATTAACTAAAATGCTTAAATCAGGTTGATCTGTCAACTGATTAAAAAAAGATTCAGCTTTTGAGTTATTTAAAGCATCCAGTCTTCCCACTATTTCAACAATATGTGCTTTATCTGTTTTTTCGTGCTTAATCTCCATTATCAAGGTGTTTAATTAAGGTAACTATGTTCTTATTATTGCTTCGTCTGTAGCTAAAGTTGTCAGTGAATTTTTTCACCAGATGGATTCCTAATCCTCCAATATTTCTTTCTTCAAGTGGTTTGTCGAGATCTTCTGGTTCTGGTAAATCTAGTGGATCAAATTCAGGAGCACCGTCTTTTATCTGAATACGCAAATCATGTTTATCAAGAGTAAAACGAATGGTGATAGGATATTCTTCTCTTCCTTTGTACCCATGATTAATAATATTCGTAACAATTTCTTCTAAAGCAAGATTCATACTAAATGCAACATCATCATTAATATCCCATTCTTTACACATTTTGCCCAACTGTTCAGTCATGATTTCAATTCCACTCAGCCTGCTTTTTATGTTTATAATATGATTCCTCATCATGTATTTATTTAATCCCGTTGTATGTTATTGCTAAGATAGTAATATCATCAGATTGTTCCGCATCATGAGCAAAGTTTTTGATTTCCTGCTGAATTTGCTGGATGAGTTGCATGTTATTAGGATTGCCGTTACTAACAATAGTCGACATAAGCCTTTCTTCAGAAAAAACCTCTCCTTTTGGATTAAATGCTTCGGTTATTCCGTCGGTGTACAATACAATTCTATCTCCTGCATTAAGCTGCATTTCGCCAGCAGTAAATTCAAAATTATCAAGTACGCCCAAAGCAATATTATGATTCAGTTCAATAAACTTATAGCCATCCTCATTATTTCCCATGATTGGAGGATTATGACCGGCATTGACCATTCGTAATTTACCTGTTTTCAAATTAATCACCCCACAAAACAATGTTGCAAACATTGATGTTTCATTATTTCTACTCAACGCATTATTTACATTAAATAGTACGTCTTTAATGGCATACCCACGTTGTGCCTCAGCCTGAAGTAAAGTTTTTGCAATCACCATAAATAAGGCAGATGGAACACCTTTACCAGAAACATCGGATATTACTATACAGAAATTATCTTTATCAATAAAAAAGAAATCATAAAAATCGCCAGCCACCTCTTTAGCAGGCTCCATCACAGCAAATATGTCAAATTCGGCTCTACTCGGAAATGCAGGGAAAACATGTGGTAACATTTTTTTTTGAATGTCTTTCCCAAGTTTAAGCTCACTTTGTATACGCTCCTTTGCAGCAGTTGTTTTTTGAAGGTTTTCAATATACTGATTCAGATCTGATGACATTTTATTAAATGCTTTTGCCAAATCTCCTATCTCATCAGTTCTTTTAAGCTCAATTCGATAAGTCAAATCTCCCTTTGCCACTTTTTCAACACCTTTACTTAAACTTTGCAAGGGCCTCATTAAGAATGCAGTAACCCTGTTAATGACAATTACAGTAATCAACAATAAAACACTCATCATGATTATTAACCTTAGTTGGAGATCATAAATCGCCTCCTCGGTTTTCTTCATTGAAAATCCAATTCTAAACGTTCCCCACAATTTTCCTTTCACATAAACAGGAGAAGATATTCGCCACATTTCTTCACCAGTATCTCTATGATAAACATTTAACAAATAGGCTTCTTTAAAATCCTTAGTTGCAAGGGGATCATAATATATTCTTTTGGACCTGCTTTTTTCATTATCTACTACAAAATCACCTGTTAATGGTTTATTGTAAATTGAATTATGAGTAGGTGTGTATCCATTTTTATCACACAATACAGCAAACACCACTTGAGGGTCTTTAAAAAACTCGTCTTGTATGGCAGCAATTAATGTATCAAGGTACAAATCAAGGCCGGTTAAATAATTATATTTCTGAATATTATTTAATTGTTCTAATGATAACCGACCATAAGCATCCAAAACTTCCCGTTTCATTGGAATAGCTACCAGAGTATCATTAAAAAGGTCTTCAAACGAGAAGATTTTATTCTCAACAACATTGTCAAGTATTTCGCTCATAATTTTTGCACCAGTTTGTGCAGATGCAATACCTTTTTTTAAAATAGTGTCCTTTAGCTGGCTGGATCTATCTTCAACTAAATAAATGGTAAAAAGTGTAACAATACTTCCTAAAATAACAATTAACGCAAAAGAAATTCTTACTGAAAGTTTTTTAAACATTTATTTTCTTAATTTCACATGTTTACTGCTCAAATAAGTGGTTGAAGTCAAACATATTCTTACAGCTGAGCGATAGAAATTCTTTATAGGTCCTCTACAAAAGTTTCACAAAATAGACAAGATTAATTTCCCATTTCAGAGATAAACTTTAAACGCATCAACCTAATATCGATTTCGCCGTATTCATCTTCTCCAAGTTCTTCAAGGGCATCTTCAATTGATTCGCTCTCGGCCTCTCTAAAATAGTCATAGATTTCTTCCTGGTGATCTTCATCCAGTACCTCATTGATATAATAATCAAGGTTTAGTTTTGTACCAGAGTTCACAATTGCTTCAATCTCCGTTAGCAATTCTCCCATTTCAATCCCTTTGGCATCAGCTATATCATCTAGCGATATTTTACGGTCAATGCTTTGAATGTAATATACTTTATTAACTGACTTATTTACAACAGATTTAACAACCATGTCCTGAGGTCGATCAATCTCATTTTCTTCGACATATAGTTTAATCAACTCAACAAACTCCTTCCCATAACGTATTGCTTTTCCTGCCCCAACTCCAACAATCTGCTTGAGCTCATCCATGGTTATAGGATACTGAACAGACATGTCTTCTAAAGAAGGATCCTGGAAAATAACAAACGGAGGCACACTTTTCTTCTTGGAAATCTTCTTTCTTAAATCTTTAAGCATTTGGAAAAGAACCGGATCGGCTGAACCCGTTCCTCCTGCTGAAGCAGCAGACTCTTCATTTTCAATTTCGTCGTAATCATGATCTTTCGTCAGCATTACGGAATATGGTTTTTGAAGAAAGTCTTTACCTGCTGGTGTGTTTTTCAAAAGTCCGTAATTCTCAATGTCTTTCTCTATTAAATGCAATATCAGTCCTTGTCGAATTACAGCATTCCAGAATTTCTCATCATGTTCTTTGCCTATTCCGAAAAAATCGGTTTTGTCATGCCTGTATGATTTAATTGCAGCATTAGCTTTACCTGCAATCAAGTTAGAAATATGGTCAGCTTTAAAGTTTTCTTTTACTTTTTCAATTACTTTTAAAACTGTTATAAGGTGATCTTGCCCTTCAAATTGTTCTTTTGGATTAATACAATTATCACAGTTGTTACAAGGTTTCTCAAGTATTTCACCAAAATAATTTAATAATTGCTTTGGTCTGCAAACCGAAGATTCTGCATATGAAACAGTTTCTAACAATAGTTGCTTACCAATTTCTTGTTCAGCAACAGGCTTACCCTGCATAAATTTTTCAAGCTTCTGAATGTCCTTATAGCTGTAATATGCAATACACTTTCCTTCCCCCCCATCTCTCCCTGCTCGTCCGGTTTCCTGATAATATCCTTCAAGACTTTTTGGAATATCGTAGTGAATAACAAAACGAACATCAGGCTTGTCTATCCCCATACCAAAGGCAATAGTCGCAACAATTACATCCACTTCTTCCATCAAAAACTTATCCTGATTGCCTGATCTTGTTGCACTATCCATTCCTGCGTGATACGGAAGAGCTTTAATGTCGTTTATCATCAAAGTTTCAGCTAATTCTTCAACTTTTTTCCTACTTAAACAATAAATGATACCAGATTTTCCATGATTTTCTTTAATGAACTTAATAATCTGTTTTTCAGGGTTTATCTTGGGCCTTACTTCATAATAAAGGTTTGATCTGAAAAAAGATGATTTAAATACATTAGCATCCAGCATGCCAAGATTTTTTTGGATATCGTGTTGAACCTTTGGGGTAGCAGTTGCAGTTAAAGCAATTAAAGGAGAAGTTCCAATTTCTTCAATAATCGGGCGTATTTTTCTATATTCAGGTCTAAAGTCATGTCCCCATTCCGAAATACAATGAGCTTCGTCAACTGCATAAAATGAGATTTTCACCTTACTTAAAAATTCTATATTTTCTTCTTTTGTAAGAGATTCTGGAGCAACATACAATAGCTTTGTTTTCCCAGATACAATGTCCTCCTTAACAGTTATTATTTGACTTTTTGTTAGAGATGAATTTAAAAAATGCGCAATACCATCTTCTTCGCCGAAGCTTCTCATAGCATCCACCTGGTTCTTCATTAATGCAATTAAAGGGGAAATGACAATGGCAGTTCCTTCCAGAATTAAAGCCGGAAGCTGATAAATCAATGACTTACCTCCTCCTGTAGGCATAAGGACAAAAGAATCATTTCCTTTTAATACATTTTCGATGGCTCTTTCTTGTTCGCCTTTAAAATTCTCAAAGCCAAAATACTTTTTTAAATAAAATTGCAAATCAATTTCTGCCTCTTTCACTTTTGTCACTATTTTATAAAACTAAACACCTTCATTTCTGCTTTTTAGCTGAAGGACTGCGAAGATAATAAATTGACGCCAAAAAAACGAGTTCTGCGTCCTTTTAAAAAAAGCCTTTTCAGATTTTTAACAATTGCAACTTTTCGAATACACTAAGTTTTCTAATAGAGTATTATATGTCAGATCCAACCTGCTAAAGATTAAAACAATTAAAATAAATAGATCGATTTGAAATTATTAACTATATATTTGTAAGCTGTTCTAATCAAAATAAAAATAAGCAAAATTTTGTATAGAACAAAAGTTAAAACATATAAAATAACAAGCAATATTGCTTTGCACACAAAGTTTTCATCTAATTACGATTTATTTGAATATGAGCAATGAAAATGGGAATAATCAGGCCGAAATGGGGTTTCTTGATCACCTTGAAGTTTTACGATGGCACTTGATTCGTTCTTTTGTAGCAATTATTATTTTGGCTATTGCTGCATTTATCTTCAGAGGGTTTATTTTTGATACAATTATACTTGCCCCTAAAACACCTGAATTCTTTACAAATACGATGCTTTGCAGATTTGGGAATTATATTGGAGTTGAAACACTTTGTATTAACTCTAAGCCATTTCAAATCATTAATATAAAAATGGCAGGACAGTTTTCTACTCATATAATGGTATCGCTTATTGCAGGTTTTATAATAGCTTTCCCTTATGTTTTTTGGGAACTTTGGAGTTTTATCAGGCCAGCTCTGCATACAAACGAAAAAAGGCATGCTCGCGGTGCAGTTTTGTTTAGTTCATTACTTTTTATACTAGGAGTCATTTTTGGTTATTATGTAATTGTTCCATTATCTGTCCATTTTCTAGGAGGCTATAATGTTAGTGATCAAGTTCTTAACCAAATAAATCTTGGTTCGTACATTTCTACTGTTACTTCAGTTGTTTTAGCTACCGGAGTTATATTTGAACTGCCAATCATTATTTATTTTCTGAGTAAAGCAGGCCTTGTAACCCCTGGTTTTCTGAAAAAATACAGAAGACATGCACTCGTAATTATACTGATTTTATCAGCGATAATAACACCTCCAGATATTTTCAGTCAGATACTTGTTGCACTTCCGCTTCTGCTTTTATATGAAGCAGGAATTACAATTTCGAAGAAAATAACTGCAAAAGATGAAAGTTTAATGGTATAATAATTCATAAAATTTCTCGTTAAATAATCATTTCTATAGTGAATTTACCATTTCGAAAATATCTAATTTTTGTAGCTGTAGTTTTTATAGCAAGTTTCTTGCGAACTGAAAGCTTATTTAGCCAAAAAACTGTTTTAAAAGGCAGCATAATAGATGCATCCACAAAAGAAATACTTCCTTATGTTAATATATCTTTTCTAAATACTAATATAGGAACTATTACAGAAGATAATGGAACTTTCTACCTCGAAACTACAACAGATAAAGATAGCATCTTAGTTTCATACGTTGGTTATGAAAGCCAGATTTTAAAAGTTAAGAAATATAAGACCCAGGAACTTGAAATTAAACTAGTTCCTACAGAAATGAACCTTAACGAAATTACCGTTTATGCAGGTGAAAATCCAGCACATCCTATTTTCAGGAGTATTTTGAAAAACAAAAAAATGAATAACCCTGAGAAACTTGAACATTTCAATTGCGAAGTTTACAATAAGTTACAAATAGATCTTAATAATGTAACAGAAAAATTCAAACAGCGAAAGGCCTTTAAGAAATTTCAATTTGTATTCGAGTTGGAAGATAGCTCAGAAGTAATGGGCAAAACCTATCTTCCTGTTTTTCTATCTGAAAATTATTCAAACTATTATTATCAAAAAAGGCCAAAACGAAAAAAAGAAATAACCGTTGCAAGTCGAATTTCTGGAATAGAAAATAAAAGCTATATTGAATTTACCGGCCAAATGTATATTGATATTAATTTATACGATAACTATGTTAATGTATTTGGTCAACAATTTGTCAGCCCATTTTCGAATACAGGAATGCTGGTGTACAAGTACTTTTTAGAAGACAGTGCTTATGTTGATAATAGATGGTGCTATAATATCACATTTAAGCCTCGCAGGAAGCAAGAAAAAACATTTTATGGAGATTTTTGGGTAAACGATACCACTTGGGCTATAAAAAAGGTAAATGCGCGAATATCTGAAGATGCAAATATAAACTATGTTAAAGATTTAATTATATCTCAAGAATATAGTGCCTTTGGAGATACCATCTGGTTTAAAACCAAAGACGAGATGTTTGCTGATATAAACCTTGCAGATAAAGCTGTTGGTTTTTTTGGGCGTAAACAAACCATTTATAAAAATCTTGATTTTACCGAGCAACCTGACGATTTCTTCTCTTCAACTCAAATCGAGGAGTCAATTATAGCAGATACGGTTAAAGTAAACGAAGTCCGGCAATGGAATGATCTCAGACCAGAAAAGTTGACAAAGGAACAGGAACAAATATATGATATGGTAGATTCTGTTAAAAATGTTCCGCTTTTTAGAACAGTTACAGACATCATTTATTTACTTGCATATGGCTATTACGAATATAAAGATTTTGAATTTGGACCGTATTTTAAAACATATAGCTTTAACCCTACTGAAGGAAGCAGATTTAGGTTTGGAGGGCGAACATCCAACAATTTTAGTACAAGAATAATGCTATATGGGCATATTGCCTATGGCACTAAAGATGAGCAGTTTAAATATGGACTGGGAGCATTGTATATGTTTAAAAAAGATCCTAGATTTGCCCTGGATGTTTTTTACGAAAATGATTTATACCTGCTTGGACAAAGCGTAAATGCATTCTCTGAAGATAATATTCTAGCTTCGGTCCTATCAATTAGGCCAAATGACAACCTCCTTCCTCTCGAACGATACAGCCTAAAGCTTGAAAAAGAATGGTTTACCGGCTTTTCAAATGAGATTAGATTATTTCACGGACGAGTTTTACCTTCCGATAAAATTCCATTTAAGAACCAGACATTAGGTGAAACCTATCCAGAATTAAGAATCTCAGAAGTTACCCTAAACACACGATTTGCGTACAATGAAAAGGTAGTTAGAGGTCAGTTTGAAAGAGTCAGTCTGGGTTCCATTTATCCAATAATTGATCTCGAACTTACTGCAGGACTTCCAAACGTATTTGAAAGTGATTTTGAGTATTATAGAATAAGGTTAAATATAAGCGATAGAATTGACATAAAACCCTTTGGATATTTAAAATATCAGTTAATGGCGGGGAAAATAATTGGTAAAATACCATTTCCACTATTAATACTTCATGAAGGTAATGAGACTTATGCTATGGACTTATATGCATATAACCTAATGAATTACTATGAATTTGCAAGTGATTTTTATCAAGGAGTATATCTTGAGCACCATTTCCAGGGACTGTTTTTAAATAAAATCCCTTTATTCAGAAAACTTAAGTGGCGTGAGATTCTGTATGCTAAAATGCTTAAAGGAACAATATCTGATGAAAACAAAGCTCAATGGGACTTTCCTGAAACATTAGGAGAATTGTCAACGCCATATGTTGAAGCTGGTGTTGGTATCGAAAACATATTTAAAATTATAAGAATTGATGCTATTTGGAGACTATCAAACCTTAATAACCCAGATATTCAAACTTTTGGGATAAGGGCAAAGTTTCAATTAATCTTTTAACCTGTTGCCTTATTGATTGCTTTTAGTTTATTTTGTACCTCAAATATTTTAAATACATTGGCAAATGAAGCTTTATACAGAAAATATTGAAAAAAAATATGGGAAACGTACAGTCGTAAAAGGAGTAAGTATCAATGTTAACCAAGGTGAAATTGTAGGTCTTTTGGGTCCTAATGGTGCTGGTAAAACAACTTCCTTTTATATGATTGTGGGGCTGATAAAGCCTAATGCAGGTAAGGTATTATTGGAGGGAGAAGAAATAACAAAACTACCTATGTATAAAAGAGCCCAGAAAGGAATAGGATACCTCCCTCAAGAGTCAAGTGTATTTAGAAAGTTAAGTATTGAAGATAATATAAAATCAGTTCTTGAAATGTCCTCATTTACGAAACAAGAGCAAGAAGAAAGACTTGAAGATGTTTTGGATGAATTCGGTCTTCAAAAAATAAGAAAAAGCTTAGGTATTCAACTGTCAGGAGGAGAAAGAAGGAGAACTGAAATTGCCAGGGCCCTGGCAATCAACCCTAAATTCATATTACTAGACGAACCATTTGCAGGTGTAGATCCAATTGCTGTAGAGGATATACAAAGAATTGTAGCAAAGCTTAAGGAAAAAAACATCGGTATCTTAATCACTGACCACAATGTTCATGAAACCTTATCCATAACTGATAGGGCTTACCTCCTTTATGAAGGAAGGATACTAGAATCAGGTACTGCCGAGGATTTAGCTAACAATCCTGAAGTAAGGCAAAAATATTTGGGAGAAAAATTTGAATTAAGACGATAATTCTAAAAATCAGGACACGGAATAGTAACTCTTCTCTGATTTCTTTTCCATTTTATATTTTTATTAAACTCATAAATAATTGAAACTTCATGAGCTCCACCAGTTGCGCTTTGATTTAGTTTTGATAAAGTATAGTCATAGCTATAACCAAATTTAAGATCATACACTTGAAACCCTACCAATACAATTACAGCATCAAGGGCCTGATAACCAGTTTGTGCAGCAAAACCTGGAATTCCTCTAAACCACAAACCCAGTGTAAACGGCGCCTTATACCAATAAGCTCCCAAATCAACCTGATCACTCTTATCTTGATACTGATACAAAGCGCTAAATGTTACACTTTCAGTAACTTCTTGACTCCTCCTTCTATTTCCTTTTATAGGAAGTCTTGTGCCTCCAAAAACTGTAAGTTTGATTGGAACCCGACTATCAGCTCCTGTTAATGATTGATTAGGTCTTAAAAGGTTCGATACGGTTACACCTGCCCAATGTTTTTCATGATAAGCTAAAACCGAGGCATCAACATCAATATAACCCGTTTTCGTTAATGCAGAGTTATGATCGATTGAGCTTGCAGAAACATTTCCTTCGTCATCTAATTGATCTCCAAAGATTAGCTCAGCAATATCAATGCCTCTTTGACCATACTTAAACTTAATTCCAGGCCGAACATGCCACTTCCTGTTTATTTGCAGATCATATGAATAAAGTAATCCAATATCCGTTAAACTCAAGTTACCGCTACCTGCAACATCCCTAACAATTGAAAGTCCAACCCCACTTTTCATTCGATAGAAAAACTGGTCATATGAAAAAGCATAAGTTGTGAAAGTTCCAGGAATATTTGGCCACTGATCCCTGTAATTAAATACCGCCCTACTTCCATCAATCAAACCAGTATATGAGGGACTAAGTACAAGAGGTGCTGCATAAAACTGGGAAAACTGAACTTTTTGCGCATTAAGTTGTGTAGTTGCTACTATCAGGCAAAATATTAAAATAATATTCCTTTTTTTCAAAACTTCCTCAATTAATTTTATTTCTTATATAAACGCGAACAAGCCTATATTAGTATAACTAATTTGATAAATAAAATTAAAAGCCCTAAAATAGCTGTTCTAAAAGGATTTCTTAACAGTTTAAATCCATTTATAACTTAACTTATCAAAATGGGTACCAAAATAAGCAATTATTTTGAATTAAACCCAACTATTTTATCTATTGAAACAAAACTCATAAGCTAATCGAGTAGGTAGGGGGATTGCTCCCCCGCCCTCAAATGTCGTTAAGTTAAGCTTTTATTTGATGCGATATCGCAGAAATACTTTTCTATTTCTCAGAAAACACATTAGCAAATCTGTTGTTCCTCGATTTTGATAATATGCACCTTACCAACAAGACAATCCTATGTTATTAACATAATACACCGTTTTTTGTAGGATAAAACTTAAATTTAAGACATACCTCACCCATACAACAAAAAATTGTTGACCATTATTATGTTATTTCCAATTTACTTACTTTGGAGTTTTATATGCCATAGGATATATCCTTTTGCTTTTTCTGAAATTATGAGGATTTTTCCAGTCAGGCCTTACAATTTCAATATTTGCTAAAAATAATTCTCCCAAATGGTCAATGTATTGTTTGATGTTTTCAAGTGGCCTGGTAAACAATAAAACCACAGAATCTTTCATTTTGTTAATTGCTTGGGTGAAATTTAGCTGATAGCCCCATTTTCGTTCTTTTGTTTTTTCTTTTATTTTATCATGTACCGGAAATGCTAAAATAGTAGTCAGGTTACTTGTGAAAATTTTAGCATAAAAATCCTGTTTTACAGCCAAAAGACTTTTGCCTTTGAAATTTTCAATTTCAAGCCTTGATTTCATTTGCTTGTAAGATTCCTCAACAAACCACCTTTTATGGTAAAGGCCTTCAAATTCATGATAATTTAAATCATCCATAATGTTAGTAATGAGTACTTCTTTTTCTCCTGTTTCCTACTCAATACAAACAAATCTTAGTTTTAGTGGCTTAGAACCAAGCGCAAGTTCCTTGCATTTCACCTTGCTTGATTTGCTTGCAAATATTTTTGCAACGACCTCCTTCTTACCTGAATCTGCTAATTGTTTTGCGACTTTCCACAAACCAACTTTTAAACGGGCGCAAAAACTTATCCCTTTTGATATTAATAGAGCAAATAGCCAATAGGATGCATAGTTTCAGTCTAGTAAGGCTAAGTCTTCTTGTTGTGAGGACGGAACATGTCCCAACGACATTTCATGTTCACTTGTATGGTAACTAGATAATTTTGAATCAATAACAATATGGTTTAACATATCATATGCTTGTGAAAGTCTTGCCAGGATTATTGGTACCCCAGTTTCTGATGTGTCCGCAATGTTATATTCTTCAACAATTTTTTCACTGTTAGGTAGCCTGCATGTTGAACCATCAATTGCAACCAAATGGTACCCCTTCCATTTTTTATATGAAAAGTGAGAGTAAAAATACTCTACCTGTTCGGTATTTAACTCAATAAATGCCTGATGTTTAAACTTATACCTTGCTTGGCTGAAAGCACTTTTTAAAACATTGTTTATGGGCAGTTCTTTATGAAACAGGACTTTAAAAAAGTTGTCTAATTCTGTTTGAAGAGACGATTTAAGCAAGTTGCTAAGGAAAATAAAGATGGTGGCAAAATCTAAGCACCTTTTTCTGATAAAAACTTTGGGGTTAACCCTGTTTCTTTTTAAGAAATCCTCCGAATTTATCTTATTTCTCAGTATTTCAATGAGTTTGGCAAGGCTTTTAGGTCAGATCTGGTGCCATAACCAGTAGGTTTTCATGTTTTTTGAACACATAATGATAAGTTTTTATTTGTTAATCTATTAAAGATAAGCATTTTAAGTGACAATTGTAAATATTTTATGGTAAAATATCTATTTGAACTTTTATAAATCCCTTAACTTAACGACATTTGACCAACAGGTGGTGAGACCTCTCGGGATAAGATAAGATAACATACTTTCGTCAGGTCCTACTTGATTTACCCCTAATGATACGGTTGACTTTTGGGCTTTCCCAATCCATAGCTCGGTTGCCCTTCATTTGTGAGCCTTATATCAAGTTTCTGTTCGTTAAAACCTTGACTTTGCTGATGGCTTCCTTCAGATTTGGGGTCATCCCCAACACCCTTGCCTATTGCTAGTTCTTCCTGTCAACCAGGCGAACCCAAGAACATCTCATCTTGGTAGCATGTTACCATGCTCGACATACTAAAAAAAAGAGTGCAACATATTGTTGCACTCTTTTATCGTTCTCTTAGAAAAATTATTGCATTAAAGTACAATCGCCTGCATCGTTAAATGGAACACCATTTTTATATTTACCAGTCACTTTCCAAACATATACATCCTGTGGTGCAAGTTTTCCATTAACATATCCATTCCATCCAAAATCAGGATTTTTACTCTCGAAAATTTTCTCACCCCATCGGTTAAAAATCTCCAGTTTGTACTCATCCACACCTCTATAGACCGGTAAAAATACATCATTAGAAACATCACCGTCTTGACGCCATCCATCTTTAGCCTCAGAACCAGGAGAAAATGCATTTGGGAATCTACAAATACCAGCAGGTTCAACAATAACAGGATCCTGATCTTTGGTTAGACTTGCAAAACATTTATTTTTAGTATATACTTTCAAAGTTATTCTATACAAACCTTCTTCAGTATAATAATGCAACGGGTTTTCTACTGTATCAACAACTCCATCTCCAAAATTCCACTCGTAATAGTCTCCATATAGCGTTTGATTATAGAAATGAACTGCTTGATTTGGCAACATTACAGTGTCAGGTTGGAAATTAAAGTCAACAACAGGAAGAGGGTTGACTACAATGGTATCTTGCCTAATATGAATTGTATCCCCGCTATAATCTATAACTGACAAGGAAGCATAATATGTGCCTGCATCTTCGAAAATCCATGATGGATTCTCCTCGGCAGAGTTTCCTACCGGATCCAGATTAATATCATAGAAATTCCATATATAACTAGCAGCATAATCAACATTTGCTCTAATAGTACCGGCCCAGGGTTGACATTCTGAGTAAAATCGTCCACCCTTATCATCAGGTTCTGGTGGGTAAATTATAATTGATTGACGAGCCGTATCATTACATGAACTACCAGAATTCACTGCCAAGGATATTTCATAAGTACCCCATGTAGGATAGGTATGCGAAAATCCTGTCTCCAATTGATAATCAATTTTAGTATCATCATCTCCCCATGTCCAATAGTAATTAGCATAACCATCACGACTTGTATTTTCGATATAAACTGTTGCATCAGGATACCTTTGGATATCAGGATAAGCTGTGAAACCAATTTTTGGAATACCATAGACAGTAATTTGTTGAACTGTAGTATCTGAGCAACCAGCATCACTAAACGCAACTAAGCTGGTAGTATAAACAGAATCATTATCATAAGCAAAATATGTTCGTGCACTATCAACCACAAGAACACTATCTGTTCTTTGATCTTCGCCAAAGTTCCAATAATAGGTATACCCCCTTGAACTTGTGTTTGTATACTTCACCGTTAATGGAGAACAACCACTTGAAGGCGTAACCTCAAAACTAGCAACAGGAGGAACATTATAAGTTATTTCCACATCATCAGAAGCAACACAACCTTCTGCACTGGTAACCGTCCACCTGAATACATTTGTTCCAAGTCCACCCAAATTAGTTACAGATGTATTATTCAATGATCTATTCGTAAATGTACCAGAACCTGCTACAATTGTCCAAACACCACTTCCTCCTGGTAGTGGAGGATCTGCACTTAAGTTGTTAAAATCATTACAAGATGAACGATTAATTCCTGCATCAATTGTGAATGTTCCATTTGTAATTGTCACCTGATCTGATTCTGAATAGGTATTAGGCTCATTCCCAATTGTAACAACCCACTCAAATGTATTTGGTCCCACTGCTAAATTAGAAACTACAGTTGTTTCACTTTCTGAATTAGAAAAAATACCTTTCCCTCTAATAACCTTCCATTCACCTCTTCCTGGATATGGATCAGATCCTTGCAATACATATCTATCCGTACAAATTATCGCATCTGCACCAGCATCTACTGTTAAATTATTGTATGTAATTATCACAGTATCACTCTTAACACATCCGTTACTAGTTACTTCCCATGCAAATTTATTTTCACCTATTAGTAGTCCAGAAATACCCGTTACAGGATCATAAATATCATTAATATTTGCAAAACCAGCAGTTGTCTTCCAAACCCCGGATCCACCTGTTGGCAATGTTGCTTTCATGGTATAATTATCAACAGAAAGTATTGCATCTGGCCCTGCATAGGGATAAAAATCATTACATGTAACCTGAACAACTGAAGTACCTGTACATCCGTTCATAGTAACTGTCCAAGCAAAGTTATGAACACCAGGTTGCATTCGTGAAATATTTGTTACTTCAGAAGTTGGATTTTCAATTATTACTCCCAGGCCACCTCCGGACCAAACTCCTGTTGCGCCTGGCTCAAGGTCAGATGCTGATAATGTAGCAAAGTTATCACATGTTACCTGGTCAACACCAGCCAAATCTGTACTCACTGCATTGTTCATTACATCTAATTGATCTGAAGATGTACATGTAACACCACCCTGTGTTTTTGTTACTGTCCATAGGAAACTATTTAATCCAGAGCCTAGATTTGTTATTAACGTACTACTAGTTGTCGGGCTCGCAATTGTTCCCTGTCCTGTAACAAGTGTCCACGCCCCAGTTGTACCAGAAACAAGCGGTTGAGCAGTGATTGTTGTTTGATTTGTACACACAGCCCTGTCATCTCCAGCCTTTGCAATGTATAAATTATTCGTAACTGAAACTGTATCAGAGTCAGTACAACCATTTCGGCTAACAGTCCAAATAAATCTATTTTCACCGTTAGCAAGACCTGTTACAGTTGTCTGATTGTTAGTGTTATTAGCCAATTGACCCTGTCCTTGCAAGATGGTCCATATTCCAGTTCCTGGTGTAGGATTACTACCAACTAAATTTGTCGAGCTTCCGCAAATAATCTGATCTGAACCTGCATTGGCAGGGAACTGATTATTATATATTGAAACATTATCAGTAGCAGTACATCCATTTGAACCATTTAGTGTCCAGGTAAAGTTATTCGCACCTAATATTAAATTACTAACTGCAGTTAAAGGATCGGTACTATCAGCAAAAACCACGGATCCATTATCAACGGTCCAATAACCGGTTCCATAACCTGTAGTATCCTGTGCATTCAAGATGTAATCTGTTCCGCATATTACCCAGTCACTTCCGGCATTCGTTTCAACTGCATTATTTGTCAAACTCATACTTGCAGGTGAAGAACAACCATCTTTTGTTATTGTCCAGATAAGAATTGAAGTCCCCTGAGGTAATGAACGAACATAAGTAGAAGCAATAGATGCATTATCAAAAGTAGGTCCGGTGGATGAAGTTGTCCACTTGCCAGTGGCACCCGAAGGTATATTTCCTCCATTAATAATTGAATAATCCTGACACAACTGGCTTGGCCCACCGGGAGCAGCAGTAGTGTTATAATAATTATCTGTAACCCTCATTTGGTCAGTATCGCTACAATAAGCATTATTAATAGTCCAAGTGAAGTAAGTATCACCATTTCCAAGATTAGTGACATCCGTGAAATAAGCAGTAGGCGTAGTTATTGTACCAGATCCAGCTGATATCTTCTGCCACAATCCTGTTTCACCCACTCCTGGCTGATTTGCAGACAAATATCCAGTATGGAGCGAACTACAAATAACTTGGACAGGAGTACTAACACTTGCTGTTACTTTATTATTAGTAACCGTAATTGTACTATCTTGTGAACATCCATTCTTTGTAACTGTCCATGTATATTGATTAATACCTACAGGAATTCCAGAAACATCTGTATTATTATTAGATGGTAGTGCTATCGTACCACTACCAGATCTGACCGTCCAGACACCGGTTCCATTTGATACAGCAATTGCATTAATTGCCGTATAATCATTACAAATAAACTGATCTGCACCAACTTCGGCAACATCCGGTGTATTATTAATTACCTCTACTTCGGACGAAGTACTGCAATTACCATCACTTAATGTCCATGCATAAGTATTTAATCCCTTCGCTACGCTTCTTACAATAGTTGTAGCTGAAGAAGGATTATCAAACGTACCTGTTCCACCTCCTACAGTCCAAAGTCCCGTAACTCCGCCAGTAAGAGGTGTTCCAACTAAAGTAGCTGTATCACGGTTACAGATAGTTTGATTGATTCCAGCAGAAACATCTAATTTGTTGTTTGTAACTGTTATGTCGTCATACTCTGAACAACTTGCAACAGTGACCGTCCAACGGAAACGATTAGAGCCTCCTGAAAGTCCGGATACTGTTGTCTGATTTGCAGTGTCATCAGCAAAAATTCCATTTCCTCCAAGTACAGACCATTTACCTGAGCCTAAGCCAGGATTGCTTCCTGCTAAATTGTAATAACTAACACATATGCTGGTATCAGCTCCAGCAGACACATTTCGAGGTAAGTCACTTCGGATAATTACCTCATCCTGATCAGAACAACCGTTATAGCTAACATTCCATTGGAAATTATTATTTCCAAATGCCAAACTGCTAACACCGCTATTTGCAGACGCACTATTAGCAATTACAACTCCAGGAGTTGAAGTAGTCCAATAACCTGTTCCTGTTGTAACATTAGCACTGATAGTACCAACACTATCGCAAATTACCTGATCATTACCCGCATTGGCAAATACCTGATTATTAGTAACATCAATCACATCCGATGTTGCACAGTCGCTATTGCTTATTGTCCACTTAAATTGGTTTAGTCCAGCATCCAAATTAGTTACATTTGTTTGGAAAGATGATGGATTAACAATAGTTACGCTTGCAGAACCAATCACTTTTGTCCATAAACCACTTTCTCCTTGTCCTGCATCCTCCAGATTTGCAGTTATTTGAGTATAATTAACACACACAGCCTTATCCGATTGAGTTGCGGCCAGGGTTGGCAATAAGCTTACAAATTGAATCTCATCAAAGAATGAACAAGTTCCATCCGAAATTGTCCATCTTAACCTGTTAAATCCGGTCAATCCTCTTGCGGTTGTAGAATAGGATGTTTGATTATCAAACGTTCCTCCTCCTTCTACTGCAGTCCACAACGCAGTTGTTCCAACTGGTGGCACGGTAGCATCTAGTATCAAAGTATCTGAACAATCTTCCGAATATGGAATACCTGCTACTACATCAATTGAATTACTAGTAATCAATACTTCATCGGAAGCTGTACAAATTCCATTATCAATAGTCCAAGTAAATAGATTAGAACCCTGACTTAAATTAGTCACACTAGTGTTGTAAGCCGTTGGACTTACAATGTTAACACTTGCACTTCCAATTGTCCATACTCCAGTATTTCCTGGATCTGGATTATTTCCAGCTAGGGTAACATAATCTTCACAGATAGTTCTGTCTGGTCCAGCATCAACAGTTGGAGTATTATTTGTTACAACCACTCTATCTTCAGCTGTACAAATTCCATTTGTTACAGTCCAGACAAATGTGATGATACCTTGCCTTAAATTAGTAACCTCTGGATTATTTACAGTTGTGCTACTAAATGTCTCTGAGACAACACCTCCATCAATCGACCAAACACCAGTCTGTCCGGGTTGTAGAGCACTTCCAGACAACTGAACTCTGTTTTCACAGACAGCAACATCAGTTCCTGCATTTGGATTCGTTAAGTTATTCGTTATAGTAAACCTTTTTGACTTACTACAACCATTATCAGTAATTGTCCACTCAACAATATTTTGTCCCCTGGCCGCAGTTACGGTAGTTGTAGGAGAAGTAGGATCTGTGAAAGTTACACTTCCTGAAATCAACATCCATAATCCACTTCCTGTAGCTGTTGGAGTCTCAGCATTCATGGTGAATGTGCTTGTGCATCCAGCTTGATCCGTGCCAGCATTATTAATAGGCAAACTATTATTAATACTAACTTGATCGCTACTAGCACAACCCCGATCTGTTACTGTCCAAATGAATATGTTATCAGTGATATCCAGATTTCTTGCAATAGTAGTAGAAGCAGTATTGTCATCAAATGTAATTGATGTGCTACTAGTGCTTTCTGTCCAAACTCCTGTTCCAGTACCAATATTTGGATCTGCAATTAATTGAACAGTATCAGCACAACCATGTGCAATATCCGGAATTGTAATGTTTGCATTTGGTACATAGTATTCAATATTCGCTGTATCACTTACCGAACAAGCACCTTTTGAAACCGTCCACCGAAGTCTGTTAATTGCACCTGGAACAAGTCCTGAAACGGCAGTATTATATGAAGTTGGATTACTAACAACCTGAGTCGTCTGATTATCAACTGTCCATAAACCAGCAGCATTTTGCAATAATGGATTATTTGCAACAATGGTTGCATTACTATTACAAGTCATAAAGCCAGTGCTATTTGCAGTTACCTGGTTATTTATAATAACAACATCATCATAGCCTGTACATCCATTGTCATTAATTCTCCATCGGAATGAGTTTACTTCTGGGTTCATTGATGAAACAGTTGCATTATAAATTGCGGAATTATCAAATACACCACTACCAGAAATTACAGTCCAATTTCCAGTTGCTGTACCAGAAACTGAAGCAGGATCTCTACCTGTTAGTAGGTAAGTTCCAGTGCAGGTATAATCATCTGCATTTGCATATACAATGAATGCATTATTATTGACTGTGACAACATCACTATCTGTACAAACACCATTAGTAATTGTCCAGGTAAATGTTTCGCTATAAGGCATTGCCTGAATCGGTAAATTAACTGATGTATTGTACAACGTAGGATTGGTAATTGTTGCAGAAGAACCAACCGCTGAAGTCCAAGTACCTGTTCCTACCAACGGATTATTTGCCAATAAATTAAAGCTTGCATTACAAGTATTTATTGTTGTTCCGGCATCAGCTGCATCAGGTGCATTATTGGTTATATAAATTTCATCCCAATCAGAACAACCACTCCTTGTAACAGTCCATCTAAATACATTTACTCCTTGAGAAAGACCAGAAACCGTTGTCTCATTCAATGTAGCATTTGCAATCGTACCAGTTCCACTTTGAAGTGTCCAAACACCAGTTCCAACTGAAGGTACTGCGGCAGTAAGTGTTTCAGTATCTGAACAGGTTGAAATATCATCATCAGCAGATGCAACAACGCCATTATAAGTAACTGTAACAGTGTTATATGCTGAACATGCTCCCTGAGTTATTGTCCATATAAACGTATTATTATCACTTAAACCAGTAACGGTGGTAACGTCACTAGATGCATTGCTGAATGTTCCACTTCCTGAACCAACTGTCCACAAACCTGTAGCTCCAACCGGAGGTGCGTCTCCTGATATGGTTATAGAACTATTACATGTTGTTTGATTTGCACTTACATTTGGTATTGTAGGCTGATTATTAGTAATTTGAACATCATCACTTACAGTACAGCCTGATGCATTAGTAACTGTCCATCTAAATGTATTTGTTCCTTGTCCAAGACCAGATACAGCTGATGTAGGATCTGTTGTATCAGTAATTATTCCAGTTCCTCCTACTATAGTCCACTGACCAGTTCCACCAGCAGGCACAGCATTAGCATTAAAATTAGTAGCATCTCCACACAATGTTTCGTCGAGTCCTGCAGACAAATTAAAGGAATTATTATATATCTGAACATCATCAGAGCTTGAGCATGCATTATTGGCAATTGTCCATGTAAAAGTTGAGTTCCCTGGAGAAATTCCTGTTACTGCAGTTGCACTACTTGTTGGATCAGAAATAACTACTCCAATTGTACTTCCGCCTGTTTGAGACCATGTGCCAGTGCCATATAATGGATTATTAGCTGATAAAGCAGTAGAGCTTGAGCAGATGTTTTGGTCTGTTCCTGCATTTGGTGTAGAAGGTGCATCATTTATGATTTCATGTCTTCCGGAACCAGTACAACCTGTAGAGTTAGTAACTGTCCAGAAGAATACATTACTTCCATTATCTAAATTGGATACTGCAGTTGTCACAGCTGAAGGACTGGCTATCACAGGATTAGAACCTGCAGAAGTCCAAACACCAGATTGACCTGCTGTTAATGCATCTGCTGTTAAGCTTCCTGTGCCAGTATATGCACAAACTGTTTGTGGCACACCGTCACTAACCTGAATTGAATTATTATTCACGGTTACATAAGCGGAATCTTTACAAGTTGTTCCACTAACAACCCATTTAAAAATGGCTGTTTTTGTTATACCAGTTACATTCGAATTATATAAGGTTGGTGTAACAATGGCAATTGCTGCCGGATTATCACCTGTTTCAAGCGACCAAACTCCTGTGTTAGGCGCAGGATCAACCCCATTTAAAGTTGCATTACTTCCACAAACACTAACATTACTTCCAACTGTTGCAAATACCTGGTTATTAGTTACAGTCACGTTTGCAGTTGCAGTACAAGTTCCCCTGGTTACTGTCCAGGTGAAGATATTATCACCTTGCGCCAAATTACTTGCTGCTACATTATCGTATGAAGTTGGATTAGATATTGTAGCTCCTGTACTGACCGTCCACAAACCTGTTGCTGTTGCCGATTGCAATAAAGGATCATTACCTGATATAACAGCATTACCATCACAAGATGTACTATTGCTCGTATAAGCATTGGCTGTAACAGAATTATTAGTAATAGTTACATCAGCTGAGGAGGTGCAAGTTACAGTAGTCCCTTTGCTTAAAGTCCATCTTAATATATTGACACCAGGCTTTAGACCAGAAATAGTTGTATTATTTAATGTTGCATTTCCAAGCGTACCTGTTGCATTAGAAAGAGTCCATAATCCACTTTCACCTGCAGCTGGAGCATTTGCTTGCAATACACCATTTCCATCACAAACTTCAGGAGTTGGTGTGGTTGGATTTGAAGTTGTAGGAGTGCTATTTGTTACTACAACAACATCGTTTGCAGAACATGCCCCATTCACAACAGTCCAGGTAAATGCGTATACACCTCCTGTCAGTCCTGAGATAAGGGTTTGTCTATCGGTTGAATTTGCAATAACAGCCGGAGCTCCACCCGTTTGTGACCAACTTCCGGTACCAACAGACGGAGGAATAGCACTTAAATTCAATGAACTATTACAAGTTTCAATATCCGAACCTGCATTAGCTGTTACAGAATTATTAGAAATAATAACGTCGTCACTATCAGTACAACCTTCAGACCCTGAAGTTACTGTCCATGTTAACGTATTTAAACCAGATTGTAAATTATTTACTCTTGTATTATATGAAGTTGCATTAACAAATGTTCCGGTTCCGGTTGTACTCCAAACTCCAGTTCCTCCCACTCCGGAAACATCATTACCATCAAGAGGATCCAAAGAGTTAGTACAAGTTGATTGATCTAAACCAGCACTTGCAACTATTTGATTATTTGTTATGATAACATCATCACTTGCTGAACAAGTTCCCAATGAAACTGTCCACCTAAATGTAGTAGTTCCAATTTCTACATTATTTACTATAGTATTATACAAAGTAGTATTGACAATGGTTGCTGTTGAACCTGATTGATCTGTCCACAATCCATTCCCCTGAGTTAACAATGGATTACTACCAGATAATGTTACAAAATCATTACAAACAGTTGTTTTGTCCACACCAGCACTTGCTACTACCTGATTATTAGTAATATTAACAGAGTTTGCTGAAGTACAGGTTACATTAGTTCCTTTGGTTAAAGTCCATGTATATGTATTAACACCTCTTGGCATTCCTGATACTGTTGTATTATTTGCTGACACATTTGCTATGGTTGAACCTGCACCACCTGACCACAATCCAGTCTCTCCCAATCCAGCAGCATTGGCTTGCAATGTTCCTGTACCATTACAAGATTCTGGTGTTGGAGTGGTTGGGTTAGATACTGAAGGTGTGCTATTGGTAACATTAACTACATCAGATGCAGAACATACTCCATTAACTACGGTCCATGTGAATGAATAAACACCGCCTATTAAACCGATAACTGAAGACTGCCTATCTGTTGAAGTAACGATAGTAGCAGGTGCTCCACCTGTCTGTGTCCAACTACCTGTCCCCACGGATGGTGCAATTGCACTTAAGTTAATACTTGCATTACATGTCTCAATATCTGTTCCTGCATCTGAAGTAACCCCATTATACGTAATTACAACATCATCACTATCAGTACAACCTTCTGCTCCTGAAGTTACTGTCCATGTTAAGGTATTGATTCCTGATTGTAAATTATCTACCTGTGTATTATACTGGGTACCATCCACAAAAATTCCTGTTCCGGTTGTACTCCAAACTCCTGTTCCTCCTACTCCTGAAACATCATTTCCATCCAATGGGGCCAAGGTACTACTACAAGTTGATTGATCAGTGCCTGCATCTGCAACTATCTGGTTATTTGTTATTACAACGTCATCACTTGCTGAACAAGTTCCCAATGAAACTGTCCACCTAAATGTAGTAGTTCCAATTTCTACATTGTTTACAACCGTATTGTATAAAGTATTATTGACAATGGTTGCTGTTGAACCTGATTGATCTGTCCACAATCCAGTACCTTGAGTTAAGGTTGGATTATTTCCTGATAATGTTACAAAATCATTACATGAAGTTGTATTATCTGAACCTGCATTCGCAACTACCTGATTATTTGTTATACTCACTGAATTCGAAGATGTACAGGTTACATTCGTTCCTTTGGTTAAAGTCCATGTATATGTATTAACACCTCTTGGCATTCCTGAAACTGTTGTATTATTTGCTGACACATTTGCTATGGTAGAACCTGCACCGCCTGACCATAATCCTGTTTCTCCTACACCTACAGCATTGGCTTGTAATGTTCCTGTGCCATTACAAGATTCTGGTGTTGGAGTGGTTGGGTTAGATACTGAAGGTGTGCTATTGGTAACATTAACTACATCGGAAGCAGAACATACTCCATTAACTACGGTCCATGTGAATGAATAAACACCGCCTATTAAACCGGTAACTGAAGACTGCCTATCTGTTGAAGTAACGATAGTAGCAGGTGCTCCACCTGTCTGTGTCCAACTACCCGTTCCCACGGATGGTGCAATTGCACTTAAGTTAATACTTGCATTACATGTCTCAATATCTGTTCCCGCATCTGCAGTAACCCCATTATACGTAATTACAACATCATCACTGTCAGTACAACCTTCTGCACCTGAAGTTACTGTCCATGTTAAAGTATTTATTCCTGATTGTAAGTTATTGACTCTTGTATTGAATTGAGTATCGCTAACAAATGTTCCTGTGCCAGTTGTACTCCAAACTCCTGTTCCTCCTGAAATCGAAACATCATTACCGTCCAATGGGTTGTAGAAGTTATTACATGTAGACTGATCTGTTCCTGCACTTGCAACAATCTGGTTGTTAGTTATTACAACGTCATCACTTGCTGAACAGGTTCCTAATGAAACAGTCCACCTGAAGGTAGTAGTTCCAATTTCTACATTGTTTACAACCGTATTGTATAAAGTATTATTGACAATGGTTGCTGTTGAACCTGATTGATCTGTCCATAATCCAGTACCTTGAGTTAAGGTTGGATTATTTCCTGATAACGTTACAAAATCATTACATGAAGTTGTATTATCTGAACCTGCATTCGCAACTACCTGGTTATTTGTTATACTCACTGAATTCGAAGATGTACAGGTTGCATTCGTTCCTTTGGTTAAGGTCCACGTATATGTATTAACACCTCTTGGCATTCCTGAAACTGTTGTATTATTTACTGATGCATTTGCTATAGTAGAACCTGCACCACCTGACCACAATCCGGTTTCACCTACACCCGCAGCATTCGCCTGTAAAACTCCCGTTCCATCACAAGTCTCGGGTGTCGGAGTGGTTGGATTTGAAACTGCAGGTGTACTATTAGTTATAACAACATCATCACTTGCAGAACAAGCACCATTTACTACTGTCCAAGTAAATGCATAGACCCCGCCAGTTAATCCACTTATTAACGTTTGACGATTAGTTGGATCAACAATAGTTGCCAGAGCACCACTCGCCTGTGTCCATGTTCCTGAACCGGTTGTAGGAGCAACAGCACTAAGATTGATACTTGTATTACAGGTCTCAATATCTGAACCTGCATTTGATATTACTCCATCATTGGTGATTACAACTTCATCAAAATCAGTACAACTTTCTGCTCCGGAGGTCACTGTCCATCTAAATGTATTAAGGCCCGGATCTAAATTAGTAACTCCTGTATTAAACAAGGTTGGAGTTGTTACATCAGCTGTATTACCAACAGATATCCAGACACCTGTTCCCCCAACTCCAGATACATCATTTCCATCAAGTGGTGTATAGAATGTATTACATGTTATTTGATCAACACCTGCTGTTGCAGTAATCTGATTATTTGTGATTTGAACATTATCAGAAACACTACATGAACCCAATGAAACAGTCCACCTAAATTCAGTGACACCCTGTTCAAGACCCGTTACTGATGTGTTGTACAAAGTAGGTGTTACAATTGTTGCCGTAGAACCTGATAAGTCAAACCAAACACCACTTCCTTGTGTTAATAACGGATTATTACCAGAAAGCGTGGTAAAATCTGCACAGGCTGTAGACTTATCAATCCCAGCATTTGCCACAACTCTATTATTTGTAATTATTACATCATCAGTACTAGTACAGGCCTGATTAGTCACTGTCCATCTGAATGTATTTATTCCTCTGTTTAATCCGGTAACTACAGGGTTAAAACTTAAAGAATTATCAAATACAGCAAGGTTATCAAGCGCCATCCAAACTCCTGTTCCTACTGCTGGAGGAGTAATTACAGTTAAATCAGTCGAATTAGAACAAACTTCATTATCTGCCTCTACTATAGCTGGGTCTGGTGTATCATTAAAGATATTAACTGTTGAAACATCAGAACAGGTTACAGCATTATAAGTATTTGATACAGTCCATTGGAAAGTATTCTGTCCTACAGCTAAATTTGTCACTCCTGAGTTGTAAAGAGTCGGAGTGGTAACGGATGCACCACCAAGTACTGCAACCCAGTTACCTGTAGCTGTTCCCGATGGATTATTTCCATCTAAAGTTGCAGTTGTAGAACAAACCCTTTGTTGTAGTCCTGCAACCGCATCTACATAATTGTAATAGATTTCGACATTATCGTTTGCAGTACATGTTCCATTATCAACTGTCCAGGTATAAACATTGGAACCAATCGAAAGTCCACTCACCACAGTATTGTAAACTGAAGCATTTACAAATGTTCCTCCACCAGAAAATACTGACCAAACTCCTGACTCACCAACTCCAGGCTGTTGTCCATTAAGTGTAGCAGAATTACCACAAACTACCTGAGCAGCTCCAGCATCTATTGTAAACGAATTATTATTAATGCTTACCTCATCAAAATCTGTACAACCACCTTTTGTAATTGTCCAGCGAAGAATATTAGTTACAGCAGTTGTTAATCCTGAAACTTGTGTATCATATTGCGTGTTGTCTACAAAACTGCCTAATCCCTGTGTTACTGTCCAAACCCCACTAGCCTGCGCAAGTCCAACTTCATCATTTACAGTAGGATCACTGCCTTGAAGTGTATATGTATCAGTACAGATAGCAACATCAGGACCAGCATCAGAGTTCACGTAATTGTTTGTTACGACAATATCATCCGAGGATGTACAACCATTTAAATCAATTGTCCATCGATAACCATTTTCATTATACCCTGGATTTGTTACACTCGTTACATTCGATGTTGGGTTTACTATTGCTCCTCCAGCACCTGGTAAACTAGTCCATGTTCCTGTTCCTCTACCTGGATCTGGTGCGTTAGCAGTAATAGTAATGCTACCACCTAATGGGTTAGTGCATGTTTCAAAGTCAGCATTAGTAACCGCTGTAGTAGGTATATAAACAAATACATCTACCAAATCATTATCATTACAAATACCATTTGAAATTGTCCATCTAAATGTATTAGTACCATTATCCATATTATTCACTACTGAATTATAGGCAGTTGGAGTAACAATTGTTCCACTACTAGTTACGATTGTCCAATTACCACTTTCACCAGCCGCTGTATTAGGTGCAGAAGCAGCTAATGTAACTGTTGATATTGCTGGTTCTATACCACATACATTATCAATATCCGCACCTGCATCTGCTGTAACGGATCGGTTCCAAACCTGAACAACAGCAGTTTCTGCACATCCGTTTTTAGTAATTGTCCAGGTATATTCATTTAATCCACCTGCCATTCCCCTGACAGTAGTTGATGCACTTGAAGCATCATCAAAAGTACCACCACCAGACTGTATGCCCCACACTCCAGTACCATTTAAAGGATTATTCCCATTAACATCAGCATAATCAACACAAACATTAGGAGTTGGCGTACTGGCTACAGGATCGGTTGGATTATTATTATATATATAAACATCATCATAATCAGAACATATTCCATTTGTCAACGTCCATCTAAAACTATTGCTATCCGGACTCATGTTAGTAACTGGAGAATTGTACAAGCTCGGAGTTGTAACAATTCCCGAACCACCTAATACTGTCCAGGTTCCTGATTCACCAACACCTGGTTGAGTAGCCGAGAGAATTGCATCATCAACACAGACTGTTTGATCTAAACCAGCTTCGGCAGTTACAGAGTTATTCCACACCTCAATTAAGTCAACTAGCTGGCATTCAGTCACCTGGCCATTAGCAGGATCGGTGTATAAGTTTGTTGTAGTCCATTGGAACGTATTTAAGCCCGTTCCCATATTGTTAACATAAACATTACAGTTAAAACTTGCACAAGTTGTGTTTGAAATGGTTCCACTACCACCAATTACTGACCATTCACCAGTTCCAACAATTGGTCTTACAGCAGAAAGTAATGCTGTATTGGTACAAACATATTGATCAGGACCAGCCAATGCATCGGAAGGCAATGCATTTGTTATATATACATCATTAGTAGTTATACATCCTAAAGTTTGATTTGTAATCGTCCAACGGAATACATTTGTATCATAATCAAGAGTAGTAACCAAAGTACTTGCTCCTGAAAGGTCAGCAAAGTTACCACCACCTGATAAAATTGACCACTCACCATAAACAGTCTGCCCGGCAGGAAATACCGTTGAAGGATCGGTTGCGCTCATTCTTGCTGAATCAGCACAAACAACTTGGTTGGAACCTGCAGTTGTCATACCCAGATCGCCACCAACTCTTGTCACCTCGGTTTCGTCCCATATATTACAGGTAACTGCATTTATTGTATTCTCTTTATACCATCTAAATGTAGTTAAACTAGGAACCGGAAGCCCAGACTGCAAACCTGTTGCATGGGCATTAAACGGAGTATTATCTGGGTTACCAGTGTATGGATCTTCGAAAGTTATGCCAGCTGGAGGGTTTGCTTCCCACCAATGTAACTGGGCTCCATTTCCTAAATCTACAGCATTTAAATCGACAAAATCAAAACACACTGTTTGATTGGGTCCGGCATCTGCCTCAAATGGTGCAGCATTGGTAATGGTTACTTCATCCCAAATAACACAACCATTATATTCGACATTCCATCTGTAAGTATTTACTGTTGGATTTTGATTCCAATAATCCGGACCTCCTAATTGAGCATAATGCTCAAGGTTGGCTACTACTAAATTAGGATCTGTTGAATTACCTATAAATGTACTAGAACCGGCAACCTGAGTCCAGTAAGCTGTTTCACCAGTTCTTAGAACAATAGTATTTGCATTCAACTCAAATGTATCCCTATAGTTTTGTGCTGGAAAATCAATCCCGCAAAATGTACTGTCTAAACCTGCATTTGGTAATGCCGGCATATAGTTAAACACCTGAACCTCATCAACATCTGTACATGTTCCATTTGTTACAGTCCATGTAAATGTATTCAAATCGGGGCCTAAGCCACTCGCTATTGCATTATATGTATTGACACCTGGAGCAAAAGTTATTGGTGGAACAACTGGAGTAACTGTCCATGTACCCGTCGCAGGAGTTGGAGGAGTTACAATATCTTGTGTTGCAGGATTGTTTCCATTTAACGTTACCTGATCGACACAAACAACCTGATCTAAACCTGCATTAGCAGTTACTGAAAGATTTGTTATTGTAACATCTACGTAATCAAAACATCCTCCATTGCTTACTGTCCATCGGTATACGTTATCTCCTCTACCTATATTTCTTACAATTGATCTATAATAAGTTGCATTGTCAAATGTTCCAATACCACTTCTAACTGTCCAAACCCCTGTTCCAGGAGATGGATCTGTTGCCTGAAGTTCGGTTGTGTCAACACAAATAGGAGGAGGGCTCACTCCGCCCACTGTGAAACTATTATTGTAAATGATCACTTGGTCCACATCTGTACAGGTTCCATTAGTTACTGTCCAGGTAAATGTAGTAGCACCGCCAGGTAAATTAGAAACACCTGACTGATAATAAGTTGGATCAGCAATGATGACTCCTCCAGATGAGGATGTCCATGTTCCTGTACCGACTGTAAGAGGATCAGCGTCTAATGTAGCTGTTGGCCCGCAAGCGACCTGATCTAAACCTGCATTAGCTGCAGTGGGTGTATTTAAAGTTACTGTGACATCATCGGTATAAATACAAGCTCCTTGAGTAACCGTCCATCTGTATACGTTCACAGTAGAAGTAATTCCTGTTACATTGGTCAAACTAGAATTCGGGGTGGTGAATGTTCCCGAACCACTTTGTACAGACCAAACTCCTGTTCCTGGAGCAGGAGAACTACCCTGTAATATTGTGTTATCCGCACAAATGGCCTGAGGGTTGCCAGCTTCTACTGTGTAAGAGTTAACAGTAACAACAACATCATCATAATCTGAACAGGCTCCATTGCTGATTGTCCATCGCAATGTGTTGCCCCCATTCTGTAATCCACTAACTGATGTAGTAGAACTTGTAGGATCTGCAAATGTAACGCCTGGTATTCCGAATGGATTTGACCACGTGCCGGTTTCACTTAGTCCAGTATTTGGAAGATTTGAACTTAAAATTGCACTTCCTGTACAAACTGATTGATCGACGCCAGCATTAGCTGGGGTTATTGTATAATTATTTATTGTAACAAAATCTGTAGTAACACAAGCACCATAAGTAACTCTCCATTCAAAAGTATTCACACCATTTTGCAAACCATTTGCAGTAGTAGCAAAAGCTGTTGTACTTGTTAAAGTTGCCGGAGTGCCCATAGGTGTCCATAAACCAGTTGCCGGAGCTGGATCCACAGCAACTAATGGGAAACTTGTGTTACAAGTACTTTGATCAGGAGTGGTAATATTGGCCACTATTGCATCGCTGGTTACATTTACTTCATCTGAAGAAGTACAACTACCTTTTGTAATTGTCCATCTATAAGTATTTAATCCTAATTGCATATTAGTAACAGTAGTTACTGCCTGAGTATCATCCGCAAAGCTACCTGTACCAGCAACTGTTTGCCATAACCCAGATTCGCCTGCTGCCGGAGTATTTGCTGCAAGTCCTGTAGAACCACAGACACCTGTTTGATCTGCACCTGCAAAGGCAGTTGTTGGGGTATTATTTATTACGATTACATCATCGTAATTTGTACAATTTAATCCATTAGGTGCAACCTCAGTTACAGTCCATCTTAGTGTAGTTGGAGAAACTAAAGGAGTCACCAAACTGTTAGGATCTGTTGGTGTAGTAATGTTTGCTCCACCACTAATTACCGACCATTGTGCGGTTCCTGTTGGTGGCGGAATACCCTGCATATTACCTGAACCACAGAAGGTTCGATCCGGACCAGCATCTGGTTGATCTGGCCTCCCTGAATAAATTACAACAGAATCGACTGCATTACAGAAAGGGCTATTAACTGTCCATAAGAACACATTACGTCCTTGTAATAAACTAGTTACGGTACTAGTATTCGAAGTTGGAGTAGTTATTACACCACCTCCAGATTTCACTGACCATGTTCCAGTGCCTAACGGTGGTACAGGATCTGCATCAAAAGTAGCATAATCTTCGCAAATAATCTGTTCATCTCCTGCATCAATTCCTGTTATTCCTGAAACATTGATATCCACAGTTGCCTGATTAAAGCTACAACTGTTATCAAGTCTCCAAGTAAGAGTATTAACTCCAACTGTAAGATTAGAAATAGTTGTTGTTGGTGAATTAATTGGTGAAAAATTCACTCCAACTGGTCCACTCCATTCACCAGTAACACTGAGACCAACATTTGAAGGAACTGAAGCATCTGTAATTGTAGCCGTTGTTCCACAAATATTTTGATCAGCTCCAGCTGTTATAGATTTTGTTGAAAGATCCTCGAGAAAATACATTATGAGTTCATCAGAAGATGAACAAGTAAAAGAACCACCCCTTTTGTAAGAATAGGTCCAAGTTACAGGATAAGCACCTTCAAGAGAAGTATTTGCAATTGTAAACTCTGCATCACTCCAATAATCTTGTCCCCCAGTTAGATTAATTCCTCCAAAAGAAAAATCCCAAGTACCACAAGTTCCTGAACTACAATTACTTCTAGTTCTAAATGCTGCATCCATGTTAAATACAGCATTTCCACATTGCATCATGTCTTCTCCTGCATACGCAACAGCGTAGTTTTCTACTGTAATTGTCTGACTACTTGTACAAGAACCATTTGTAACAGTCCAAATAAGGCTGAATTGAAAATCTGTATCATCTCCACCTGCAACTGCTCTTGTCTGTATACCAGTATTAGGATTATTGGGATCTAAAATCACAACATTCTGGTCATCAGGATCTGTAGGGTCAACTGACCATGTTCCAGTGTAAGGCGCTGGATTTACGGCATTCAAATACACAATTTGATCACATGTAGTATTATTCCCCACATTACCACCTGCATTTGCAACTACGCCCGTATAAGTATTCAAAATTACTGTATCTAAATTTGTACAAACACCGTCAGTAATTTCAAGCACAATAGTATATGATCCAGGAACAGTTAAATTATTTACATCAGTTGTAATATTATTAGGTGTTGTAAAGGTAACTCCTGTTGTTGGGGCTGCTTCATACCAAGTTAAAGTTTCTCCTCCTGTTGGAACGTTCACTGAAGCAAGGTTAGAGTATGAATTTGTCCCACATGCAACATCAAATGAAGGCGCAATATCAATCTCTGCAACAGTTGTTCCCTGATCTGAAATGGTAACTTGATCAGTTGAACCAGTACAAGCTCCAGCAGTTATTTGCCATTGAAGAACCAATGGAAAACTCGTGATGTTTGTAACAGTTGTATTTCTTGAAGCTGGATTAGTAATAGTTCCTGCACCTGAAGTTATTGACCAAACTCCTGAGCCACCAGGTCCAGGATCGCTTGCTGATAAAACAGCCGATGTTCCACAAACTGTCTGATCATTACCAGCATTAGCTGCATATGTACTACGTGTTACCTGTACTTCATCCCAAACACTACAACCATTTTTTGTTACTGTCCATCGATAAGTACTGGTTGCAGGCGGTAAGTTGGTAACTGTTGAAGTAAAATTTGAAGGTGTTAAGATATTAGCACTCGAACCAGTTGTCCAAACGCCAGAACCTCCACTGCCTGAAGGATCTCCACTTGCTGCACTTAAAGTTATAGAAGTTCCACAAACTCCTGTTTGATCAGTTCCCGCATCAACGGGTAAAGCATTTGATGTAATAGTTACTTCATCAGATACAGAAGTACAACCAGCACTTGAAACAGTCCATCTAAAAGTATTTGGTGTAGAAGCATCTAAACCACTAACAGATGTAGTAGCCAGACTTGCGTCTGCAAAAGTTCCACTTCCTGAAATCAATGACCAAACACCTGTGGCTGGCGGAACAGCAGGAATTGCATTAAGTACTGTTGATGTAGCACAAAGATTATTTACATCAGTACCTGCATCAGCATTTAAAATTGCCCTAGTAATTGTAACATCAACAATATCATTGCAACCTCCCTTTGTCAACGTCCATCTAAAGTTATTTGCACCAACCTGTAGACTTGTAACTTCAGTACCGGGATCGGTTGGAGTAACAATATTTGCTGGCCCTGCAGGGTTTTCGGTCCAAACACCGCTGGTTCCTGCAGGTTGATTACCATCCAGAAAAACATTAGTTGCACAAACATTTTGATTTGAAGCAGTGGCCGTAACACTGTTGTTTGTTAATGTCACATCATCATACGCAGAGCAAGCTCCTTCTGTAACTGTCCATCTTAATATATTCACTCCATCAACTAAACTTGAAACTGTTGCTGATGGATTTGTTGAATCATCAAATATTCCACTACCGGTTTGAAAAGTCCAGGCTCCTGTTTGGACTCCTACCAAAGCACTACCAGAAAGGCCCTGGGTACTATTAGTACAAACTTCAATGGCTGGCCCACCAGCATCAACCCCAACAGGGGTAGTATTTGTCAAAATAGAACCTGCAGACTGCTGAGGACAAGCCTCCTTAGTAACTTCCCAGTAAAAGGTAACAGCTACTCCAACAGGCAGGTTTGAAGCAGTTGTAGTTGTGGCAGTATTATCTGAAAAAGTAACTCCTCCTGCACTTGCAGTCCAAAGTCCAGTAAATGTTCCTCCAGGATTGGAACCAACTAATGATGCCGAAGAACAATTTGCACTTAGTGTTGCACTAATTATTGTTACCTGGCTGTAAGTTATATCAACTGTATATGGAGTTCCTCCTGAAGTCCATTCGAAAGTATATGTACCATAACCACCTGCTATCGTCATTGGTGCAAGTGGATTATTAATATCTCCAGGTAAGATTGTTGCACCTGCAGGGACACTTGTCCATGTACCTAACCCAGATGCTTCCATTGTTGTATTAGCACATACAATAGTTTTATCAGGACCTGCATCCTGTGCCAAAATTATATTTTGGCTTACCAAAAGAATTAAGACTAAACTTAAAACTGCCCGAAATTTCTTAAAATACTTTGCCACAATAGTAATATTTAAATTGTTTTCCTGTCCTCCATTTATAGCATATACATATGCCCCAAAAAGCATTATTTCAATAATAATGCCTACTTTTCATTACTTTTTGTACAAAAATATCAAAATTGATACCAGCTTTTGCACACAGTCAGAACTTTAGTGGTGTATTTGTGTTTTAGTTTTATTGTGCAAATAAAGAGGTTTAGCCTTTACTTACATTCAAGACAGTGTGCAAAATAATATGGTTGCACTTTGTCGAGAAAAAATATGTTAAATATTAATATTTTAAAACTTTTTAACAAGTTTTTATTTAACTAGTTTCAAAAATCAACAAATAAACAAACGTTACAAATATATAACCACTTAATTTATTTCTTAATCAATTTTCTGTTATACGTAAAAAAAATTTTTTCGGTCTATTTTTTCACCATCTTTTTTATGAAACTTCTATAAATTATGATTAATGAATATTTATAATTAAAATACTTAGAATCAATAAGTTTTAGTTTAATATACTAAAACTATTTAAATCTTCCAAAGTATAATATAACTAACTAATAAACAAACACTTACAAATCAAACAATTTTCCATAAATCTGTTACACAGATGCATTTGTTAACAAAAAATAACATTTATTCTCAGCAACCGATGAATAGGGTTAACTATTCACATCTTAAATTATAGTTATATTTGTTATATTTACTTAAAACTTTCTAGAAATGAAAAACAGCTTTACCACTGCTCTTACCATCGTAGCCATTATGTGGGGCGTATTTCTATTAAACTCTGTTGTTTACATGGATTTTAACCAATATGGTATCAGGCCTAGGGAAATAAGTGGGCTTAAAGGCATTTTTTTCTGCCCTTTCTTGCATGGCAATCTTACTCATATTATTTCCAACACGCTGCCTATGTTGATTTTAACTACTGTTTTATTCTGGTTCTATAAAAGAGTAGCGGTTCGTGTATTAGTATTTTCTGCGCTTATTGGAGGCGGGCTTGTTTGGATTTTTGCACGAAGTGCTGTGCATATTGGAGCAAGTGGTGTAGTTTTTGCTTTGGTGGGTTTTTTAATTGCAAGTGGCCTATTTCGAAGAAATATAAAAGCTCTGCTTATTGCCATTATCGTTTTCTTTCTTTATGGTGGAGTTGTTTGGGGTGTTTTACCAACAAATCCAAGCATTTCGTGGGAAGGACATTTGTTTGGTTTTTTAACCGGAATTGGGCTGGCTTATGTTTATAAGGATGTTGGGAGAAAGTTGAAAGTTGAAAGTTAAAGGAAATAGAGCAATCTATAATTTTTGCGTGATAAAATTTGTAATTTTTTTTGCTTAATATTTATTTATAAATTAGCACATTATATAAAGGCATAATGGCCATGGCAAAGTCGATACTTGAAGATAGAACTGTTAGCAAACGATTTCTTTTCCCCAGAGAAAAGCATTTTTCTGATCCTTTTATGATCCGGAGCTCAAAAATTAAACTTTCGTGTTATAAACAAGAGCGATTTAAAAATGCAAAAATGTTGGTTGTTTTTCATGCGAGTAACGAGATTGTTGAGGATTACACAGAAAGCTTCGCCCATGAAATTGAAAAAATGGGGGTTAATTTGTTAATTTCTGAATATCCAGGATATTCAATGTCTACAGGTAGTCCAAGTCTGATTAATATTATAGAGGTTATTCCTTCCATTATAAAAAGCTGCGGTACGCCTCTTAAAGATTTGGTTGTTTTTGGTCGTTCGCTTGGCACCACTTATGCGATTGAGACAGTTTCGCAATTCCCTGAAATAAAAGGCCTTATCATTGAAAGTGGGATATCTGATTTCTATGAAAGACTTGATAGAAGAGTTAGTGCAGAAGACATAGACTCAACTGAAGAAGAGTTAAAAAAGGAGGTGTTAAAATATTTTGATATTGAAAAGAAACTAAAAAAATATAAAGGCAACACGCTGATTATGCACACCAAGGACGATCGGATTATTGATGCCAAGCACGCCATGCAAAACTTTGAATGGGCTAATGAACCAAAAGAATTAAAGATATTTGAAGCAGGAGATCACAGCGACATTCAATTCCTGAATAAAAGAGAATACTTTGATACCATTAGAGAGTTTATTGAGAAACTATAGACAAAAACCAGAACCAGGGAATTAAGACCTGGCTGCTTTTGACTATCATTTGCCTTTTATAAGATTTTCAATTTCCGATAACCTGTCCTCAATTGACATTAAACGATTCTCCATACTTAAGCCATGTTCCACATCTGCTTGTTTCAGGTAATTATTTTCTTGTTCAGGTTTTTCATTATTCTTTACCTCATCTATTTTCCTGCTTCGCTCCTGAATGTGATATATCTCATTGATTGTTAACTCTTTTCTTAAAAGTTGATCCAGACTAAGTTGAAAATAATCTGCTATCTCAATGATAGTATCAATTTTAGCTTCGGCTCTTCCCTCCTCGTATGCCCCAATACTTCCTCGCTTTAGATTAAATAAATCAGCAAACACAGACTGGCTAATTTTTTTAGCATTACGAATTTTCCTGATATTTCTCCCGAAATAAGACATCTCTCTACAAGTAGCGGTTTACAAACAAATATTTTAACAAATTTACATTTTTATGTTTTGATTTTGCAAATATTTTTAGCATATTTGTTATGATAATTAGAATAAAAACTAACTAAAAATAAAACTATGGGAATTTTCAAACGAATTTTTAAAATTGGTGAAGCCGAAGCTCATTCATTAGTTGATAAACTGGAAAACCCTATCAAAATGACTGAACAGGCCATCAGAGACATGAAAGGTGATTTAGAGAACAGCATTAAAGCTTTGGCCGAGGTTAAAGCTTTGGCAATTCGTTCGAAAAATGAAACCGAAATGCACCGTAATAAGGCAAAAGAGTATGAAAATAAAGCCATTGCCCTTTTGCAAAAAGCGCAAGGCGGTCAAATGGAAGCCGCAGAAGCTGACAGATTGGCCCAAAGCTCATTGGAAAAAAAAGAAGAACATACCAGAAGTCTTTCTGTTTCATTGGAAAACCAGAAAAAATACGATGCTTCAGTTGCTAAACTTGAAACACAAATTAAAAAGTTGAAAAGCAATATTTCGAAATGGGAAAACGAAGCAAAAATATTAAAAGCAAGGGCCAAAGTAAGCAGTGCAACCAAAAACGTTAACAAACAATTGGCCGGCATTGATTCATCCAGCACTATTGCAATGCTAGAAAGAATGAAAGAAAAGGTAGAAAAAGAAGAATCATTATCAGAGTCGTATGCCGAAATTGCTGAAGAAAACA
The DNA here is from genome assembly GCA_050296515.1 of Bacteroidales bacterium. GTDB lineage: Bacteria > Bacteroidota > Bacteroidia > Bacteroidales > NBLH01 > NBLH01. The sequence continues at coordinate 35,915 of JBNKRJ010000137.1, read as the reverse complement.
CTAGCGTAGACGAAGAAATTGATTTGGCACTAGGAAGTGGCAGCTCATCAGATGCTCTTGCTGCACTTAAAGAAAAACTTGCCTTAAAAGGAGGCGATGTTGAAGATGTTTAGATCTTATTTCTAGACAATTAAAAGATCTTTTGAATTTTAACAGAACCACCCAAAGGGTGGTTTTTTTGTATCTCGTCCTTTGATTTAACACCATAAGAATCTTCTATTTTTGAAATCATTATACTTGCTCTGAAATATCCCAAGCATTTTACACATTGATTTTGTAATGTTTTGTTTAATCAAAGAAAATCAAAAAAATTTGTACTTTTAACAATCGAATTTCAGAATGGATTTTGTGACTATACAGAAAAATAACCTTTGATTTTTTAACCAGGATAATCATCCAATTTTCTTTGCAATTAGTGGATTATCAAACCAGGATTTAGATGAGCGAATCGATATTAAATGCACTTGTACATTTATTTGCGATAATAACCAACTTTACTGACACAAGAGTTTCAAGCAAGGCTCGTGAAATTGTACATTCATATCTTAGAAAGCAATTAAGTGTTAGCCAGGCACACGAATATTTAAATGCATTTGATAATTATTTGAATTTTTACGACTCAGATAATACAAAGGTCGACAGTGAGAAAGGAAGAAAAAGAGGCGCTCTAAGTGCTGTTAAAGTACTTAAAATTTGTCAACAGATTAATGAAAACCTCCATCAAAGAGATAAATTCATTGTTTTATTAAGATTAATAGAATTTGTTAACGAAGATGATATAATTACCGATACTGAGCTTGACTTTATTGCTACAGTTGCAGAATCATTCAATATCCCTGAGAATGAGTTTTTGCAGATGAAAGCACTAATTACCAATAACATAGAAGATATTGAAGAAAAAGATCGAATTTTAATCATTGATCAGGAATCACATATTGAATCAGATGGGGAATGGTTTGATAAAAATATGCCTGAGCAAATTAAAAAGACTAAACACATTGTAAATGAGAATCTTGATGGAAGGATTATTGTTCTTAATATCTTAAGTAATGATCTCTACTTTTTTGCTTACTTTGGGAAAAGTATTCTTTACCTACAAGGGCATAATGTGATTCCGACAACAGGTTATATTCTGGATCATGGTTCAATTATAAAAGGTCCCAAAATATCTCCACTTTATTACAGTGATATTGTTGCCAAATTCCTTGTTAGCCCCACACGTGATAAAATAGTTTTTACAGCAGAGGATATCAGTTTTCGATTTAAAAACAGTAAAAACGGTATTCAAAACTTTAGTTTTACAGAAGAATCCGGGAACCTGATTGGAATAATGGGAGGAAGTGGTGTTGGAAAATCTACACTACTAAATGTGTTGAATGGAAAACTCTCTTTACACTCTGGTACTATTACCATAAATGGATACGATATACATAGAGAAAGAGAATATCTTGAAGGGGTAATTGGTTATGTACCACAAGATGATTTACTTATTGAGGAACTAACAGTATATCAAAACCTTTATTACAATGCAAAGCTTTGTTTTAGTAACTTCAATGAGTATGAAATTAAGCAAGCAGTTGAAAAGGTATTGATAGATTTGGATTTGCTAGCCATTAAAGATTTAAAAGTAGGAAACCCATTAGCAAAATTTATCAGTGGAGGACAAAGGAAAAGACTAAATATTGGCTTGGAACTAATTCGGGAACCATCTGTATTGTTTGTTGATGAACCAACATCTGGCTTATCATCAAATGACTCTGAAATGGTAATGTTGTTGTTAAGGCAGCAAGCTTCTAAAGGGAAACTGGTTATTGCTAACATTCATCAACCATCATCTGATATTTACAAATTACTTGATAAACTTTGGGTTGTTGATAAGCACGGATACATTATATACAATGGTAACCCGATTGATGCTGTTGTTTATTTTAAGGAAATAACTGAACATGTAAATGCCCAGGAAAGTGAATGCCCAACTTGTGGTAATGTAAATTCAGAGCAAATTCTAGAAATAGTTGAATCAAAGGTAGTTGACGAATACGGAAGATTCACAAGAAACAGGAAGAGAACACCAGAAGATTGGTACGAAACTTTTAACAAGAAGAAAGGTCCGGATTTAAAATTAAAAAAAGAGAAAGAAAAACTGCCCAGCAACTTCTTTAAAGTTCCAAGTGTTGAAAAGCAATTTCAGATTTTTACAATCAGAAATATTTTATCAAAGCTTACCAATAAACAGTATTTACTTATTAACCTGCTTGAAACTCCATTGCTTGCAGTTATTTTGGCATTTTTCACCAAATATCTGAAAGATGGTGAGTATATTTTTGCCGAAAACAAAAACCTTCCGGTTTACCTGTTTATGTGCATTGTTGTATTCATTTTTGTGGGCTTAACTGTAAGTGCACAGGAAATTATCCGAGACAGGCACATTCTTGAACGAGAATCATTCCTGAACTTAAGTCACTTTAGCTATATAAATTCGAAGATTGTGGTGCTTTTTATAATGTCATCCATCCAGGTAATTACCTTTGTAATAATTGGAAACTCGATTCTGGGAATAAAAGGAATGACGTTTAGTTATTGGTTTTTGCTATTTACAACAGCTGCATTTGCCAATCTGATTGGACTGAATATTTCTTCAGCACTCAACTCGATTGTAAACATTTACATTTTGATACCTTTTATATTAGTACCTCAGTTGCTACTTGGGGGAGCAATGGTAAATTTTGATGAATTGCACGAAGGAATTACCTCTAAAAAACATGTGCCTGTAATTGGTGACTTAATGGTTTCTCGCTGGGCCTACGAAGCAATTGCTGTCGACCAGTTTGCAAACAATCAGTTTGAAAAAATGTTTTTTGAAGACGAAAAAGAAAAAAGTCGTCAGCAGTTTAAATCCGCATTTTTAATATCAGAATTACAAAACAAGTTGACTCGTTGTGAACTTGAGCTAAAAAGCGGAAGAAAAAACAGTTTTGATTATGAAATGAGTGTAATTAGCAATGAATTAATCAAATTATCAAAAGATCCTGCAGTAAAAAAGGTTAAGAAACCGGATTTTACAAGGCTAAATGCAAATGCAGGATTAAAAGAAATTGAACTGACAAAAACATATTTAGACTCACTTAAAGAAAATTTTAGCAAGTTAGCTTCAGAAGCAGGGAAAAAGCGAGATAAAAAATACAAGGAATTAGTCAAGAAAATGGGCTCAGAGAAGGTTTTTGAAATGCAACAAAACTATTATAATAAAAGCCTTTCAGATATTGTGATGAATAAGATGCAGTTAAAGAAAATTGTTGAGGTTAATGGTGAGCTTATTCAGAAAAAGGATCCTATTTTTATGAAACCACAATCGAACTTTGGAAGGGAGCAATTTTATATTTCCGAAAAAATATTTTTTGGATATACTATTGATACTTATTGGTTTAACATCATGGTAATATGGCTGGGGACCTTCCTCATGTACATTGCATTACTGAGAGACTGGTTAAAAAAGATATTTACCTACTTTGAAAATATCAGAATTAGAAAGCGCTCAAAAGATTAAACGAATTTTTATAAAAGCTAACAGCACAAAACACCAACCAAATGAAAACTTCTTTTCGTTTAGTATGGGTTTTCATTAGTATACTAATTCACAGCTTCCTGATTGCGCAGGAGCCTGATTCGTTGGACTATATTATTGAACTTCCAATTAAAATTGATAAAGTCTTTAATGAAATTAGTATTGATAGCCTAATCCTGGAAAGAAACAATCCTGCAAAAGCAAAATACAAGGTTTCTGTAATATCCAATGTTGAACAAAAATTTCTTAATGAACATTTTAAATCAGATTTAATAAATCAATCTGACCTCAAAGACATAACTGATACTCTGATAGTTGTAGTTAGTGAGAATCTAGAAAACTCCTCCTCTAAACTTGAGTTCCTGCTAACATTAAATGAAGCAAATGAATTAAGAGGGTATTATTATGACACGCAAAATAATATAATTCAACCAGTTTCTTTTTACCAACATGAGCAATTTACTCAAATCAAGATAGACTCAGGAACCAAATCGGCCTATTTCATCCTACTAAATCCATTTTTTAAAAAAAGAAAGAAACCTTTTTTATGTTTTATAAAAAGAAAGGGACTCAAAAAGTTTCAATTAATTTTAATGACTGGTATTCACAATGGAGTGTCGTCTCTAACATTTTCTAATGGCACATCACAAACAATTGCTTCAGCATATTACGGGACCAAAATAACTTCTAGTTTTAATATTGAATTACAAGCCATCTATTCGATAAAAAAGTTTCTGATAGGTATCTACATTAATTATGACAGAAATAACTATCAAGATAAAACCTGTATTATTGCCAGAAAATTAGGAAATGGAATAAATTTAGAATACTCAAGTAAAGGAAACTGGCCAGAGCATTTTTTACATTTTGGCCTTATTTCGGGTTATGATTTCCTTGTATTAGAAAATATTATAGTTTCTCCGAACCTAAATGCGGGGATATACTTTTATCCTGGTGGGATAGCATCTTTCGATGCTGAATTAGGCGACCAAACAATAAAACAATTTAAAAGGAAATTTAGTATAAGGGGAAGTCTTTTCTTTAAACTTCCAATAAACGAAGACTTTACGATTATTTCTGGCTTGGTTTATCAAAACAACAGATTTGATGCAAGCAATTATTTCACTGATATAAAGAAAGATAGCTATCATTCAAGACAAGAAATGTTAAAACTTGAAATTGGAATTTCCATAAAATTTTAACTCAATTTAATACCGGTTTTACTTTCAAAATAGTCCAATTTCGGCAAAGCCTCATTCGACTATTTCCAAGTAGCATCGGCATTTACCATTGCAATTTATATTTTGCCTTTAGACTAAAATACAAATACAATTGGTACAACTTCAAGTAAAGTTGTCTTTTTTCTATAATTGGCACATAAATTGATTATTTTATTTAGATATAAGATTTGAGAATTTATATTTTAGCAAAACCAACATTACTAAGAAATTGAGAAACAGAATAGAGCTTTTTAAAGAAAACACAGCCCTTGGAGGCTTTTCTATTGCTGTTCGCGATGATTGGTCTTTTAAAATTAAAAGACTTCATATCACCGTAGAAGAGAAAGAAGCTTATGAAAAAAAGTTTAAAGATGAAATTTTACTTGAAAAAGAATTTCTGGAATGGTGGATGGAATATAAAAAGTCGCAAAACAAACCTGTTAAAGAATAGATATTTCACAAAGTAGCCATTCTCTCTTCTAAAATCCTGTGCTTTATACATAATTATAGCTTAACTGCACCATTAGCCCTTTTAATTACCTGGATAAATTCGTTAAGAATCATGGCTGTGGCCCCCCATATTTTGTGATGCTCAACATGAAATACAGGAACTTCAAATTTTTTCCCTCTAACATCTACAATACCTGGCCCTTTTGTTTGATCGTCTGCCAGGTGCGCCAGAGTAACCTCCAATAAACCAGCAACTTCATCAGGATTTGGTTTAAATTTTGGGGTTCCTCTGTAAAAGCCTACAGTTGGAGATACCATGTAATTACTCACTGGAATAAACATAGTTGTCAGATTTCCTAAAATCTGCACTTTTGAAGCATCTATTCCAACCTCTTCCTCAGCTTCCCTTAAAGCCGTAGCAATCAAATCCTTATCTCCCGTTTCAAACTTACCACCAGGGAAACTAATCTGACCACTATGAACTCCCCCATCATCAGTTCTCTGAATAAAAACAAGTTTCAGTTTTTCAACTTCTTCGTAAATCAACAACAATACACCACCTTTTTTAGGGTTTACAGGCTCTTTTGCAAGATCATTCAGTCTTGATGAAGGAACCATCTCGTGTTGTGCTTTTAAACCAGGTAATGGTTTTTGGAGCTCTTCCTTTAAAGTTTCAATAATTTTAGTAATACGACTTTGCATACTGCAAAATTAATAAAGGTTTTTTTAATCAATAGTTAATTCGAGTTTAAGACATCCTAAAAGTTGTTAATAACATAAAACACAGCTTTGAAAAGCTGTGTTTAAATCAATTTCGCAGCTTAAAAAGCTGTTTTACAATTAGTTTTGCATGGCATCCAGCATCCATAAAAGTTTCTCTTGTTCTGGTATTAATTCTGTCAATAAAGCAATTGTTCCCTCGTCTGATGCTTCGGAAGCGGTTTCTACAATTTTTCGTTCCTGGTTTAGTAAAGCTAAAACATCTTGTTTCACACTATTAACAAGCTCTGATTCTTTTCCTACTTCTGATAGTTCAGAAATACTTGCATTAGCCAGGTAATCTTTGAACGTATGTAATGGTTGATACCCAATGATTAGAATTCTTTCTGCAATTTCATCGATTTTATCAGCTGCTTCAATATAAAGTTTCTCAAAAGCCTCGTGAAGTTGAAAAAAGTTTGGTCCTTTTACCAACCAATGCATTGCTCTAAGATTCTGATAATAAATCTGATAATCAGCTAATAATTGATTCAATTGATGGGAAACTTGTTCTAAGTTTGAATTATTTAATCCGATAGTTCTCATGTCTTTTATTTTTTTAAGTTTAACATGATACAAAGGTAAATCAGGATTAAATATAAATCAAATCAATAATTTTTATAAACATATAGATGAAAATTATAAATACAGATTTTCAACAAATTACCCCCTTGGTCTTTTTAAATTTTAAGCAAATTTAATTGCTTTGGCAGGTCGAATAAATGCTATAAACAGAGAAGGTAGAATCAACACCATGGTGGTGATAAAAAGAGTGCCTGCATTAAGGGCTAAAATATGCCACAACTTGAAATTAATAGGTACACTATCAATATAATAAGTAGCCGGATCTAACTTAACAATCCCGAAATAATGCTGTAAAAAGCCTAGTCCCAGGCCAATAATATTTCCTAACACAAGTCCCTTTGCTATCAAAAAGGTGCCATGATACAAAAACACTTTGCTAATGCTAAAACTTTTTGCACCAAGGGCTTTTAATACACCAATCATGCTGGTGCGTTCAAGAATAATTACCAACAGGCCAGAAACCATGTTAATGGTTCCAACAATGACCATAATGATTAAAATTACCCATACATTTGTGTTTGTCAGGTCTAGCCATTCAAATATCTGAGGGTACTTATCGCGTACACTTTCGACATAAAGTTGTTCTTTGCCCTCTTCATAAATGGTGCCGACTTCATTATTCACTTCAGACTTCATTAAATCAAGCTGATCGAAATCATCAATTAGTATTTCGAAACCATCTACCTGATCTTCAGTCCATTCATTTAGCTTTTGCACGTGTCGAATATCAGCTAAAACATATATTTTATCAAACTCAAGAAGATCTGTTGAATAAATTCCTGAAATGATAAATCGTCTACTTTTTATAGGGTCATGAACAAAATACATGTATAAATAATCGCCCAATTTTAGTCGGAGAAGTGAAGCCAGATATTTTGAAACAACAACACTGCTGTCTTTTTCCTGATTCTCGACTACTTTAAAGGTTTTTCCTTCTATAAGGTTTTCTTCAAAGAAGCTCCAATCGTAATCATAGTCGATTCCTTTTAAAACAACCCCCTGAATGTCTGTTTCAGTTTTAATTATTCCTGCTCTTGTTGCAAAAACCTGGATGTGCTTAATTCCTTCAAGGTTTTCAATATCGGGATAAAAACTTTGCTTTTTACTGACAGGATTTGCCAGATAGGAGTTGTTATTATCGTAACTGGAAATGATAATATGTGAACCAAAGCCGGTTACTTTCCTCTGTACCTGCTCTTTAAAACCAGTTACAATTGCCACAGAAAGAATCATCACAGCCATTCCCAATGCAATTCCGAAGATAGCAATGGAAAGCACTGAATTTGAAATTCCGCCTTTGCTTTCTTTAGCAAAAAACAAACGACGGGCTATGAATAGTTCTGTGTTCAATAATTTTGGAAATTAGAAATTAGAAATTGGAAATTAGTTATCCAACTTCCAATTTATATTTACTTTTTTCTACCTGGGTAAACTTTTAATGCTTCTTCAAGGCACTTAACAGCTTTTCTTAAATCAACAATATTAAGCACATAGGCAATTCTTGCTTCATCTTTGCCAAGTCCCGGAGTGGCATAAAAGCCACTTGCTGGTGCTAACATCACTGTTTCTCCCTCATAATCAAAATCTTCCAACAACCATTGACAGAAGTTTTCAGCATCTTCAACTGGTAGTTTAATTACTGAATAGAATGCTCCTTTTGGTTTCGGTGCAAAAACGCCCTCAATTTTATTTAATTCATCAATTACAAAATCTCTTCTGTTTATGTATTCCTGATACACTTCATCAAAATACTTTTTAGGTGTTCCCAAAGCAGCTTCTCCTGCAACCTGACCTAATGAAGGTGGGCTCAATCTTGCTTGTCCGTATTTTAATACTGTATCATAAACCTTTTTATTTCTTGTTACAAGCGCACCAGTCCTTACTCCACACATACTGTATCTCTTTGATACCGAATCCAATAAAACAGCATTTTGTTCAAGGCCTTTTATCTCCAGTACTGAGGTATGTTTTAAACCATCGTAAACAAATTCGCGATACACTTCATCAGCAAAAATGTACAAATCATGCTTTAAAACAAGATCTTTTAATTTAAGTAACTCTTCTTCGGAGTATAAATAACCAGTAGGATTATTAGGGTTACAAATGATTATTGCTTTTGTCTTTTCCGATATAACTTTCTCAAAGTCTTCTATTTCGGGTAATGCAAAACCGTTTTCAATGGATGAAGTAATTGGAACGACTTTTACACCAGCCTCATTAGCAAAACCACTGTAATTAGTATAATAAGGCTCAGGAACGATTACCTCATCACCAGGATTCATTGTTGCTAAAAAGGCAAACAGAATAGCTTCAGAGCCCCCAGTTGTAATCATAATTTGTTTATAGTTTACGTCAATACCAATACCCTGATAGTATTCGGCAAGACCTCTTCTATATGACTCAATACCAGCGGAGTGGCTGTATTCAATAACATTTTCCTTATAGTTATGAATTGCTTCTAGTGATACTTCTGGAGTTGAAATGTCAGGCTGTCCTATATTCAAATGATAAACTTTTTTACCTTTCTTTTTTGCTTCTTCAGCAAAAGGAACAAGTTTTCGAATTGGCGAGGCTGGCATTTCTACACCTCTGCTTGATAATTTTGGCATATTACTACAATTTAGTCAGTTTCTAATTACTTGAATTAAAACTGCAAAATGAGACTATTTTTATTAAAACAACAATGATCTTAATCAGCCGCTTTCACTTCTCCGCGAATTATTAACTCAACCGGAGAGTTCTTAGCATTTGAATATATCTTTACGCTTTTTATAAAACTACCAATTCTCTTAGTATCATATTTAACAACAATTTTCCCCTTATCTTTTGGTTTAATTGGTTCTTTGCTCCATTCAGGAGTAGTACAACCACACGAGGAATCAACTCTTTTAATGATTAAAGGTACCTTCCCTGTATTTTTGAATACAAACTCGTGAGTACCATTTCCACTATACTCAACAACACCATAATCAAAATCCGCTTCCTCAAAAATCATCTCAGGTTTTTCACCAGAGTTTTTATCCTCACCATTGTTTTGACCACAGCCTAATACGCTAATTGTCAAAATACTAATAAACAATAAATACTTTTTCACGAATATTAAATTTAAAGATTTTACGATTTTTTTTCGACTAACAAAATTATACTTTTAAACAATTATAGAAAGATAATCATTAACTTTTTATCCAATAAAACGTAATAATCATTGAATAAATTGGGTAAATACTTTGAAACGACTAAATTTTGGGCTTTTTTTGCAACGAATTAATTAAATTCTAATAAGATGATTAAATCAATATCTAAGTGTACATTAATATTTATTCTATTTTTTGTATTAGTTCCGAGTATTTCAGCACAGGTTGTAAACATTGAAAAAAAGAGAAAAGGCGATAAAGATGGGTTTGCAGGTGCTCTAAGCTTTGGTATCAACCTTATGGATAATGGGAAAAATATTTCACAATTTCAAAATAATATCGATTTACAGTATAAAAAAGGAGCAAGTACATTTATTCTTTTAAATGACCTCAGTCTCATTCGGGTTGATGAAGATGATTTGGTAAATAGTGGTTTTCAACACCTTAGATATAATTACACAATTAAAGACAGCAGTTTTCTTACCATAGAAGCATTTATGCAGCATCAGTACAATACCATCCAATTGATGGAGAGAAGATTTTTATTAGGAGCTGGTCCCAGATTTCGAATTGTAAATTCGAAAAAAGTAGAATTTTTTGTTGCAACGCTCGGAATGTATGAATATGAACAACGTTCAGACAGCCTCAGAACTAAACCTGAGTTTGCAAGAATGGCTTCATATGTCAGCGTTTCCTGGGATATCAGCGAAAATTTAAACTTTAAAAACATCACCTACTATCAACCCGCTTTTACAGATTTTGAAAATTACAGGGTGTCATCTGAGACCAGTTTCGGCTTAAAAATAAGCAACGCTCTCACTTTTAAAGTGTCTTTTCAGACAACCTATGACTCCAACCCTCCTGAAGATATCCAAGAGCTGTTCTATAATTGGAAAAACGCACTTATCTATAAATTTTAGCAACTTAAAAACGATTACATATTGTTGATTAAAATAAAGTTACTGGTGTTGAATACCAGGAATGTTTTATTATTTTTGCGGTTCAAAATAAAGAATTAATAAAACCCTCATGGAGGGCTCAAAGACTGAAGGCTAGTTCTTCCATAAAAGGAAATGACTAAATTTCAAATATATAACTTAGATTTAATCAGACGAAAAAGGCAGAAAGATGACAAAAGAGATTCCTTCACAATACAATCCTGAAAATACGGAGGAAAAATGGTATGCATACTGGCTTGAGAATAAACTATTTAGTTCAAAACCAGATGATAGAGAACCTTACACCATTGTAATACCACCACCAAACGTTACTGGTATTCTACACATGGGACACATGTTGAACAATACCATTCAGGATATTCTTATCAGAAGAGCCAGAATGCAGGGTAAAAACGCATGTTGGGTACCTGGTACAGACCATGCATCAATTGCTACTGAAAGTAAGGTTGTGGCTAAATTAAAAAGCGAAGGAATTGAAAAACAAGATCTTAGCCGTGATGAATTCTTAAAACATGCTTGGGACTGGACACATAAACACGGAGGTATTATCCTTGAGCAATTGAAAAAGTTGGGAGCATCCTGTGACTGGGACAGAACAGTTTTTACCATGGATGAACAACTTTCAGCCAGTGTTATCAAAGTCTTTGTTGACTTGCATGAAAAGGGTCTTATCTACAGAGGAGTAAGAATGATTAACTGGGATCCTTCTGCAAAAACAGCAGTTTCGGATGAAGAAGTTAATTATAAAGAAGTACAATCGAAACTTTACTACGTAAGATATAAAATTAAAGACGAAGAGGAATACATAACCATTGCTACAACACGTCCAGAAACGATTTTGGGAGACACAGCTGTTTGCGTACATCCTGAAGATGAGCGCTTTACCAGATTTCATGGCAAAAAAGTGATTATTCCTCTTGTAAAAAGAGAAACGCCCTTAATTATTGATGAATATGTTGACAGGGAGTTTGGTACAGGAGCACTTAAAATTACTCCAGCCCACGATATTAATGACTATGAATTAGGGATTAAGCATAATTTACCAAGTATTGATATTTTTAATGATGATGGTACTTTAAATGAATCAGCAGAATTGTTTGTTGGACAAGATCGTTTTGAAGTTCGTGACCTGATAGTTGAAAAGCTTAAAGAAGAAGGTCATATTGTAAAGATTGAAGATTATGTAAATAAAGTAGGTTTTTCAGAAAGAACTGATGCTGTAATTGAGCCAAAACTATCCATGCAATGGTTCTTAAAAATGGCAGAAATTGCAAAACCTGCTCTGGAAAATGTTGTTAATGACACCATAGCTTTCCATCCCCCTAAGTTTAAAAATATTTACAAACACTGGATGGAAAATGTAAGAGATTGGAATATCTCACGCCAATTGTGGTGGGGACATCAAATTCCTGCATATTATTTGCCCAACAGTAATGATTTTGTGGTTGCTGAAACCACAGAAAAAGCACTTGCATTGGCCAAAGAAAAAACAGGAAATGCCAATCTGCAAATAAGTGACTTAAGACAAGATGAAGATGTTTTAGATACCTGGTTTTCATCATGGTTATGGCCAATCTCTGTTTTTGATGGCATTAATAATCCTGATAATGAAGATATTAACTATTATTACCCTACCAACGATCTGGTAACGGGTCATGATATCATTTTCTTCTGGGTGGCCAGGATGATTATGGCAGGTTATGAGTATAAAAAGGAATTTCCTTTTAAAAATGTATACTTTACCGGAATGGTTAGAGATAGCCAGGGTAGAAAAATGTCAAAACAATTAGGCAACTCGCCTGATCCACTAGAGTTAATGAAAGAGTACGGTGCTGATGGTGTTCGAGTTGGGATGTTGCTTTGTTCTCCTGCAGGAGGTGATCTACTCTTTGATAATAAACTACCAGAACAGGGTAGAAATTTTGGGAACAAAATATGGAATGCCTCAAGGCTGGTTTTCCAATGGGAAACTGATGCTACAATTCCACAACCTGAGCATGCAAAAGTGGCCATTGAGTGGTTTGAAAATAAATTAAGCCAAACCATTGAAGTAATTAATAATCAATTAGATGGCTATCGTATTTCTGAAGCCTTAATGACTGTTTACAAATTTGTTTGGGATGAGTTTTCATCATGGTACCTTGAATCGGTTAAACCAGCTTATCAACAACCAATTGATGCAAAAACTTACAAAAAAACAATTGAATTCTTAGACAAGCTCCTTAGACTACTTCATCCGTTTATGCCATTTATTACTGAAGAAATATGGCAATCGATTGAAGATCGAAAAGAAGGAGAAAGCATTGTTGTAGCCGAGTCGCCAAAAGCTGGTAAGATTGATGAAGAGATACTTCAGGCATTTGAAAATAAAAAAGAGGTTGTTTCAGCAATTAGAAAAATAAAGAAAGAAAAGAATATTAAGTCTCATGAATTGCTTGAACTTAGTGTAAAGAAGAACAACCAGCCTTACATGGAAAAATTAGATCCTGTAGTTAAGAAACTGGCAGGTATCAGCCAAATTGATTTTGTTGAGAACAAAGTTGATGGTGCAGTAAACTTTATCGTAAGTGCAGTTGAGTATTTTGTTCCTCTAGGTGATTTAGTTGATACAACTGAAGAAATTAACAAACTTGAAAAAGAATTGGAATATACCAAAGGCTTTCTTAATTCGGTAATGAAAAAGCTTGGTAATGAACGATTTGTAAACAATGCACCTGCAAATGTAGTAGAACTTGAGCAAAAGAAAAAAGCTGAAGCTGAGACAAAAATTGCAGCAATTGAAGAACAGTTGAAGGCGCTAAAATAGAACTCAGAAATTAGAACTTAGAACTTTCTCATGACTGAAAGGAGTAAATTAATAAAAAACCAGGTTCTAATATACTAATTTCCAATTTCTAAGGAATGAGAACACCAGAACGAGTTGACTTAATGAAAAAATACTTCACCATTTATGGTGCAGAATATCCCTCGTTTTCCAATATCATACGCATTAGTTTAGGATTGGTATTGGCTGGTACGTTTATTATGTATACTTTTAAAAACACCCTGCTTGTTGGGTTAATCCTGATATTGTTTGGATTAAGTCTATTTGCTATCTGGATTCGTCCTTATTTCAGAGATGTAAAACTATACAAAGAAAGGCCATTGATACAACACATGTACAACTGGCTTTTGGGAGATCTTAACAAAAAAATTAAGGAGCGCGCAATTGAAACCCTGAGGCTGAATATGAAGGACTTAAGGGCCGAAAACTTCCTTATTATCCCCTACCCTGTTTATTGGGCAGAACCAGGAGTTAACCCAGATGTAATTAAACGAAGAGATACTGAAGAAGGACATTATATTTACAGTGTCTGGAAAGTTCAGGTCGTTGCACTCACGAAAAACTACATCTCATTTTATAATTGTATTTACGACTGGATGAATGATATTATCATAAACGAAAGAACCAATGAGTTTTTCTATGATGATATTTCGTCTGTAAAAAATGACGTGAAATCAATTGAGAAAAGATTTATTGATCAGGAAGAAGAAGACACTGAAAATAAAAAGCTTACTACTTTCGTATTTGAAGTGACAAATATGTCTTCTGACACACTTTCTGTTATTACTAAAATACCAGAATTAAAATACTCACCAACACTTGAAGTTAATCTTGAAAAAGCAGTTCAGGCGCTAAGAATAACCCTACGAAAAAGAAGGTATGATGAGGATCAAGATCCAATAATACTGGAAGTTGAAGATACTACCAAAGAAGACGAGAATGAAGAACATGAGGAAGATGATGAATAGTTAATTTCCTCACTAATAACACTTTAATTTCATGCAACATTTAATATCCCCATCTATATTATCATCAGATTTTACAAATTTGGAATCTGAAATTAAGTTTTTGAATAAGAGCCAGGCCGATTGGATACATGTTGATGTGATGGATGGTGTTTTTGTGCCTAACCTCACTTTTGGTTTTCCTGTCATCAGTCAAATAAAAAAACACGCAAAGAAGCCTCTAGATGTTCATTTAATGATTGTTGAGCCTGAAAGATATTTAAATGAATTCAAAAAAGCAGGTGCTGATATTTTAACAGTTCATTACGAAGCTTGCAAACATTTGCACAGGACTATTCAGGAAATAAAATCACTGGGGATGAACGCAGGAGTTTCCATTGTTCCTCACACTCCTGTTTATCTACTTGAAGACATTATCGAAAATCTTGATTTAGTGCTGATTATGTCAGTAAACCCTGGATTTGGTGGTCAAAAATTTATTGAAAACGCTTACAAAAAAATTAAACAAACCAAGGAATTAATAAAAGCAACTAATTCAAAAGCCTTAATCGAAGTTGATGGTGGTGTTGATGGAAGTAATGCCGCAAAACTAATTGAAGCAGGGGTAGACGTTTTGGTTGCTGGAAATTTTATTTTCAACTCAGACAGTCCTGATCAACAAATAATTAACTTAAAAGCTTTGAAGTTTGACTGAGATAAATAAGGTGTAACCCATAAGCAAGATCTTTCTTTTTTAATCTTACTCTTTATACATAAATACTTTAAAGATGATAATTAGAATAATTCAACAACTAAACTAAGAAGCAAGTCTCGCAGATCACTCTGATTTCGTAGATATTAAAGCCATATTAAATCAGCGAAATTTGCGCAATCAGAGAGATTAACAATATATTTTTAAGTGGTTTGATATTAATATTTAAAATAAAAATCCTTTGTCAACGAAGTTGATTCCCAGGGAGTTTGCTTGCCTCCAGAATCTTTTATTACTTTTTGTCTTACCTTTTTAAACATGTCTTCAATTTGCAGATCAGACTGGCCAATGTATTGAAGAATTGCCGAAGTGTATAATCCATTTCCCCCAGATCCATCTGAAGCCGTATTGCCTGGTGAAGTAGCATAAGCTATTAATGAACCTGAAGGTGCATTCATAAATGCCAATCCTTTTGAACTGGTGCTTCGACTCCAACTTCTGGCAAAGGGATTATCACGACAAGCATCCAAAATTATTAAATTGATCTTGGATTTTGCACTTTCCATTTTCCCAAGTACCCGCCCTGCCTGCACACAGTTATATTCTACATCTCGTTCATATTCTAACTTTGAATCAACCGGAACCAGATAATTTTCCCCGTTCACCTGAATACCGTGTCCTGCATAGAAGAATAAGCCTACATCGTAGTTTTGAAGTTTTGAGCCAAAATCGTCAATGGTTCGCTTCATATCGTTCTGACTACAGTTTTCGCACTTCATCACAGTAAAACCGAGCTTTTCCAAAGCAGTTTTCATTGCCCTTGCATCATTTATCGGATTCCTAAGAGTTCCTCCGTGCTCGTAGGCAGAATTGCCTATTACCAAAGCCAATCGCTTCTGTGAAACATCAACAGGAACATCAACAACTTCCTGATTGATCGCTTTTTGCAAAGTAAAAGAATGATAACCGGTTTTCCCTTTTTTATCAGTTGCTGAGACTCTAATGATGTTTTCTCCGTCATTCAGTGAAACATTTGCATAAAAATAACCGGAAGAACTGATAGTGGCGGTTGTATTATTTATTTTAACCGAAGCTATTCCATCATCATCTCTTGCATAACCGGCAACTTTTGTAGTAGGTGCTTTTACCACTTTAAATCCTCTTGTAACAGTAGGTTCTGTTATTTCAATAGTTGGAGGGTTGTTTTCTACAACTGGTACATCTGCTTTATTTTCATAGGCTCCCTGACTTAAGCATGAAATATAGGCCCCCTTATCCCACAATTCTTTAATCTCATTCTCAGGGAAATAAGTTCTTGTTCTCCACCACTGCTGATTATAATTTGTGCCTTTGGTCATTACCAATGCCCACAAATTATTTCCATAAGTCAAACTGGTAATGTAATATCCTTGATCCCATAATTCCTTTATTTCATCTTTTGGATAATACGCCCTGGTCCTCCAGGCCTGTTTTGTATAACCTGTTCCTTTGGTCATTACCAATGCCCACTTTCCATCACCATAGACCAAATCTGTAATGTAATAACCTTTATTCCAGTTTTCGTTAATTTCATCTTTTGGAAAATAAGAGCGGGTTCGCCACAATTGTGCAGGTTGCGAAGAACCTTTACTCATTATTAAAACCCAGGTTCCGTTACCATAGGTTAAATGAGTAATATTGTATCCATCATCCCAGTTCTCATCTATCTCTTTCTCAGGAAAATAAGTTCTTTTTCTCCAACGTTGCAGACCAAAGTCCCCTCCTTTAGACATTACCAATGCCCACTTTCCATCATGGTAAGTTAGGTCAGATATGGAATATCCGTCATCCCACCCCTTTTTTATTTCACCATCAGGAAACTCTGTTCTTGTTTTCCATCTTTGATCAGTGAAACCAGTTCCTTTTGACATCACAAGGTTCCACAATTCACTTTGAGAAAAAGCGTTGGTACAGAAAAATAGAACGAATAAGAAGGTATTGATTACTCTAAATTTGTTCATAGGGTTAGATTTTGTATTGGCACTATTAACAAATTTAAAGAATAATTCAGGAAAAAATAAACGAAACCAAAAATGCAGGTCAAAAGATAATTATCCTTTAACCTGCATCAACAAATATTTATCAAAATGGTCTAATACTGAATGACCACTATTTCCCCTCAAGATAGTTTTGCAAATAAGCAAACTTATCTGTTAACTTTCCATCTTTGGTAATTGTCGCTCTTTTAATAATCTCATCTTTGTCATCTCTAAACAAAGAAGGTAAAACTTTATCAATCAAATCTTTACCAAAGCTTATTGAGGCATTTCGCGGAGCTTCTCCTGGTAAATTATCAACTGCCATAATAGTCAGATTATTTTTATCAAAAGGTTCTGCCTCTTTTGCATTTTTCACATCAAAACCATAAAACGGTTCTTTAATTGTTGATGCACGTATTGTTGAAGGTATTGGACCATCCACATCGCAACTAACATCTGCAATCAGGCTCATTTTGAAATCATCTGCCTGCATATCTTCAATTTTCATGAAAACAGGAGATTGTGGATCCCAATAATGACAGGCAATAAATACATCTGTAACTTTTGTATAAGGCAAAAATGTAGATTTGTATTCATCAGGATGTTTAGCAAAATGCTCTAAGTCAAACACATCATCATCTTTTCGTTTTACATAATGCCAAGGATCAATTTGCGTATAAACAGGTTCATCGTATGAATTTTTAAGAAAATCCTGAGGACTAACCTTTCTAATTTCAATGTGTTCTAACACTTCCATTGCTCCATGTGCTACACGGCCCCCCCCTGAAATAAGTATTTTGATGTTTGGCAACTTCACCTTGTTTAATTCACTGAAGAACTCGTCCATATCATGACATTCGTGAGCTCTTCTTATTGTATAGCTCTTAGTTCTTAAGCCATATCCCAACAATCCATTATAGGCGCCAACTATACCGGCCCATCTACCAAATGCAACAAGTCTGATACCTTGTACATCGGTAAGGTATTCGTAATCAATTAATCGGATATTTTTTTCAACAACAGCCTGCAATAACGCCCTGTTATATGGCTGTTTTTTAGCAGTGTGCGAAAAAAAGATATAGGTCTTGTCCGGAATTAAAGTGGAGATTTCAACTTCTTTTACACCAATTAATACATCACAGTTACTTAAATCATCTTGCAATGTTAATCCAATCTCTTTGTACTCATCATCTGCATAAGCTCTTAATTCGCTAGGTTGTACAAATAATTCAACATTTGAGAATTTTTTCAACAACTCAACTGCTTGCATTGGAGGTATTGCAACTCTTCTATCTGGCGGAGTTTTTGTTTCTTTAAGAATTCCGACTTTAATTTTTCCCATAATAAGTTGATTAGGTTTGAATGACCAACAAAATTAAAAAAATAAAAGAGAAAAGAGGGTAGCGAAAAATGAGTTTTATCAGGTGAGAATTAAAAACGTTAGGATATTTGACATTCATCATTAAATTTTATAATTTTGCGGATCCTAATTGGGGCTGACATGGATTTGACAGCGAGTAAATTGGGTTGTAAGCATGTCGGGCAAAGTACATTATCCCGTTAAACTATAGTGCAAAATTTATAATTGGCGAAAATAACTACGCTCTTGCTGCTTAATTTTCACTCAGTGATTTAAGCTTAATCCCGCACGGAATGTACGGGACAAGACATCTGGCGAATGGTTTGCCTAATGCCGGTTCGGGTTCCAGGTGCAGAAAAGTTTAGGCTAGTTGGTTTAGAGCTTTGATGAACAAACGAAATTTAAGAAGCTAAGGATTAAATTGGGTGTCTTTACCCGGTTTATTCACGAAAATTAAGAAAAGACTACACATGTAGAAAGCAATTTGGTTGCTTGTTTGGACCGGGGTTCGATTCCCCGCAGCTCCACCGAAAATAGAAGAAAAAAGAAGCAAAAACCTGTAAATGAGACATTACAGGTTTTTTTATTCCCCTTTCATAAGCAAAAAAAGGCATAAAAACGCAAGTTAATCAGGTCTAATTCGTGGAACTTCTTCCCAACGAACAGCAAAAACATCTTCCCTACCTCGAAATACCGATTTGAATAAATTAATTTGACTTTTCAGGCCATCGTCATTCATTTATGGTTTTTGGGCAAATTTATTAAGTATGATGGAAATTCATACCAAAACTAGTTAAAAAATCAGATAATCATTAATGCGTTAAACATTTTTTATTAATTTTGCTTAATTAATTAATCAGAATATTTCATATTTGTTCAATTGATTAAACATTTGCAATGAAAGAATTATTTAAAAGACATATCGCCCTGGTTGAAAACGTTTCCCTTGAGTTTGAACGATACTTAACTTTTGAACTTCCATGGGAAGAAAGGTTAATAGGTATAAAAGGTTCGCGAGGAGTTGGTAAAACAACTTTACTTCTGCAATATATTAAAAAGACATATGGCGCCTTTGACTCCAAAGTTTTATATGTGTCTCTGGATGATTTATATTTCACTGAAAATAAATTAATTGAACTAGCTGATGAATTTGTTGCAAAAGACGGACAGCATCTCTTTATTGATGAAGTACATAAATATCCAAATTGGGTTATTGAACTTAAAAAAATTTATGATTATCACCCTGATTTAAAAGTTGTGTTTACGGGTTCATCATTGCTGGAAATTTTAAGTTCCAGGGGAGACCTGAGCAGACGAGCTTTAGTTTATGATATGCATGGACTTTCAATAAGAGAATTTATCAATTTTAAATATCATGTTGAATTATCTTCATTTGCTTTAGACGAATTAATTAATAATCATTCTCAAATTGCAATGGAACTAGGTAAGAATATAAAACCTCTGAAGTATTTTGAGGAGTATTTACAAATAGGCTATTTCCCTTTTTATGAAAAGGATAAGATCTTATATTATAAAAGATTAACTGAAGTACTTAATATGGTTATTGAAATTGAACTGCCAAATCTAAGAAAGATAGATTCTTCTAATGTTCGAAAAATAAAAAAGCTCTTATATGTTATTAGTCGTTCCGTTCCTTTCAAACCCAATATTAGCAGCTTAGCAAATAAAATTGATGTAGCAAGAAACAGTTTACTTGAATATCTATATGGTTTAAATGATGCCAGGTTAATAAATACAATCCATAAAGATAGTTTTGGTGTTAGCTTATTACAAAAGCCAGATAAAGTATATTTGGAAAACACAAACCTTATCTATGCCCTTAGTGAAAATGAGCCGAACATGGGAAATTTACGCGAAACTTTCTTTCTAAATCAGCTGCTAACAAAACATACTGTTACCTACCCCGAGAAAGGTGACTTTATGGTTAATGATAAATACTTGTTTGAAATAGGAGGAAAAAACAAGAATCAAAAACAAATTGCAGGTATTGAAAATGCATTTATTGCAGTTGATAATATTGAACAAGGATATGAAAATCAAATTCCGCTTTGGTTGTTTGGCTTTTTATATTAAACCAGGCAAAAAAGGGAACTCTGAACCTTGGTCACGAAAGGCCATGTTTCACATAAATTTCACAGAAAAATTATCCACGCAAGCAATAGTCTGTAAATCTGAATATTAACAAACAACAAATAGTCCCCGCAGCGCCACTTCTTTCTACACCAATAACTTAATCAAAATAATTCAATATACATTGAGCTGCCACAAAATCTCTCACATTTTAAGTTAACGACCTACTTGATAAGCGCATCTACGACTTGCAATTCCTAAAAAGTGATAAATTACCTTGTTGAAAAAACAAATAATTCTCCAAAACCAACAATCTTTATTGCTCAACAACAATCTTTTATGCTTTGTTTTTTTTCATCAGATTTACACGGTAAGATTGATCGCTACGAAAAGCTTTTTGATAAAATTGAAAAAGAAAAGCCGGATGCCGTATTTTCAGGTGGTGATTTTTATACCGATTTTACTTTCAAAGTAGTCCAATTTCGGCAAAGCCTCATTCGACTATTTTCAAGTAGCATCGGCATTTACCATTGTAATTTATATTTTACCTTTGGACTAAAATATAAATAGGGCTCGCTGAAAAACGCCTAAGCCTATTAAAATTAAATATTTACATGAAAAAAGTTGTGAAAAAGTGCAAAGAGTTTTAAAAAAACAATAATTTTTCCTTGCAATTCCAGTCTTTGAAAAAAGCTGCGGACAGGCCCGTAGCTCTTGAACGTCATTACCGTTCTGGAATTTATTTTGGTATTGTAGTATTCTATTATTCATCCTTTCTTACTTTTAAAATGCACATCCATTTCATTAAAGTTATTTTTGAAAACCTGATAGTCTTAGTGATATTCATTGAAAATTAATTTCAAATATTATGTATATTGTATCTTGGTTTTATGCATTTTTAATAACCTGGAATAAACTAGTGAATGGAAAAACTTTTTGGAACCATAATTCTGGCTGCATTTTTTGGTGTAATCTTTAAAATACTTGCTTATCGCTTAAAAATGCCTGCCATCGTACCTCTATTGATTGGAGGTATTTTATTGGGGCCTTACGGCATTAACATTGTACAACCAGAGCACCTGGGCAATGGCTTGCCACTTATTATTTCAGTTTGTATTGGAATTATTTTATTCGAAGGTGGGTTGACCCTAGACACTCAGGGTTTTACCTCATCACGCAAAATTATAGGGAAATTATTGAGCCTGGGAGTCATTATTACATGGGTTGGAACAGCTTTAATTGCCTGGTTGTTACTAGATTACACTATCACATTTTCTCTTTTACTCGGAAGTCTCATAATTGTTACCGGCCCTTCTGTAATAACCCCAATTTTAAGGCGGATACATGTGAAACAAAATGTAAAACAGATCCTTAACTGGGAAGCCATTTTTATTGATCCCATCGGGGTTTTTATTGCCATTCTTTGTTTCGACTGGTTAACAACCGATGTAACTGTGCAAAGTCATTTGCTAAGTTTTTCACTTCGTTTTTTTACCGGGGCAGCTTCTGGGTTTGTTGCAGGCTTGCTACTTTATTGGTTAATAAAGAAAAAGATCATTCCACCAGCCTACACCATTCTGTTTACCCTGGTATTCATTTTATTGGTGTATTTTCTTTCAAATTATGCTTCGCACGAATCGGGGCTACTTTCTGTTGTTGTTGCTGGTTTTACATTTGCCTATTTAAAACCGCATGGGATTAAAAATGTACAGCATTTTAAATTTGAACTTTCAGAACTTGCCCTTGCAATCTTGTTTGTACTCCTGGCTGCCAATTTAAAACTTGAAAACTTCATTCATCTAACTTTAAATCAGATACTGTTTATCCTTTGTGCAGTCTTTTTGATCCGCCCCATAAATGTTTTACTTTGTTCAATCAACAGCGGGTTAGAAAAACGTGAAAAAGCTTTTTTATCGTGGGTTGCTCCACGTGGTATTGTTGCAGCATCGGTTGCATCATTATTTTCGCTGGAACTTAGAAAATTGGGATACGACAATGCTGAATTCATTGAAACATTTGTTTACGCTGTAATCATCATCACTGTAATTCTTCAAGGCTCAACTGCTGAGTTATTAGCAAAACTACTAAAACTTGCACAAGATAAAAACCAGGTTATTCTGTTTGTTGGGGCAAATAGGTTTTCAAGAAAACTGGCACAAGCAATTGAAAATCATAGCAATATAAATTGTTATTTAATTGACACCAACCACAAATTTGTAGATGTGGCCCTTGAGAAAGGCCTTAAGGCATCGCATAATGATGCTTTTGACCCGGATGAAATCCCCCAGATAATTACTTCATCCTTAAAATCGGTGATTGTTTTAACAGACAACGAAGACTTAAACCGCTCAATTTGCGAAGTTTGGTCGAACTATGTAAAAAAAGGACAACTTTACAGTTGGGGATCAAAATCTATGAAGGAAAAGTTTGGAAAAGCTGTCTGGAGTTTTATTCCTAAACCTTCAGATGTTTCTGCTGAACTAAAAGAGGAAAAAAATCAATTTGTGGTTTCTGAAAATGCAAACGGAATTGTACATATTCATTACAAAGAGCATTTATTGCTAAGCATAACCAGGAATAAATCAGAAATTGAAATTAAATAAAGTTTAGTTCGGTATTAATGTACAGCTTAGTGCTTCAATATATCCACAAACTTTTTTATGTATTCATCTTTCAGCTTGGTTTTGTATTGCATAATGTACCTGGGATGATCCAAAGGCAGAATGTTTTTAAACAAATTCAATTCTTTATTTAAATCCTTTAAATATTTAAAGTTCTTTCCTGCTCCTAGTGAATAACAAACATCCCGATCAATGCCAAAATCTATTTGTTCTTTTAATGTTTTGATAATGAATGATTTTACTGCTTTTTCCAAATCTTTACTGTCATAGTAATTGTAATTTTTTTCTCGACCTTTGTCATCTACTATCAAAAATCCTAATGGACAAACAGAATTAATGTAATAGTCATTGTAAAATTGCCCCACTCCCCCGTAAGCTTCAATGAAATCGTAAACAAAAACGGAGGACATCTCATGAGTAGACACCCCATCAATTTCAATTTTGCATTCGTTTTCAAGCCTTTTTGAATCGGTAAAAGGAACTCCGGTCACACCTGCCCCAAATCTCCCAGGATTAATACCAAGTATTAGTTTCCTGGGTTTGCTGTCATTATAAAATTTTTTGTAAAATTTACCTGAGGCCTCCAGCGCCATTTCATTTTCTTTGAAAGGATTCATTATTTTAATTCCTTTTGGTAACCTTCCCTTAAACTCCAGGTTTTTATTAAACTCAATTACTTTATCTGCAAATGTCATATGTGAAATTCTTATTTTCTAATACTAAAACTGGAAAGCAAATATAGTTTTTTCAAATTCAGGTTTCAAGTTTAAGAATAACCTCCTTATTTACAACAATATCTGAAAAATTTTCGCTAACTTGTAGGAACAAACCATAGCCATGAACAAATTTCTTTTTATACTGGTTACTCTTCTGCATCTTAGCTCCACTCCTGATTATCAGAAAATTTTTGGGAATAACTATACTGATGCTTTAAACTATTTTGAAAAGCATAAAACAACAATTACGACCTGTTTTAATTATCATTCCATTAAGCAGGAACTTATGATACCTGTTATTTTCCCGGAAAGAATCAGGTATTCAATGGTCAAAGATTTTTTGGAAACAGCAACCGTTGAATTGATTTACATTGATTTAGGAGCTGATTATGTCGACTTTTCAATTGGAGATTTTCAAATTAAGCCTTCTTTTGCTGAAAAGGTAGAACAATATCTTACTCTAACCTCCAATTTAAGCAAAAAATATAAGCTAATAGTTGATTATGGAAATAAGCAAAACAGTCAGCAAAGGAAAGAACGGGTTCGAAGATTGAAATTACTTAATTATCAGCTTATATACATATCAGCTTTTTATGATATTGTCAATCAAGAATTTAACCTGGAAAACAAATCAGATACCGAGAAAATAAAATTTCTGGCATCGGCCTACAATCATGGTTTTGATAGTAATGCATCGGAAATTGAAAAATATATTGACGAGGAATATTTTCCATACGGAACAAAACACAAAGGAAAACAGTATGCCTATTCTAAAGTAGCTGTTGACTTTTATTTTAATCACTATCATTCGCTGTTTAATTAGCTTGTAACTTTAACAATATAAATAACTTAACCATTAAATACTTGTGCTATGAAATTAAAAAAAAGATGTATTTACGTCACCTTGCTATTAGGACTTTTCATTGCTGCCTGTTCTGATAAAGTTATTGAAAAGCCATTTATTTCACCTCCATTTTCTGCTCTTAATCAGACATATACCAATTTCTCTTTTGATGCAGAAAGTGGTGATACCCTGCTCTTTACATCTGGAAGTAGGATTATTGTTCCTCCGGATATTTGGGTAGACAGCACCGGAAACAAAATTACCGGTAAAATAAACCTTAAATACCGCGAGTTTTCTGATGCCGGAGATGTATTCCTGGCCGGGATTCCATTGGCTTATGACACTGCTGGCAGAAAAGAGAATTTAGTGACCGCAGGCATGTTTGAAATTCGTTCATTTAAAGACAGTACAGAGATATTTATTGCTGACAATAAAAGTCTGACAGTGCAAATGGCCTCCAACGAAACCAATGCCGATTATAATTTTTATTTCCTGAATGAGGATGCTAAAAACTGGCAATATATTGGAACTAATACGCCAACAGAAAACCCTGAAATTCAAGAAATTAAAGACACCATAGCCACCATGCAACCGGAAATGCCCTTTCCGTTTGATAAAAGTTACTTTGCACTAAATTATGATGCCATACTGGATATTTATTACAAAGACAACTGGTCGCTTATTGAAAAAAATTACAAAAGCAAATTACCAAAACGAAAGGCTGAAAGTTACGGTCTCTCCTACTCGGGCATTTTTTGCAAACATCAACTAAATTACAAAGGAGTAAACTACGAAGCTTATCAAATGATTTGGCAACTGATAAGTGGAACAAAGCTTCCGCGAATTGCTAAAAGTTGTTATACCGAAAAACTCACTTTTCTGGGCAACGATACTTACAACATGCTTTTGGTGAAAGATAAAAAGAAAACAAATATCCAGGTAAAAGCAGTGATGCCAATGAAGCATCTGTTCGCCTACCCACCAGAAACATGGAAAGAAAAATACAACGAAATAATGACTAGAATAGCAGCTGAAGAAAAAAGGCTCGCTTCACAATTTGCAGTTTACCGAACTTTTGAAGTTGGCCGTACGGGTTATTTCAACTGGGACAGGATTATGAAAATGAAAGATAACATTATGGTTAACAGCGAGTTTAAATTCGATAAAGAAATTGAAGGAGATCTGACTGATATTGATATTTTCTATTTTGTCGATAACAATAAGTCGTTTACTAAAATCAGGTACAACAATACAGATAGCATTATGATTGCCCCTGACAGCACTGCCAAATTTATTGCAGTTCTTTCAGATACCGAGGCTGCATTTTTCAGTACTGAAGATTACAACAAAATTAATTTCAAAAAACTAAGAAAAAGCCAAACGCCTTCATACACATTTAAAATGAAATCGGTTCCCATTACATCCAAGGATGATTTTGAAAAACTGATTAGTATGAAGTAGTGTAAAGCGCGAAGATGGAAGTTTGAAGAAAGATTTTACTTCGGGCTTCTATCTTCCGGTTTCAGGTTTCATGAGTTTTTTTCTCATTAAATCGTCTGTTTGCACAGAATTCCCCAACATAAAAACATGAGAATCAAACTTTGCAAACCCATTTTTCTCATAAAACCGAATAGCTCTATGATTATCTTCCCAAACTCCCAGCCAAACATCACTTACCTGTTTTTGTCTGGCAGTCTCAACAGCCTTGTCTAAAAGGATTTGACCAATACCCTTTCCATAAAACTCTTTTAGCACATAAATTCGTTCTACTTCGAGCGCATGAGGCATAAAATCCTCATTTTGAGCACTACCTGTATTTATTTTCAGGTATCCTGCTACCTTCCTGTTTACCCATGCCAAATAAAACTCTGATTCGGGATTTTCATATTCTTTCTGTAGTTGTTGAAGATTAAACTTTTCTTCAAGATACATTTTCATATCCTCATCAGTATTAATCTCCTCAAAAGTTTCAGAAAAAGTAGAAATACCTATCTCTTGCATTAATTGAAGCTCATCACTTTTTAATGGAGTAATCAAAACTATCACTGTTAAAAACAACTAATACATCTGGTTAAACATTCATTTTCTTTCCTGGCCAACCTCACTTCGCGGAAGAATTTCTTCTTCCATAACTGCCTTATTTAACCATCTCTTCATTGAATCTAACCCAAGCATATTTTTCATATATTTTTTTGATGTTTCAGAACCATTAATTCCATAAGTCAAAAACCGAAAAACTACCGGTGCAAAAAAACAATCAGCAATAGAAAACTGGCCAAATAGAAACAATTTGCCATCTTCATCTTCCCTGGAATATTTTGTCCAAATTTCATCAATACGTTTTACTTCTTCCTTTGCAGCCTGGCTTAATTCAACTTTTCGCTTTGCTTTACAGTTCATTGGCATTTCGTTTCTTACATTCGCAAAACCTGAATGCATTTCAGCACATATTGCCCTGGCAACAGCTTTATCTTCCCTGCTTTTTGGCCAGCCTGTGCTGTTAAGGTAAGTTTCTGAAACATATTCACAAATCGCCAGTGAATCCCAAACAACCAGGTCTTTATCAATAAGTACAGGTACTTTTTTTGTGTCCGAATATTTAGCAAGACGCTCACTGATTCCCTCTTTTTTCAGGGAAACATTTACTTCATCAAAATCAAGCAGATAATAATCCATTAAAAGCCATGGTCGTAATGACCAGGACGAATAGTTTTTGTTACCAATTACAAGTTGCATTAGTCTTATGTTTTAGTGTTTATTAAAAATTTAAATCCATCCCTGCGATCTTCCAGCCCAGTTGCAAAGATTATAAAGAACCCGTGCCCCCACGTTTCCATCCCAATCATTTTCACCTCCTACTTCACATAAATCAAAACCAATGATTTTGCGTCCGCTTTTTACCAACTCTTTTACAAGATAAATAGCTTCTGCGAATTCAAGTCCTCCAGGAACAGGAGTTCCTGTATTTGGACAAAGATGCGGATTCAAACCATCGATATCAAAACTGATGTAAATCTTTTCAGGCAATGTTTTTATGATCTGATCGCATTGTTTTCTCCAGCTAATACCCTCAAATGCAGCTGATTTTAACTTGTCATCAT
Source organism: Bacteroidales bacterium (assembly GCA_050296515.1). GTDB lineage: Bacteria > Bacteroidota > Bacteroidia > Bacteroidales > NBLH01 > NBLH01. Next base: position 8,012 of record JBNKRJ010000137.1, on the reverse strand, counting down.
AAAACACGTTTACCTGATATTCTTTAGCAAACTGTTCTTCTTCGTTACAATAATCACGAATCCCAACCTGTGTAAGCGACTCTAAAAAGCCTTGGTTTACAGCGTTATAAAAAGCAGAGGCATGAGAATAAGTAAACCCTTCATAAGCATTCCGTAAATCCATGTGAGCATCAATATGCAAAACTCCAAAAACACCATGGTTTTCATGCAATGCTTTCAAAAGACCAAGTGGACTGCTGTGCTCACCCCCTACAACAGCAGGTAGTTTCCCTTTTTCAATAATCTTTTTTGATTCATGGTAAACGTAATCATACAATTGTTCGCAACTAAGGTTTATCTCATCCAAAACATTCTGCATTTCAACAGATTGCGTGACATCTCCTCCTTCTTCAAGAAATGAGATGTAATCACGCGCTTTTGATCTTAGTTCTGAATTTTTCAGCCTCCACTTTTCCTCTGCGGGCCGCACATAAATACCTAGTTTCCAGGCATCAGGGATTTCTGCCTGAAATAAATCCAGCTGCAATGAAGCCCGAAGAATATTATCTGGCCCCTGTGCCGTTCCTTCACCGCTCGAAACTGTTACATCCCACGGAACACTAATTGCCACAATTTTTGCCTCTTCTTCTGTAAAAGGCAGTCCAATAAAATGACCATTATTTAAGCCTATGTTGTTGGGGTTAAAATCTTTCGTATCCATTTAACAAATATACGCAACAATTACAATTTTAGGGATTTTGTTTCTGCTAAAAACAACACTTTCCGATTTGAAAAAACAGTTTATTTTTGTAACTTTTTGTTCAAAAACTAAAAATCAAAATATGTCGAAAGTATTAATTATTGGTGCTGGCGGAGTTGGAAGTGTTGTTACACAAAAATGTGCCGCAATTCCTGAAGTCTTTTCTGATATTATGCTTGCCAGCAGAACCAAATCGAAATGCGATGCCATTGCATCACTTATAAAAGATAGAGAAATCAAAACAGCACAGGTTGATGCTGACAATGTACCTGAATTGGTCGAACTAATCAACAGCTTTAAACCCGAACTGGTTATAAATGTGGCTCTTCCATATCAGGATTTAACCATTATGGATGCTTGCCTTGAAACCGGAGTAAGTTATTTGGATACAGCTAATTACGAGCCGAAAGATGAGGCAAAGTTTGAATATAGCTGGCAATGGGCTTACCAGGATAAGTTTAAAGAAAAAGGACTTACAGCAATTCTGGGTTGTGGCTTTGATCCCGGAGTAACCAGTATTTATACTGCTTATGCTGCCAGGCATCATTTTGATGAAATGCATTATTTGGATATTGTTGATTGTAATGCCGGAGATCATGGTAAAGCATTTGCCACTAACTTCAATCCTGAAATCAATATCCGTGAAGTAACTCAAAATGGTCGTTACTGGGAAAATGGTAAATGGGTTGAAACCAAACCTCATGAAATCAGGGAAGAACTTTCTTATCCAAATATTGGCAAAAGAAGTTCGTATGTAATTTATCATGAAGAACTTGAATCATTGGTTAAAAATTTTCCAACCTTAAAGCGTGCCCGTTTTTGGATGACTTTTGGTGATGAGTATTTAACACATTTAAGAGTGATTCAAAATATTGGAATGGCCAGTATTGAGCCAATTATGTACAAAGGTGTTGAAATAGTACCACTTCAGTTTTTAAAAGAAACTTTACCAAACCCTGGAGATTTAGGAGAAAATTATACTGGCGAAACCTCAATTGGTTGCAGAATTCGTGGTATTAAAGATGGTAAAGAGAAAACTTACTATGTTTGGAACAATTGCAGTCATCAGGCAGCATACGATGAAACTAAGGCTCAGGGGGTTTCATACACAACCGGTGTTCCTGCCATGCTTGGCGCCTACCTTTTCTTAACAGAAAAATGGAAAAAGCCAGGAGTATTTAATGTTGAAGAATTTGATCCGGATCCATTTATGGATTTAATTGGCAAATACGGATTGCCATGGAACGAAGAAATAAATGGCGATATTGAATTGTAAAAGTTACCAGTCATTGGTCATTAGTCATTGGATTGTACTAATGACCATTTACGATTAACATCAATAAAAAATAGTGAACTACGATAAAATCCCATCCCCTTCTTTTGTTTTAGATGAAAAGCTGTTACGGAAGAACCTTGAATTAATTAAACATGTAAGCGAAAAGGCAGGTGTTGAAATTATCCTGGCTTTTAAAGGATTTGCCATGTGGAGCACTTTTCCTCTTGTAAGACAATATGTTAGCGGAGCAACAGCCAGTTCATTGTACGAAGCCCGTCTTTGTTATGAGGAAATGAAAACCAGGGCACATTGCTATGCTCCGGCTTATCAGGCAAATGAATTTGAAGAACTGATGAATTATAGCAGTCATATTGTTTTTAACTCGTTGGCTCAATTCAACTTGTTTTATGAAAAAGCCACAAAAGCTTCACATAAAATATCATGCGGCCTCAGAGTGAACCCTGAACAAAGTGATGTGGAAACAGACCTTTACAATCCGTCCTCTCCACTATCGCGCCTGGGAGTTTTATCTGAATTTATGCCCGAAAAACTTCCTGAAGGAATTGAAGGACTGCATTTTCATGTTTTGTGCGAGTCAACTTCGTATAGCCTGGAAAAAGTACTGGAAGCCGTTGAAAAACGGTTTGGAAAATATTTTCACCAATTGAAGTGGATCAACATGGGGGGTGGCCATTTGATGACCCGTGAAGGCTATGATGTGGATCATTTAATAAAAATCTTGTCTGATTTTAGAAAGAAACACAATATACACCTCATCTTAGAACCAGGAAGTGCATTTGCCTGGGATACAGGCGTTTTAATATCAACAGTTTTAGATGTTGTTAACAGTCGTGGGGTAAAAACTGCCATTTTAGACGTATCTTTTACTGCGCATATGCCTGACACTCTTGAAATGCCATACCGACCAAAAATTGTTGGGGCAAAAGAACCTGAAAATAGCAGCAAGCATTTATACCGGCTGGGAGGTATTAGTTGCCTGGCTGGCGATTACATGGAAGTCTACGATTTTGGAAAAGAATTGAAGGTTGGAGAAAAGGTTATCTTTAAAGATATGATACACTATACCATGGTTAAAACCACCATGTTTAACGGGGTACAACATCCATCCATTGCCATTTGGACAGAACAGAATGAACTAAAGATTGTTAGGCAGTTTGAATATGAGGATTTTAAAGAAAGACTATCCTAATAAATTTCATCAGCTAAAGAATCTTGTAAGTTTATGATTTAAAAAGGGGAAGAAAATATCCTTCTCCCTTAAAGTTTTCGGCATCAATATCTGTTATTTCTCCAAAGGATTTCTTCCCATGTAATTTCCGGGAGGATTGTAATTGCAAACAACGATAAGTGATCCGTTTTTACATTACTGTAGCACAACCAACATGCGTAGTCTTTCCCCATATCATCTGGGTATAATGCCCGGCTGCAAAATTTTTGTTATTCATTACACCACCGTCATAATCCGGCTTTTCCTCTGCCCAACTTTCAACAGCTTCTGTCGGGCTAATATCTGAGCGTGAAGTCCAGTATATATTTTCGCCGTATTGCTGTTTCCATTTTCCGGTAAATGGACGATGCTCAAGGTTACACCCGGTTTGGGCAAGATGTTCTCCCCATTCCTTTGCATATTCCGCTAAATCATCACTCCACTTTAGTGGAGGCATGTTAATTTCTGCCCTGTACTTGTTATGCGCTTTGAGTATTTCTTTTAGTTCATCGTTTGGTACACTTTCATTTGAAACATTTGTAGTTGTGGTCAAGCTTTTGGGACTATTCTCACCATTGAATTTTGACATATATTCGCCAAGATTTTTTATATTAAACGCAACTTTACCCTTGTGAGCAATAACAGGCATGGTAATACTTCCACCACCAAATTGACCAGAATTTTGAACCAAACTCCACATTTTTGAGTTATTTGTAGAATTTTCTGTACTGCATTCTTTGAAATTGAGGTTGTTGTCTTTGGCATATTTAATTGCATTTCGTAATCAGCAAATGCTTCTTTAAATGATTCAAACAGTGTTTCAAAACTTTTATCCTTTAGACTTTCGATTCTATACATTTTCTATTTTTTCCGGATTAAACATTAGATAATAATTTCGGAACAAAGTTCAGCTAAAATACGATCAGTGACTAAGTAATGATGCATCAATTAATATAAAATTTTCTTAAGAAGTTGTAATTCTGGTGCAGGTGTGTAAATTATGATGCAAAAAGCAACTTAAAACTGATTTAAACAGGTTGATTTGCACCGATCTTTACTCACTTAATCCAGGTTTTCAAAAATAATTGGATAAGCAAGGAATGTTTAATTGAAGAAATGTATCTTTTTAATTTATGAGTTTAACTTTCAATAACTCTAATCAGCCATACATTCATCACAACAGGTGAATTTGTGTGCCCTTAACTCTTCAAGGTGTTTGACTAACTGAATTCTTGTGTCAAAATTTAGCTCAGTCCATTCAAAAGCTGCATAATAAGTACTCACTGTTCTTAATTCCATAGGAAAGTAACTCAGCATATGTTTTAATACCTCAGAATGAACAACGTGTTTCGAATCATCAGTTAGCATGGCAGTTTTCCGGTTACCAACAATTTGGTTGTTCTCTTTTATAAATTGAATGTAATTGTCAATCCCATCCAAATCTTCGCTATATACTTTTATACTCCTCATGTCTGTAATAACATTATAACTGGGATTATAATCAGGATCTGAAAGTTCTTGTTTTTTCAATTCAAAATAGTCTGACCAGGAAATATGACCACCAAGGTATTCTATAAGGATTCCATTTTCGGGAAAGATTTTATATTCGGTTTTTTTCATGCTTAGATTAATTTTTCCGACGAATTTACACTTACTTACAATTCTTGACAAATAATTAATAATCTTTAACTTACGTTTAGATATGTTAAAAACAATCTTTGCTTATTAATTGTTCGGTTCACGTTAAAACCTCCTACTCCTCTATACAATAAACACTTAACAAGTGTTAAAAATTTAACGTAGTTTTGCCAATCTTAATTATATCAAGTTACATTGTATGTTAATAGCTTTTATAAATCTGATTTTAAACCCGTATTGCTTGTTATTCTTTTTCTTTTTCGCAAGTAACAATCAATCCTTGTATTTTGAAAGCAAAGGAACCAATACCCAAAAGTTAAAGATAATCCCTTACGCAATTTATAGCCTGGCGTTTGCCATTGTTGTACTATTATCCACTTATTTTATTGGCATGCTATTACCTGAGAAGTTAGATGTTTGGGAAGCCTGGCAGCCCAAATTCTATATTTCATCTGTTGCAGGATGGCTGGTAACAATTCTCACACTAAAAGTTTACTTTAAGGGAATGGAAGGAAATGTTATGGGATTTATCTTCTTCCCTCTTCTGGCAATTTCTTCATTGGTTTTACTAATTGTCAACATCCCTTCAATGTTTACTTTTTTTGGTCGTATTGAATCTCCTCAACTTCCTTTGAATTTCTGGCCAAGATTATTATTACATGCCTTCCTTCCATTTTACGTGCTTATTTTTATCCATTCACCAGACAAAAGCGGAAAAGTAAAAAAAACAGGTGCCGAATTTTTTATTGCCAGTCTACTACTTCAGCTCATCTTTTTTCTTATCAACTTGGTGATTGTAAAACTATTAGGAGGTAATCTCACATTCTCAATGTATTTCGGAGAAGGACAATCCATCGCATATTACTTTCCTATGTTTGCAGGATTATTTTACTATCTGCTATTTATGCTTTCAAAGTATATTCTTCCTACAAATAAATTAGTAGAACACATTCGCTATTATGCGATGGTATTTATTTCTTTACTAATAATTCCAGAGCTTTACTTTTATATTCAGATGATTAGGCTGTATTTTTAATGCAATCAATTCCTGACTCTTCTTGGTTGTGCTTCAGAAATTCTTTTAGGTATTGCCTTATTAATTGCCCTGCTCTTTTCTTTGATTAACTTTTTATATGGGGTGTTAAACTTTTCTAATGCTAATTCATTTCTTAATTCATTAAAGGCTTTTTCCAATTCGTTTTGCACATCAATGTATTTTTGTGTACAAATGGTAACAAAATACGAGGCATTTCATCCATAATCCCCGATTTGCAATCGGGTGGATGATGTGCGGTATTTTATTTTGGAATTTTTCAGATATAAGTTTGACTAGGTGGCTTAGCAGCAAATACAGTTCTTTTATTCCTTTTTGCCCGTAAATGTAATGGATGGTTTAGAATAATAATTACCAACTTTCCAAAATCGAAGCAGGAAATCAATATTTTCTATGTAAAGATTTCCTTCACCACTCTTTAAAAATGGCAAATCCTGTCCATAATTTTCAATGCAATACATAGCCAGCTCTGCAGATAATTCTTCATTCATAAATAACCGTAATAGATGATCTTCGCTTTCTTCTTCATTAAAGAAAAGATTATCAGTTGAAGGGAAAGCACTATTTACTGCCAGGCCAATTTCAACACCACTTTTAGGATTAAAAAAGACCAGCGCACTTTCCGATACTTTTGTAAAATCCTTTGCTTCTTTTTCTTTCCCAAAAAAGCCATCCTCCCTGGCTCGTTGTTTTGCTTCTTCTTTTTCCTTTTCAGACAGGTTTAAATACGCATTAGAGTATTCCACATAACCTTTTACAAATGAGTCTATTTCATCCGATTCCATAAAAGCAATCTGCGAACCATTATTAAACTCCTTAAACGCTTTCAGTTGATTGTCCAACATCTCTTGCAGATCATTTTCCTGATGATCAATAAAATTTACCTCCATCCTGCTTTTCATTGAATTCTTTTCATCCAAAATCAAATCCGGGTTAAAGTCAGATTGGAAAAAAATCCCGGAAAACCACCATTCATTTCTCCATTTAACAATCCCCATAAACAGGATAGTATCAATTTCAGTAAGGCTATCACTATGATCAAAAGACTTCTTCGTTAAATTAAATCTCTTACTTGACGCAATGTGTTCAAGAAAAACATTATCGGTATCCTGTCCCTTATATAAAAAATAACCCCTTATTTTCTGAGACATGTTTAAATAATCATTGTGGAGCGGGTGATTATTCCCCAGAATTTCTGCCACCCATTCTTTACCTTTCAATCCCAGCAACCTGGTATGAGTTTTATGCATTAACTGATCCCTGTTTTCATTCAAAAAATTCAGCAGATGTTCTTCCCTTTCCGTTTCTTCCACTAGTTCCCTTTCTGAATCCCTTAAATCAAGTAAAGTGTCAGGATAAAACAAATAAGTTTTAAATAAAATACCATCAACCAGGTTCCTGGCCAAGTAAAAGTCTGTTTCTTTTGTATCAATAAAATAATACGTTTTTAAATGTTCGTTTTCCGGAGCAAATTCCCAGGCATCTTCAAAAACATCCATCACCTTTTCAGCTATTTCAAAAATAAAATCGTTAACCGGACCAATAAACTTTTCGTTTTGCATCGTATTTAAAAAGTACCAGATCAAAAATACTACATCCTGTAAGTTAATTTCATCCGGGTAGTACTCATCCATCTCATAAAAAGGTAAATATTTATTATATTGCCTTTTATGGATATTTACAAACGTATTCCAAATATTGGTTTCTGAAATTAAATCTTCAAAGTAAGATGTAAGAAAACAACTTAATAAATCAATTTCCTCCGCATCCAAATATATGTTTAAAACAAACGACTGCTTATTAGTAACAATACTCTTTTTGACTTCATTACAAAGTTTTAAGTAATAATGCGAATTAATAGTTAAAAATAAGACTAATAAAAGCGGCAGCAATCCTGCCAAATACATGAACAATAAGTCCTTTTGTTGAACGGACCTTAGAGGCTCTTTGAATATCTGTTTTTTGAATAAGCCAATTGAACAATGACTCTATTGGCTGTCTAATTTTAGAGACAGCCTTTGAAAACAAGTCATTGGCAGCTTTGTCTCTTTTTCTGATGCACTCTGGCACTCCTTTG
>JBNKRJ010000136.1:0-35548 GCA_050296515.1 Bacteroidales bacterium | reverse complement strand
GCTATAGGTGCGTTTGATGATATAGTAAGTAAAACCAGAGAAATAATCCGACCAGGAAGAAAAGTTGAAAGAAAAAAACGACCAAAGAAGCTATATCATATGAATTATAAGCCATTATAGCTTAAGGAAACGACATTGATTCTTCATTAGGTAATTTTTAAGATTAAATATTTAATTAATAGAACATTATAGTAGTTCCCAAAATTAGAATTTTACTACGCCAAAACATGTCGCAGTTGTTTTTTTTAGTTTCTGAGATAAGCGAAAAAGTGATTACGATGTAAAGGTATATTTTTTGATTTGATGGTTAAATTTTTTTATGTGAAAGATGTAATATTTTAGTTAAGATGAACCTTTTTAATAATTAGTGTACTGTATGCAAAAAAGAACACTATGCATAAAAATATCAAGACATATTTTGGGATATTGCTATTCATTATTTCATTGATAGCTTATGTTTTAACTTTAGAGCCTACCACCAGCTTTTGGGATTGCAGCGAATTTATCACTTGTGCTAATAAGCTTGAAATTGCACATGCTCCTGGTGCTCCTACTTTTATACTTTTAGGGAGGTTGTTCTCTATGTTTGCAAGCAGTCCGGAAAATGTTGCTTACATGATTAACCTGCTTTCGGCAACTGCAAGTGCATTAACTATAATGTTCCTGTTCTGGATTATCTGTTGGTTTGCTGAAAAACTAATCGACAATTCAAAAAAGGAATATTCTGGACAATCCAAAGTAATTTTGGTTTACGGAAGTGCAATTATTGGAGCACTGGCTTACGCTTTTTCTGATAGTGCATGGTTTTCGGCAGTTGAAGGTGAAGTATATGCAACCTCTTCCTTGTTTTCCGCTATTGTGTTTTGGGCAATTACAAAATGGGAACAGGCTGAAAAGGGATGGAAAAGTACTCGTTGGATTATTTTGATTTTTTATCTGCTGGGTCTGTCTGTAGGTATCCATTTATTAAATGTTTTGGCATTGCCTGCAATGGCATTAATTTTTTATCATAAAAACTACAAAACCACATCTAAAGGGACAATCCTTACAATTCTTGCAGGCTTTGTCATTGTTGTTGTCATGATTTTTGGTATTATTCCTGGAGTAGTCTCATTTGCAGCACATTCCGATTTGCTTTTTGTGAATAGTTTTGGCCTTCCGGTCTATTCCGGGGCATTAACTTTTGTTTTTGCACTTGGTATTTTGCTCTACTATCTTTACAAAAAAACGATAAATCATAAAAAAAAGTGGATAAACATAGCCGTTGTATGCTTTTCCTTTTGGCTAATCGGATATTCATCTTTCACATTGTTGGTTATTCGCTCTAATTCAAATCCGTTTGTTGACATGTATAATGTTGAAAATGTTTTCGAGTTGGTTAACTACCTTAATCGAGAGCAGTATCCAAAGCGCCCGTTGTTTTACGGAAATAATTTTAACTCGCCAATTGTGGGTGCAAAAGACAGGTATACCTACAAATTGTACGATAACAAATATTACGAAGACGAACTGAATCCCGAGTATGTATTTGATAATAAAACGCTTACACTCTTTCCAAGAATGGCTAGCACTGACCCCGACCATGTTGAAGCCTATAAGAACTGGACAAACATTAAGGGACGAAAAGTAAAAGTGACAAAAAGAGATGGTACAGTTGAAACTATTACTGTTCCCACATTTTTGGATAATCTTGAGTTCTTTTTCAGGTATCAATTGGGGCATATGTATTTAAGGTATTTTATGTGGAATTTTGTTGGTAAACAAAATGATACGCAAGGAAGAGGTGGTTATTTAAATGGAAACTGGATTAGTGGTATTCCAATAGTTGATAAAATAATGGTAGGTTCCAGCGATTTAAGAACAACAACTGAAAATTTAGCAAAATCAAGGAATGTTTATTATGCTCTTCCGCTGTTGCTCGGGTTAATTGGATTGTTTTATCAATACCGGAAAGATTCAAAAAACTTTCTCGTCAATCTTCTGCTTTTTGTATTTACCGGAATTGCAATTGTTGTGTACCTGAATGAAATTCCAATAACTCCCAGAGAACGTGATTATGCCTATGTAGGTTCTTATTTTGCCTTTTCAATCTGGATTGGATTAGGATGTATTGCGATTATTGATAATCTAAGAAAATTGAGAACTAATAAAGCTTATAGTGTGTTGTTGTTGAGTGCTTTAGCAATAGTTGTCCCGGTTAATATGCTGTATGAAAATTTTGACGATCACAATCGCTCAAATCGTTACACAGCAAGAGACTATGCTAAAAACATGCTGGAATCCTGTGAGGAAAATGCCATTTTATTTACTACTGCGGATAACGATACTTATCCTGTTTGGTATATTCAGGAGGTGGAAGGTTTTAGAACCGATGTAAGGCAAATACTACAGCCATTTATTGCCATTGATTGGTATGGAAATCAATTAAACAATGATTATGGTAAAAGAAAAGGATTCGATATTTCGCTGAAAGGCAGTCAGTTATTGATGAAAAACAATAATTATTTTCCTATTGTTAATAAAATTGATAGCACTATTGACTTAAATGAAGTAATTCAGTTTGTTGCCAGTAAAGATGAAAGAACTAAGCTACAGTCTAATGACAACTCGCTCATTAGTTTTATTCCTGGAAATAAGCTGACATTTGCGGTAAACAAAGAAAACTTCATTAAGAGTTGTGAGTATTGCTCTTTGAATGAAAAAGAAACACCTTCAGACATCAATTTTGAGTTAAAAGGTAATTATTTATACCGGGGCGAATTTCTGATTTTAGATATAATTGCCAAAAACCATTGGGAGCGACCTATCTATTTTTATAATCCTTCGCAGGTCGAAAAACTTGGATTATCGGAGTATTTGCATCGCGAAGGTATTTTGTATAGACTGATGCCTTTTAAAAATAAACTTCCTGAGCAACTTGCTCATAATCAGGCTGTATACCGATATAATTTGTTTAAGAATAAATTTCAGTGGGGTAACCTAAACAATTCAGAGGTGTACCTGGACTACCAGAATATTCAAATGATAACCCAGTTTCGGTTTAGAGAAAATTTTGCCAAATTGGCTAAATCTTTGGCCGCAACTGGCGAAAACGCGAAGGCTATTGAAATTCTCGATAGCTGCCAGAACCTATTTCCTGCTGATAGAGTCCCATATTCATTTTTCTCTCCTGAATTAGTAGAAGCCTACTATCAGGCAGGGGCAAATAAAAAGGCAGATCTACTTGCTTCAGATATTAGTGCAAGACTATCGCAAAACATTGATTATTTTAAAAAGTTAAAAGCAGAGAAAGGTGCAGATGCTGTTGTTAGTGAAGTAAGACTTGATTTATATATTTTGCAGGAAACTGTTGAAATCACAAAAAAGTATTCGCCAACTTTGAGTGCTGATTTAATGAAAGTTTTCGAAAGGTATTACTCAATAATGTAGATATGAGTCGTAAACTTGTTAGGCTTGTGTGGTAAAAGCTGAAAATTAATTGGTTGTGCGATTTCTTTGAATGGAAAACCTGACAAGTATGATTTATTTAGTAATTAGTGAACAATTAGCGAATCATCAACTAATAAAGAGTTGGTTGAATCGATTGATTTAGAAATATTTACCGAGTCGGAAATTGGAAATGATAAATTTGGTTTATTCATTTCGTTGTATCCAATGTAGGTAAACATTGCGATGGCAAGCAGGCTAACTTTAAAACCCAAAAGTTTTGTGGTAAGCAGTCCCCCGAAAAATGGGAAAATTGAATTCTGTTTAACTTTTGCTGAAGCCATTTTTAACTGCAAATGATAATTCAACCTTTCTTGAATTGATGTATCTACTTCAAAGGGAAGTTCATCTTTTTTTACTAATTCGCTTAGCTTATTGTTTGATTTTGACATAATTGCAACGTTTAAAATAAGTTCTCAATAATTTCAGCAAATTTTACACTTAAAATCTCCTGAAGTTTTTTTCTGGTGTAGAACAATCTTGATTTGACAGTTCCCTTAGGCAGTTCCATAATCTCGCTTATTTCATCAATATTAAACCCTTCACGGTATTTCATTAAAAAAGCAGTCTTATGGCTTTCATCAAACGACTCCAGTTCCTTAAAAACCTCATTCACTAACTGCTCATGATTCGTTTTTTCATTTTTATGCTCACTGAAATTATCCGGATTCTCAATGGTTACAATAATTTTACGTACTTCTTTACTTCGATACTCATTTTTGCACATATTGTGCGCAACACTAAATACCCAGGTTGAGAATTTCCTTTCAGGATTTATCAAATGGGGTTTATCAATGATTTTATAAAAAATTTCCTGCATAAAATCCTGAGCCAAATCTTTATCGTTCCACAACATCCTGTAGAAATAATAGAGCAAGCGCTTATGATATCTACCATAGAGTTCATTAAACGAATCGCTACATCCATCTGAAATGGAGTAAATTAATTGCTCATCGGTTTTTTGAGTGACTTTTACTTTCTTTGATTTAAACATCTAAAAACTGTCTGACTTTCAAAACATCAATTTTTCCTAAAGCTACAAATTTGATCTTTTTTTAGGTTTCATTATTGCAAAGATAATCAAACTATAACCTATAAATAATAAAATTGGAGCAATAGTTAATTGATGAAAAGTCTCTCCACCATTATTTTTTGTTGTATTAAAACTCATTATCAGAAATCCTGAAAATATGAATAACAGACTTACTATTAATAAATTACCTTCAATAATTCCTTTTATTTTCTTTAATAACATAAGTAACAGTATTGTTTTAAATGAATCTACAATGGTTTAACACAAGACTTGTATTGACTCAACAAAATGACTTAGCTCGAAGCACGAAGACGGAAGACAGAAGCAATAAAGATTTCAAATCAAAAGGAATTCTTTCTTTCGACTTCCGACTTCGGTCTTTAAGCCCTAAAATGCAAAAGAACATCCAGAAGAAAACTCGTTACCAAAAAATCGACTTATCATTTTATTATCAATTAAAATAACTGTACACTTCAAATTTAAAAGGTTCAATTATTTTTTGTTGTATTTGGGATAAAACAAACAGCCAGTTAGCCAAAAAGAATTTGCATTTCTTCCATATTTTTTGTAATTTAACATAGGTTAAACAAAATTCATGTCATTTAACACAAATGGGATGTAATTTTGAAATACATTTTTTCATAAAAGGTTTAGGTTAATAATTGGGTTAATGACACAAGCAGCTTCTTTTCGGAGGGCTGCTTTTGTCCTTTTATCATTACTTCGTAAATATTTTACAATCACAGCAAACAATTTGCTATCTTTCCTTAATTTTGCAGATTTGTAACACTTACGGTTACATCTGATGTTCCAGAATTGATTGTTTATTATTCATCATTAAACATCTAAGAATGAGCTTAACAAAAAGTAAATTTATTTCCTTTGTTGAATCTTATGTTTACATAACTATTGGATTATTAATTTTTGCTTTTGGCTGGACAGCATTTATTATTCCTTCAGAAATAACAGGCGGAGGATTAGCAGGTTTAGGAGCTTTGGTTTTTTATGTAACGGGGCTTCCTGTTGGTTATACAACTCTGGCAATAAATATTGTCCTTGTGTTAATTGCTCTTAAGCTGTTGGGAGCAAGGTTTGGTATAAACACAATTTATGGAATAGTAATCAGCTCCATTTTTTTTGTTGTACTGCAAAGAGTTATCAAAGAACCATTTGTAAGCGATCAATTCATGGCAACTTTAATAGGAGGCGGTTTAAGTGGTGTAGGTGTTGGAATAGCTTTTTCACATGGAGGGAATTCAGGTGGGACAGATATTATTGCACTGATTATCAATAAATATCGAAATATTAGCCCCGGTCGGGTTTTCGTTTATTTTGATGTGGTGATTATAGCAGCCAGCTGGTTTGTTTTTCATTCTATTGAAAAAATTGTTTACGGTTACGTGGTAATGGCTGTTGGAGCCTACACTGTTGACCTTTGGTTAAATGGAAACAGGCAATCATTTCAAATAATGATTTACTCAAACCTGAGCCAGATTATTTCGGAAAGAATAAGCAACGAGGTAAAGCGTGGTGTTACCTGTCTTAAAGGCTTTGGCTGGTATAGTAAAAAAGATATTGACGTGGTGATGGTAATTGCCCGTAAAGATGACAAGCAGAAAATACTCCGTATTGCAAAAGAAACTGATGCGATGGCTTTTATTTCAGTTGCAAAAGTAATGGGAGTTTTCGGTCAAAACTTTGAAGAAATAAAACTTTAATGAAGAAGTGCTTACAAGTGCCTTGAATATTTACAAGTGTCTTGAGTTGAATTAGTTCTTCCATAAAACTTATAAATACTAATAAGTACTTTTAAGTACTCATAAAATACTTAAAAACATGATGTATTTTGCAGATGCAGTGCTTGAAAAATTAGCTGCACATAAAGTTGGAAATAAACATGAAGGTGGTGAATTAATCATCTCTGATAAAACAATTGAACCTGATGAAGATTTGCAAGAAATACTAAAAACCTATTTTTTCTCCAGCTTCAAAGATCCTGTTTATTATCAGTTTGTTGCAGAAGATGGTGTGGAGAATAATGTCGTTTTTAAGTTTGCATCTTCTATTTTTGAAAATGAGGAAGAACTTCATGGAGAATCAAAGAAAATTGCAAATCATTTATTCGAACAATCTTATCATCCGAATATAAAAGAAGGGGAACTTTATGTGGCCTATTTCACAAACTGTGTGGTTGATGATGAGGTCGTAGAAGCTATAGGATTATTTAAATCAGAAAATAAAACACCATTTTTGAAAGTTTGGTCAAAAGATAGTGATATTGAAATGTCGCATGATACTGGCATCAACATCAATAAGTTAGACAAAGGCTGTTTAATTTTTAATACAGAAAAGGACGCTGGCTATAAAATATGCATGGTAGATGTTGCTGGTCGTTCAAAAGAAGCCGGCTACTGGAAAGATGATTTTCTTCAACTCGAACTAAGAAAAGATGATTTTTATCAGACCAAAAACTACATTCAAATTTGCAAAGGTTTTGTAAAGGATGTTTTTAATGATAAAAATGGCATTGAAAGAGCCGATCAGATAGATATGCTCAATAAATCAGCCGCCTATTTTGGTCAGAATGAGGATTTTGACTTGCACCATTTTGAGGAGAAAGTGATTGAGAATGATGAGGTTATCAATGCTTTTAATGAGTACAAAGATAGAATTGCTGAGGAAAATGATTTGGAAATAAAAGACCAGTTTGGAATTTCGCCAACAGCAGTTAAAAAGAGCAGAGCGCAGTTTAAGAGTGTATTAAAACTGGATAAAAACTTTCATATTTACATTCATGGCGACAGGAGTAGAATAATAAAAGGTTTTGATGCTTCAACCGGTTTGCACTTCTACCAGATGTATTATGAACAGGAGAATTAACAAACTTTATTCTTGTAATTTGAAAATCTTAAGAAAAAAATTAATTTAGCTTGCTGATTTCGCCTCGTACATAAACTAAAAACTGAACCTCATGAAAAGTAGTAAACTCCTTAAATATTTACTTATTACAGTTGGTATTTTAATCGTTTTTGCAATTGTTGGTAAAAAGGCAGGATGGTTTGGGAAAGTAAAAGCCGTACAAGTAAGTACTGAAATGGCCGAGAAACGAACCATTGTGGAAATGATTACTTCAAACGGTAAAATTCAACCAGAAACAGAAATCATTATTAGCTCAGAGGTCTCAGGTGAAATAGTTCAATTAAATGTGGTTGAAGGTCAGCAGGTTAAAGCAGGAGATTTGTTGGTGAAAATTAACCCTGAAATTTATCTCGCAGGGATTGATAGAATGGATGCGAGCCTAAATGGCGCCAGGGCAAACCTTGCTAATTCAAAAGCACGTTTGGCGCAAACCGAAGCACAATTTAAAAACGCAGAACTTTCATTTAACCGAAACAAAAAACTTTGGGAAGATAAAGCAATCTCTGATGCTGAGTATGAAACAGCACGATCGAATTACGAGGTTGCTAAAGCTGATGTTCAGGCTGCCAGAGAAAGTGTAAATTCCTCAAAATTTACAGTAATGAGCTCAGAGGCTTCACTTCGAGAAGCCAGGGAAAATCTTGCTAAAACGTCAATTTACGCTCCCATGTCAGGAACTATTTCCAGGTTAAATGTTGAAGTTGGTGAGCGTGTGCTTGGAACTATTCAAATGTCAGGTACAGAATTAATGCGTATTGCAGATCTGAATAAAATGGAGGTTCAGGTTGATGTAAATGAAAATGATATTGTTAGGGTAGAGTACCACGACACTGCGATTATAGAAGTGGATGCCTATTTGGGCAAAAAGTTTAAAGGAATTGTTACTGAGATTGCTAATTCAGCATCAGTTTCAGGAGCTGGTACTGATGAAGTAACCAATTTTGAGGTAAAAGTATTGATTTTAAAAGATTCTTATGCCGAGTTGATACCTAAGGATAAACCGCATTATTATCCGTTCAGACCTGGAATGTCGGCAACTGCTGATATTCAGACAAATACTAAATACAATGTGCTTTCTGTACCTATTCAGGCAATTACTACCAGAACAGATTCAACAGGAGTGGCAAAGGTCAAAAAGGATGGAATGCAAAATGAAGAAGAAATTAATGAGGAAGAAAATGTGAAGAAAGATAAGCTAAAGGAAAAGGAGGCTGAGCCAATGGAGGTTGTTTTTATTTTGGAAAAAGGGAAAGCTTTAATGCAAAAAGTAAAGACTGGAATTCAGGACGATAATTATATTGAAATTACTGAAGGAATTTCTGATAGTACTGAGGTAATTACTTCTCCATACAGTGTTATTTCCAAAAAACTAAAGAACGATATGGCTGTTGAAAAAGTTGAAAAAGAAAAATTGTTTTCTTCAGGCCAAGATTAACTATTGATGCTAAAATAATACATCCACAGAATCTGAAAGGCGATTAGCTTGTAATGTTGTAAGTACTTTTAATAGCTTATTGTGTAGTTTTTTAGTGAGAAGTTGTATTTTTTACTATGATAGTTAATTCTTAATATTGTGATATTATCTGGATATCAATTACAGCCGAAAGGTTAAACCAGACAATAAAAAAAACAGTAAACAAAGCTACATACTATTTAATAAATCGTTAAATTTAGGCGACATTTTGCTCAAGACTCTTTTATTTAAGGAAAACTATTTTATTTTTGCTTGTTGCAGCTTGTTATTTAAGAATCAAACTTACATTTATTGACCAAATCAAAAATGATATGCTAAAACCAGATTATATATTTGAGACTAGTTGGGAGGTTTGTAACAAAGTAGGAGGAATCCATACAGTTGTTTCTACAAAAGCAGTTACACTAAAGGAAAACTATGGCGATAAGCTAATTATGATTGGGCCAGACCTATGGAGGGATAGTGGAAACATTAGAGCTAACAGAGAGTTTGAAGAAGATTCCGGATTATTCGGAAACTGGAGAAGCATAGCTGCAAAAGAAGGGCTTAAGGTAAGAGCCGGTCGATGGAAGATACCTGGAAAACCAATTGCCCTTTTAATCGATTTTACCCCATTCATTTCTATAAAGAATGAGATTTTTAGTGAATTCTGGGAAACCTACAAGTTGGATTCACTTTCGGGACAATGGGATTACATTGAACCTGCAATTTTTGGTTATGCTGCCGGAAAGCTCATTGAAAGTTTTTCTAATTTTTACTTGTCTGTTAAACATACAGCTCTTGCACATTTTCATGAATGGATGACTGGAAGTGGTGTGTTGTATCTAAAACATAAAGCACCCCATATTTCAACTGTTTTTACCACACATGCCACAACTGTGGGAAGATCTATCTCTGGAAATGGTTTACAGTTGTATAAAAACCTGCACTCTTTTGATGGCGATCAAAAATCGAAAGAGTTTAATGTGGTTTCAAAACATTCATTAGAAAAACTAGCGGCTACTTATGCTGATTCTTTTACTACGGTAAGTGAAATTACAGCAGAAGAGTGCAAACAGTTGCTTGAAAGAGAGGTCGATGTTGTTACCCCCAATGGATTTGAAGATGATTTTGTGCCAATTCAGGAGAGTTTTGCTAAAAAAAGAGTAGCTGCCAAAGTAAGACTAAGGCAGATTTCTGAAGCTTTGTTTGGGTATAAATTGCAGGAAAATGCAAAATTTATTGTTACCAGTGGCAGGTATGAGTTTAGAAATAAAGGGTTGGATGTTTTTATTGATGCCCTTGCCATGGCAAATCATGAAGAGGAAAATGAGAATGAGATAGTTGCTTTTTTCATGGTCCCTGCAAACAACTACGGTCCACGAAAAGATTTATTGAAGAGCCTCGATACAGGTACTTATACAGAGGAATGCACAAATAATGTGTTGACTCATTATTTGCATGATGCAGATTATGATCCAATCCTTCAAAAACTTGCTCAAAACAAATTAACAAATAAACAATCAGATAAAATTAAAGTCATTTTTGTTCCAGTTTATCTTCATGGTAATGATGGTATTTTTGGATTAAATTACTGGGATTTACTGATTGGTATGGATATGACTGTGTTCCCATCCTACTATGAACCATGGGGATACACACCTCTTGAAAGTCTTGCTTTCTATGTTCCAACCATCACCACTACTTTAGCAGGATTTGGCAGATGGATTTTCAATGAAAAGGATAATAATTGCACTTGCGTAAAAGTGATTGATAGGAATGATGATAACTATAGTCAGGTAGCAGGTGAAATTTGCGATTCAATTGTAAACTGTCTTCGAAAGACTGAAGAGGAGTTTGAGGCAGCCAGGCAAAATTCTTACAAAATTTCAAGAGTTGCACTGTGGAAAAACTTTATTGAAAATTATTACACAGCTTATGATATTGCTTTGGAAAGAAGCAAACAATACAGAGAAGAATTATACAGACCAGTTCCAACTGAAACGCCTCTTTCAATTGTTACTTACAAAAGTAACAAGCCCATTTGGAGAAACATGGAGGTAAAAGCGAATACCTCAGATGCATTTCCTGAACTTGAGGAACTTTCAAAAAACCTTTGGTGGTCATGGAATACCGAAGCCATTGAGCTTTTTAAATATATTGATGAAGAAGCATGGGAAAAGACTGATGCTGACCCAATTGCATTACTCAATCAGGTTTCTTACGAGAGGTTTGTTGAATTAGAAAGCAATCAAACATTTATTGAATATTACAATAAAGTTGTAAGCAAGTTCAAAGCTTATATGAGCCAGAAGCATACTGATGAAGGTAAAGGAATAGCCTATTTCAGTATGGAGTTTGGAATTAGCAACAATCTAAAAATATACTCTGGAGGATTAGGAATTTTAGCAGGGGATTATTTGAAACAAGCTTCAGATTCAAATTCCGACATGGTAGGAGTTGGTATTTATTACAAATACGGGTATTTTGGGCAAAGTCTTTCTGTTCAGGGAGAGCAACAGGTAAATTACCTAGAACAGAATCCAAATACTTCATCTGCAACATTACTAAAAGATGCTTCAGGAAAACCTGTTCATGTTGAAATTGCTTTTCCAGGTAGAGTTGTAAAAATACAGATATGGAAAGTGGATGTTGGCCGAGTTGATTTATACTTGCTGGATACAGACAGACCTGATAATACAGTTGATGACAGAGGATTAACAGGTCATTTGTATGGAGGCGATCACAATTATCGTTTACAGCAGGAAATTATCTTGGGAATAGGTGGAATAAGGGCACTTGAAAGACTTGGTATTCAGAAAGATATTTATCATTTAAACGAAGGGCATGCTGCTTTTGCAGGTATTGAAAGAATCAATACGTTAATGAAAAAAGAGAAGCTAAAATTCTCTGAATCGATGGAAATTGTTCGATCTTCAAGTTTATTCACAACACACACACCTGTTCCTGCCGGGCATGATGCATTTAGTGAAGATATGGTAATGTCTTATTTAGGGCATTATCCTGAAAGATTGAAAATTAGCTGGGATGAGTTCATGGATCTTGGACGAAGTCGTCCTGGAAGGAAAGAGGAACATTTTTCGATGAGCTTTTTAGCAGCAAATCTTTCACAAGAGATTAATGGTGTTAGTATGTTGCATGGAGAAGTAACAAAAGACATGTTCAACAAGCTTTGGGACGGCTATTTTCCTGAAGAATCTCATATTGGCTATGTGACAAATGGAGTTCATTTATCCAGTTGGGCATCCGAGAGCTGGTTAAAGCTTTACAAACAGACGCTGGGAGAAAATTTTCTTGATGATCAATCATCTGAAGCAACATGGAAAAATATCTACCATGTTGATAATAAGTTGATTTGGGAGTATCGCAACAATGAGAGGTTGAAGCTTTTTGATTTTCTAAGGAAATATTTAACTCAAAAGGCCATTTCAATGTACCGAAGTGCAAAAGATCTTTCATCAATTAACGATTCGTTGTGTGAAAATTGTTTGACAATAGGTTTTGCCAGAAGATTTGCCACTTACAAAAGAGGAAACTTATTGTTCAGGGATCTTGAACGACTGAAAAGCCTGATTAATCATCCTGAACGACCAATTCGGTTTGTATTTGCAGGGAAAGCGCATCCAAATGACGGAATGGGGCAAGGAATCATTAAGCAAATTGTTGAAATTTCAAAACAGCCAGAGTTTATTGGAAAAATTGTTTTTGTAGAAGATTACGACATTGAACTGGCTAAAAAGCTAGTACAAGGAGTTGATATTTGGTTGAATACTCCTACTCGACCACTTGAAGCCTCTGGCACAAGTGGAATGAAAGCAGTTATGAATGGTGTTATGAATTTCAGTGTACTGGATGGCTGGTGGGTCGAAGGCTATCGCGAAAACGCAGGCTGGGCACTGGATATGGAGCGTACTTTCGAAAACCAAAGTTATCAGGATGAATTGGATGCTGAAACCATTTACAACAAGCTTGAATATGAAATTGCGCCATTGTTTTATTATCGTAATGAGGATGATGTGCCTGAACGATGGATTGAAATGGTCAAAAACTGCATCGTTCAAATAGCACCGCATTTTACAATGAAACGAATGCTTGACGATTATTACGAGCGTTTTTACAATAAGTTGTTTGAACGAAGCAGAGAAATCAGGGAAAATGATTTTGCTTTGGCAATGGAAATTGCTGACTGGAAAAAGAAGGTAAAACATGGCTGGGAGCAAGTAAGAGTTGATTCCCTGAGATTCTCCGAAGCTTTAAAATCACAACTTGAGCTTGGGAACGATTACCAGGGAGAAGTTGTTTTAGATTTGAATGGCCTTTCACATGTTAAAATGGGCCTTGAGATGGTTGTTGTAAAGAGTGGGCCACATGAATCTACCAAAATAATAAAGGTTGAACCCATGGATTTGATTTCTGAAATTGATGGAAAAGCAGTTTATCAGTTAAAATTTATACCACCCAAGGCCGGGAATTTTAGTTATGGTATTCGCTTGTTTCCAGTGCATGACAGATTGCCCTACAGACAAGATTTTTCATATGTGAAATGGATTTAGAAAAAATTACAGTTAAAGTTGTTTTGTTATTGTTTTAAAGTACCATAAAATATTGGAGAAAATTTGTTGCAAAAAGTCTGTTTTTAATAGTTTAAATTTGTTGGCTCTGGTTTAATTTTGTAACGATTTATTAGGATAAAATCCTTGAAATGAGATATAAGTCATTAGTCAATAGTCATTTGTTTTCGACAATTAATGACTAATGACCTTAGTATTAAGCTGATAGAATCTATATAAATGAATCATTACTATTTTGAACTATAGCTATAGTCATTAAAAAGACAGTCTAAATAGTATGATAGTGATAAAATTTGTTTTATTCACTTTTATCACTTTAAGCAAATAGCATATATGAGGAAGTTAGTTGTGTTTGTGGTTTTTGCTACATTGCTGATAAATAGTCCGCTAAAAAGCCAGGGTTATGAAAGAATTACTTTCGTAATTCCAAAAGACCAAATGATTGAAGGAGATGCACTGAAAGCATTAAAGACTGAATTTGAACGAAGTAAACTGGTTGATAGTGTAGAGCTTAAAGGGTTTTCTTATCCTGTCATTATCATTGAACCTTATCAGGATTACTTGTTACGATATCATCTTACAAATAAGTACATCCATAATGTATTAAAACATGATTTGGCCATTCCTATTCATGAGGATGTTAGTGAACATGCTTTCTATTGTAAACTTAGTGACTATAAAGCATTAACTGGTAGTGACCAAATTGATAAAATTGGTCTAATTCATTTGGAAAGTGTCGAATTACATAGTTATGTATACCTTATGCAGGTGGCAAATATTTATTTCAAACTTAAAACAGATAGCGTTTTTTACAAAGACAAGGATGTCTATTCCATATCGTTTAATTACAAGGGACGAAACAAGGATGAATTTCGGCAGTTATTAGGTATTATGGACAGGAAAAAAATAAAATACGAAGTTGTAAATGAATTGCTTAGTGAGGTTGGTAATTAAGAAAATGAGTTAATTTTCAGTTGGATATTGTAAAAGAGACAAGTAAAATATTTGAATCCATTATGTGGGCTCAAATATGGTTTTATAGTAAGGAATTACTTTACTGCATTCACGAATTGATATTTGGGACTGGCTGCTGCATCCTATTTCCAGATTATTGCAACAGGGTAAACATTTTTCCACTCTTCATTTAATTCAATGGTTTATTTTTTCTCTATAGTCTCATCAGCTTAAGGAATTTCAATAAGTAATTCACCATAGGCCTTGCTTTCAATTGAAGAAGCACGTAAAACAAAGTCATGAGTGTAATTTACATCCGATGTCCCATTTTGTTTATAGGTGCCAGCATCAGCTGAACCCCATCAATGCCATCTTCTAAAACTATACTAAGCCAGTATGGAATATTGTAAAACGGAATTTCATAATGGCTTTGTATATGTCAATCGACTGGCAGTTTTGGTTTGAGAGCTTGCGAAGCAAACCAAATACTAACAGCGGTTAGGTATAACTTACCTTGGTATACGTATACCAAGGTATGAAAGTTGCCAATTTATGTCAGAAAAATATTTGTTAGATAAGATCTCTTGTATAGGTGTTTTCAGCGAGCCTTTTAAATCCACATTTCTTTAGGTATTTTATATGTTTTGCGGTGTGTCCATTAGCAGCAAATGTTGTTATACCTTTATTTTTTAGAGTTAGTAGTACACTATCATACACAAACTTACCACTTTTGAAATCCCGATACTCAGGTACAGCATAATCGAGACCAACCTTGAGTTTATGGCCACCTTCTTCGTGAGCTAAAAAGATGCCCGCAACAGCAGTATTTCTAAGAACAAAAAAACTGATAGTGTTCATTTCTGGTTTGTATTTAAAACCAGGAAAGTATTTTTGTATATCTTCATGATAAAAATCCAGGAACTTTAATAGGTATTTATTGTCGTGACGGATTTCAAGAGTGTCAAAAATATCTTTTTTGAAGTATATTTTCCTTAAGTAATATAAATCGACTAAAACAATAAAACCATTTAAAATGCCCACCGGATAGGCGCCAAAAATAAAACCATATGCCGAAAATGTACTGGCACCAGCAAGATTAATCCATCTGAACTTAACGATGGAGTTCATTGTCATTGAAATGGCAATTGTTATTGAAGCAATATACCCAATTATTTGAACGAGTGTTAATTGTTCCATATTTCAGATTTTACTGACAAAAATTTTGGGCTGCAAACTTAAAACAATCCCTCAAGAACAACGAACTTTTTATTTAAATTTGTTTTATGGCTGAGTACATTAATATTCATACGCATAAACCTGTAGGTGAGCATGTTGAGCTGATTAATGCACCTGTTATGGGAAATTGGCCACAAGGCGAATTCTTTAGTTTAGGTTTGCACCCATGGAATATTGGAAAAGGAAATGAAAATGTAGTCCTTGAAAATTTAGACTTAATTTGTGAAAAGAAAAAAGTTATTGCTATTGGAGAAATTGGACTGGACAGAGCTATTGAAACACCTATTGAAATGCAAATCAACTTTTTCAAGAAACAATTAGCAATTGCCGAAAAATATACTTTACCTGTAATTATTCATAATGTAAGAGCAACATCAGATCTATTGCAGTTAAGGAAAGAAAATGCTAATTCAACTCCCTGGATCTTCCATGGTTTTAGAGGTCGTTCACATGAAGCTTTGCAACTCATTGACAAACAGTGTTTTTTGTCATTTGGGGAGGCTCTCTTAAATCAAATTAAAATACAAGATCTGGTAAAAAAAATACCGTTGGAATATGTCTTTTTTGAAACAGATGACTCTGATAAAAAAATTTCTTCGATTTACGAAAAAGCTGCTGAATTATTAGATATTTGCATCCCTGAATTAAAAGATAAAGTTTATTCAAATTTCACTAAAATTTTTGGAGAAATATGCATGAGGAATGGTTGACTAGAACATCGTTGTTACTGGGTGATAAAAAATTGGAAGTACTAAAATCCAAGCATGTCTTAGTAATTGGTTTAGGTGGTGTGGGTTCTTTTGCTGCCGAAATGATTGCTCGTGCAGGTGTGGGCACCATGACTATAGTTGACGGAGACACTATTAATTTATCAAATATTAACCGTCAGCTTCCTGCTGTTACTACTACGGTAGGCATGGAAAAGGCTAAATGGATGGAGAATAGGTTAAAAGACATCAACCCAAAACTCAACCTGACTGTTCTTTGCGAGTACCTAAAAGACGATAGGATTGATGAGCTTTTGAATCAGCCTTATGATTATGTGGTAGATGCTATCGACACTATTTCGCCAAAAGTTTTTACAATTTACACTTGTTTGCAAAAGGGACTGAAGTTAGTTAGTTCAATGGGTTCAGGGGGGAGGCTTGATCCTTCTATGGTGAAAATTGCGAAATTGAAAGACTCCTACAATTGTAAGTTGGCATTTAAAGTGCGTAAAAAATTAAGTGGGCTTAAGGCCGATAAAAATTTTCCTGTGGTTTTTTCTAGCGAACTGGTTGATGAAAAGGCAGTTAGGTTGGTTGAAGGTGAACCCAACAAAAAATCGATGGTTGGCACTATCAGTTACATGCCGGCTATTTTCGGAATGTTTTGTGCTTCAGTAGTTATCAGAGATTTAATTGGGGAGTTTAAAATTTAAAAGATTGCTATAATCCAAGCCCGGTTTGACCTGTTGCTACAACTTTCACTACAATTTCTTAATATTAATAAAACAGCGAATCCAATATTTTGTTTGATTTTTTTATCTTATGTGTCAAAATTTTAGAGCATGCAGATAGAAATTCCGAACACCAGAAAGGCTCGTGTTGTGATAATAGGTGGGGGCTTTGGTGGTATTCATGTTGCAAAAATGTTGCGAAATAAAGATATTCAGGTTGTGATTGTAGGTAAAAACAATTGTCACACATTTCAACCTTTGATGTACCAGGTTGCCACTTCATCTCTTGAAGCCGAGTCAATTGCTTACCCTATTCGAAAGATTTTTAATGGTTAAAAAAAAATCGTTTTTAGGTTAGGTGAAGTAACTTTTGTTGATGTTGAAAAAAAATTGATTGAGTTTGGCAACAATTCTTTATCATCTGATTACCTGGTAATTGCATCTGGTGCAAAAACCAATTTTTATAATAACGAGGGCTTGATTATTTCAGCTATGACCATGAAGAGTGTTCTTGAACCACTTGATTTACGAACCATGCTGCTCCAGAATTTTGAGCGCGCCTTGCTTATAAATAATGAGCGAAAAAACAAGGAATGCTCAATGTGGTGATTGCTGGAGCAGGTCCAACAGGTGTTGAACTTGCTGGTGCATTAGGTGAGTTAAAACGATCTGTATTTCCTAAGGACTATCCTGAGTTGGATTTGAAGAAAATGAATATCTATCTCGTACAAAGCGGCGACAGGGTGCTGCCTATGTTGTCTCCCAAACTCTCTGAGAAAGCAAAAAAATATCTTGAAAAACTTGGAGTTACTGTTGTGTTAAATACTAAAGTTCTTGATTTCTTTGGTGATTATGTTCAGACAAGCACGGGAGAAGATATTATAGCAAAAACACTGATTTGAACTGCAGGTGTTAAAGGGAATCCTGTAAAAGGTATTCCTTCTGAAGCAATTAATAAGTCAGGAAGAATTAGGGTGGATGAGTTTAATAAAATAAAGGGCTTGAAGGATGTATTTGCTATTGGAGATGTGGCATATATGGAAACTGAAGATTATCAAACAGGACATCCTCAGGTGGCGCAGGTAGCAATACAGCGGGGGAAGAGGCTGGGAAAGAACCTAATCAATAAAATTTGCCGCAACAAACCCTTAGTTCCTTTTCATTACAAGCACAAAGGTTCCATGGCAACTGTTTGGAAAAACAGAGCTCTTGTCGAATAGGGAATTTAAAGGTTGGAGGGTTCATTGCATGGTTTATTTGGATGGCTGTTCACTTAATATCACTTATTGGGTTTCGAAATAAAGTGGTTACTTTGCTTAATTGGATGAAAAAATATTTTAGTTCTGATAGTGGAATACGACTGATTATTACTCACTTTGATTTGCAAGAGGAGAAACGCAAACGAAGGAAAGAGTTTGAAAAATGGTTAAAATAGACTATGCTATTAATGTGTTATGGCAAATTGTTGGTCATTATATAACCAGAAATTCCATAAATAAAATGAAACGGAAAAGTGAGAAATTTTCTCAAAATGTATTATGTTTGTAAAATAATGAGAAATTTTCTCAAATTCTGGATGATATGATTATAGAATTTACAGTTGGTAACTACCTTTCTTTTAAAGAAAAGAAGACTTTATCCTTAGAAGCAACTAGCATTACAGAATTTAAGGAATCAACAATCAAAATTGAAAACTACAAACTACTTAAGAGTGTTGTACTTTATGGTGCCAATTCTAGTGGAAAATCTAATTTGATCAAGGCGATGTCAACAATGAGAAATATTGTTATGACATCAATAGAAAAATCCTCAATATCGAAAAATAAGGTTGTTCCATTTCTATTAAATACTGAGACAGAGAACTCTCCATCATTTTTTGAAGTTGTTTTTCTGATAAACAATAAGAGATACAGATATGGGTTTGAACTTGATTCAAACTTAATTCATGGAGAATGGTTATTTCAATTTATCAATAGTAAAGATGTTCCTCTTTTTATTAGAGAGAAAGATGGAATTGGAATAACAGAAGATTTTCATGAAGGGGATGGATTGGAAGAAAAAACCAGAGAGAATGCATTATTTCTTTCAGTAGCAGATCAATTTAATGGTCAAATATCAGGAGAAATTATTAAGTGGTTTAATAGCTGGGCATCAGTTTCTGGACTAAGCCATGACAACTATCGAGGTATTACTTTTTCTCTTCTAGAAAAGAAAAATTATAAGGAAAGACTATTAGAATTTTTTAAAGATTTAGATCTTGGATTTCAAGAGCTGAATTTAAGGAAAGAAAAATTTAAAAGAAGTTTTTTGCCAGAGAACTTACCTTCAGAAATTTTAGAAGATATGATTTCTGAGTTACAAGGAAAAACTGTAGCTAGAATTAGCACTTCCCATAAAAAATTTGATAAAGATGGAAATCAAATAGGATATTTTGATTTTGATATGAAGGAACAAGAATCATCAGGAACAAATAAGGTAATAGACATTTCTGGACCTATTTTTAGAACACTTATAAATGGAGGAATACTTATAGCCGATGAACTTGATGCTAAGTTACATCCTTTAATGACGGCTGCAATCACAAATCTTTTCAATTCTCCTATTTATAATTTTAGAAATGCTCAACTAATTTTTGCAACTCATGATACAAACTTACTTTCATATGGGAAATTCAGGAGAGATCAAATTTACTTTCTTGAAAAGGATAAATTCGAAGCATCTGATTTGTATTCTTTAGTTGAATATAAGGAAGAGGGGACCAAAATAAGGAAAGACAGATCATTCGAAAAAGATTACATAAATGGCCGATATGGCGCTGTCCCATTTATCGGTGGATTTGAAAAACTTTTGAAAAATGGCTAGGAAAATAAAAATAGATAATGCCATTATCAAAAGGAGAGAAAGGCATGAACGTAAACGAAAAATGGGTTTTAAGTCAAAAAGGAAGTTCTTTTTGATTGTTTGTGAAGGAGAAAAAAAGGAACCAAATTACTTCAA
Source organism: Bacteroidales bacterium (assembly GCA_050296515.1). Lineage (GTDB taxonomy): Bacteria > Bacteroidota > Bacteroidia > Bacteroidales > NBLH01 > NBLH01. The sequence continues at coordinate 15,440 of JBNKRJ010000136.1, read as the reverse complement.
TTCATTAAAGTTAGCATTACCGAAAGGTGTTCTTGAACTTGTTAATATTGATGTTGAAGGTACTGGAATGAACACCATATCAATTATTAAAGAAACTAAGAAATTGAAAAAGTCTTATAAAAAACAATATTTAAGAAAAATTGATAAAGTTTGGGCGGTTTTTGACAGGGATAGTTTCCCTTCAGACAGCTTCAACTCTGCAATTTCCCAAGGAGAAAAATCAAACCCTAAAATTAATTGTGCTTGGACAAATGAAGCATTTGAATTATGGTATTTACTCCATTTTAACTATTATAATACGGGAATTTCGAGGAGTCAATATCAAAAATTACTAGAAAAAGAGATTATAAAATCTTCCGGAATAAACGATTATAAATACAAGAAAAACTCATCAGAAATGTATAGTATTCTTGATAAATTTGGGAATCAAGAATTTGCTATTTCAAACGCTGAAAAATTAGATCATTTATATGGTGATAATAGCTATGCAAACCATAATCCTAGGACAAAAGTTCATATTTTGATTAAGGAATTAGTTGCATTAACAGAAAAATACGCTGCCCAGCAACAGATATAGTGCATTTGGTAGATAATTTCTTAATAGTATTGTAGCAATTAATAAACATCTCAATAAATTGAAAAAAAATAAGTATTAAAATGCCTAACGTGCTATATTAGAACATTATCAAAAAATATAATTAATCTCGCAGATTTCGCTGATTCAATATCCTCGAAATTTCTGCTCAATCTCATAAGAATGTTCTTGAATTGTACTAATTATTCTGAAAGCACTTATATATTATCAGAAGGGGCTAGATTTTTAGCCGTTCCCAAAGCCTATTTGCTTGCTCATTAGCAAATTTCAATATTTCAGGCTCATTAACAGTTAAAACTTTTCTATCCTTAACAATTAATTTCCCATCGGAGATTACATGCTGAATATCATTTGAACTAAATCCAAACAAAAAATGTCCTAAAAAGTTATCTTTTGAAATGGGTGTGGGGCTTGGGTAATCTAAAACAATCAGGTTGTTCTCTGCATCCCCCTTGAAATTGTTTGTTTTTAGATATTTATGAACGTTTCGCAGGCGGAAATAAGCATCGCCAAAACTCATTTTGTCAAAATTTTGTCCCATGAAGTGTACCGATTGAGCACTTTTTATCATGTCGCTATGCATTCCATCTGTGCCTAAGAAAATATTGTTACCTAGGCCTTTTGAATCAAAATAGCCAACTTTGTTATTCAGGTTGCTATCCATGTTTTGAACAACAAAAGCTTTTGAGTTTTTAATGATATTTCTTTCATTATCAGATAAATGCAAGCAATGCCCTAAAATTGTTTTTGATGAATCCAGCATTCCAAAATCATTCAATCGTTCTACCACTCGTTTATTGTAGTTTTCAGTGCAATGCTTTTGATCATACAAATCTTCGGCAACATGAATGTGTATACCTGATTGATACTTTTCAAGCAAGTCAGCTGCTTTCTGCATGGTTTTATTACCCACAGTGAATGAAGCATGTAATCCCACTAATGCCTGGTTCTTTTTTAGGTAATTTTCAGTTTCTGTTAGACCCTGTTCTGCTTTTACTTGTCCATCACGATCTGTAATTTCATAGCACAATAAATGGCTAATTCCAACCTTTTCAAATGCTTCAGCAATAGTATCAAGTGAACCGAGTATTGAGTTTGGAGAGGCATGATGATCGATTACAAATGTAGAACCCGCTTTTGCACATGCAATTGCAGTGGCAAGGGCACTGGCTTTTATCATTTCAGCATCAAGGGCCTTGTCTAAATTCCACCAAATGTATTTTAATATTTCATAAAAGTTGGCAGGGGTTTGCTTAGGTGAAGGCATTCCTCTTGCTAATGCAGAATATACATGATGATGACCAACTGCAAAAGCTTTAGTTACTAATTTGCCAGAACAATCAACAATGTTAAACGTCTCTTTATCAATGAGATTTGTTTCTTTGCCTAAAAATTTGGCGGAACCATTTGGTCCATCCTCTACCAAGATATTTGTTTCCGAAAAATCTAAAGTTTCCCAGTTAATGAAAGTTGCATTTTTAAGTATGATTTGTCTGCTCATAGTTCAATTAGTCCCTTTTTGTAAAGATACAATTACTATTAATTGTCGTGAAATATTTCTTATATTTGTTGTAGATGCAATTGTTTTTTATACAATTCGTTTTAATATAAACTTATAACTGATTAGTGTTTGAGATTTAATTCCGAAAATTATGAAACATATTTTGGTATTGTTTTTAAGCTTATTAGTAACAACTGGTTTTGCGCAAAGGCATGGAAACGGTGAGATAAAGTGGCTAAATATTTCTGCAAAAGGTGGTTATGGTGGTACTATGTTGTTTAATAGCGATGTTAGTGGCGATGGAAATGTAACCCAGGACTTTTTAAGTCCTTCATACGAATTTGGTGGACGTTTTGCAATTGGATATGGTGATTTTGTAAGCTTGGGTGTAGAAGTTTTATCAGCAGGTTTTGGGCAGGATTATAGTGTTAATCCTCCAAATGGTGAATCATATACCAAAACTCAACGATTTACTTCATTTGATATATTGCCAACATTGAGATATACAAGCCCTTATGGTTTTTATTTCGAAGCTGGTCCAAAGTTTTCGACACTAAAAACCGCGAAAGTAGATAACTCAGTTGACGGTTCATTTATTGATGGAAATCCCGATCAGGATTACATGCTTAATTTTACTGAGAAGTTTACTAGTATAGTTGCTGGAATGGGAATGGCTCTGCATAATGGAGACAGGTTGCAAGTAACACTTGGTTTAAGAGGTTCTTATGCTCTTGGTAATTTTGTTGAGGAAAGTTCTGATTATTATGTGCTTGCGGATCAAGTTTATCTTCAACCTAGTACAAATTTTACTTCTAAAACAAGCCCTTTTACACTCAAGTTAATGCTTGAAGTTAATTACATTTTTGGCTTTTGGGGCAATGCTAGTTGCGGACGCGGCAGGTTGATGTTTTTCCAATAGAGGTGAAAAAGATACTTCTTGTTGAAGGTTATTTGTCTGGTGATAGCACCTGACAAGTGTACCAACGTGATGCAATTTATCTTCAGTGAGCGGTACTTGGTTCATTACAGCTACTTTCGTTTTTATAAAATTTTATTAAATACTGAACATCAATTAACGAATTCTGAAGATCGAAGTATTTTATCAACCTCGTTTTCTTCGTAAATCCTAAACTCGTTAATCGATATTCCTATTTGTAATCTAATTACATTCATCCAAAAACCTATCGATTTTCAATTTATTGTCTTTAGTTTGTAGAAATTTTCCCAAGTTCAATTACCTCAAAATCAGAAACCTTTACATCACCAAGAGCTTTTAGATCATCATTATCCCAGCCATTATGGGTGCGCCGCTGATGAACATCGATGAACCAACATCCGCCAGGATTAAACCGTATTTTTTCAATGCTTTTAGAATCACCTGGTTGGTTGCTGAGAATCCTGAAATATCGAAGCTGGCTTTCAATCTTAGTTTTCCGCCAAATGGTAATTGATTACTATTTGTGGTTCCTGATACAAGATGCCTTGCTGGTAGCACATAACCTTCATAAATATTTTAGCGAGGCAATGTAAACCGAATAGCATAATCAATTTCTCCTTTTTCAATTTCAGGATATCGAACAAGGCATGGAAAAATTGGTAAACCTGCAGCATTGGCAGATGTCCAACCCGTTGGGCGGTATTCTACTTTATTTATACCGAACGGCTGTTCGTATTTGGTTTGCTTCGCAAGCTCTCAAACCGAAACTGCCAGTCGATCGGCATATACAAAGTGATCTCATGAGCGAAGTGTATAATTGCTCCACAATAAGATTAAATATCAATTACTTAACTAAAATTTAAACAAGTGAAAACATTTCCTTTTGTAATGATGAATTGGAAGGTTAAGAAGGTTTTGGGAAATAATCAGAAAGGGGGTATTGTCCCCCACCTTTCTGGAATGCTGTTGATAAATTATTCTGCTACAGGTTGTTCTGTTGGTTTTTCTTCTTTCTTTAAATATTTATCAAGGAATTCAAGAATTTGACCATAACCTTTTATCTGGTTTTCCTTTTTCATGAAACCGTGCCCTTCGTCCGGGAACACAACATATTCAACAGGTACATTGTTTTTCTTTGCAGCCGCAACAATTTCATCCGATTCTACCTGAAGAACACGAGGATCATTTGCACCTTGCAATACCATTAATGGCTTCTTAATATTTTCTGCATGGAATAAAGGTGAAATATCATATAATCGAACTGAATCTGCTGAAAATGGATCGCCAAGTTCTTTATACAATGCATTTCTGAATGATTCCCAATAAGGCGGGATTGATTTAAGTGTTCTAAGCCAGTTGGTTACACCAAATAAATTGACGCCAACTTCAAATTCATCAGGTGCAAAAGTTAACGCTGCCATGGTCATGTATCCACCATAACTTCCACCTATGATTCCAATTTTAGTACTATCAATATAATCTTGTGATTGCAACCATTTTTTGCCCCAAATGCAGTCTTTAAGGTCTTTATCACCATGATTTAAATCATCCATTTTGTAGAAAGTTTTTCCGTAACCACTACTACCTCTGTTGTTAACTGCTAAAACTGCATAGCCATGGTTTACAAGGTATTGTATTAACTCAGAGAACCCGACTCTTGATTGACCACCAGGCCCGCCATGCACCCAAACTAGAGCAGGAACTTTGTTGTTGGCAGAGGCAATCATAGGTCTGTAATAAATAGCTGGAATTTCAAGCTCATCAAACGATTTAAATCTGACTACCTGAGCTTCAACTAAGTCATCAGGGTTGATTTCAGAATTTAAACTGGTTGTAAGTTTCTTTAAACTATTGTCTTCAAGGTTGTAAACGTAACCATCACTAGGTGATTTAGATGTTCCAATAGAAAGTCGCATTAGTTTTTCGCTTTTTGCAATGCTGACTGATGTTATATCTCCGTCAATATCAGGAAAATCCAATGCTTTTTGTGTTGAATTATCAATGATTATCAGCTTGTTTTTTCCATCTTCATTGATTCCTGTCACACGATACTTCTCATTTTCACTTAGGTAACTATACATTACGTCCCAGTTGGTTTCGTAAAGTACTTTTGTTTCTCCGGTTTCGATTTCGTATTGAACCAGGTACGCAAATTCTTTACCTATATCAGTAATGTAGAAAAAGTATTTGTTGTCGTTGCTAAATCCTGAAGCATCATAACTACCAGGCTCAACAGAAATCTCTGTTTTTTTGTTTTCTTTTCTATTGAATAAGAAGAGTTTGTTTTCGCTAGTCGTAATACTTTTTCTTAATGCAAAAAAGTTCTCGTCATCAGACATTCCTGCAATGTCCATACCATCATCATTCTGGTAAATCATCTCTGAGGTCCAGTCTTCGATTTTCATTTTGTAAAGATCCATGAATTTAGGATCTCGTTTATTCGATATGTAATACATGTACTTGTCATCCTTACTCCATCCACCAAAGCTGGCTTTTTCATTTTCACCCGGAGTTAAGTCAACAGTTGTACTATCGTCTTTAATAAGGTAAATGTGGTTGTTTTCATTACCTCCTTTGTCAGCAGAATAAAGGATTTGACCTGTTTCAGGAACATAATCAATGGCAAAGAAAGTTTCCTTTTCAGAAGATGTAATTTGTTTTTCGCTACCATCTGCAATGGTAATTTCATAAACATTAAAAATGCCAGTTTTGTTACAGCTTACTAAAAGTTTTGTTTCATCATCTGAAAATGTTCCACCTGAGTACCGAACGTTTTTATAAAACTGCTCAATGGTGTATTGTTTGGGAGCCTTCTTTTGTTCAGTTTCTTTACACGAAGCAAAGAAGGTGAGTACCAAAATAAATAGTAATAAATTTTTCATAAACTTTATTTTTAGTTAGTAAATTGGAAGTTTTAATATTGGGAGACATGAATTTGGTTTTATTCATGAGTTTAGTTTAAATGACACTGTGAATGCGAATTTACCTTCCCAAATATAAAATAATTATATTGAAAATGAAACAAACACAACACTTTAGTGCCATCTTAAAAGAGTAGTTTTTCCAAAATTTTCTTCAAACACATCTCTAAATGGTTTAATTGAAAATGCTGCTGCACGAACTCTGCAGAAATAGATCATGTTCTTGTAAATCCAAAAGCCGTTTGGATTTTTCAGTCCATCAACGCTTATTGTGTACGCTGATATTTTTTTCATTTTTGGAATTGCAGCTCTTGCTTTATCCTCATTTTCAAAAACGAATTGAACAATTTTTATATCTGGAGTTAAATCGGACGTGACTTTTTGCCTAAGAACAAACTCCGTAGTCAGAGCATCTTTTAGATATACATCTTTAACCTGTGCCCGATGGATTACTTCTTTCCCTTTCCAGGGATGATTCTTTGGCAGCTCTATAAAAATACTGCCGGATGTGTTAAACCCATTTTGCGTGTTATTTTTGTAGCTGGGAGACCATTTGTTATATTTTAAAGCATAATAGCCTTTATTTTCCATTTGCTTTATTAAGTCGCAAAGCATTTTCTTTTCTTTTTGAAATCTTATAGCTTCTCTCGTTTTAGACGGGACTAATTTACTCCCTGAAAGTTTGTTTCCTGCTTTTTCCTGCGAAAAAGCTACAAAGCTGGAAAGAATGAAGTAAACTGAGATAAAGGCTTTCATGATTTTTTGCTTGACTGCTAAAATCTTTCAAACTCTTTGTCATCCATTTCCTGATCTCCTAAATCAATATTAAAGCCTTTAGAGGACTTATTAACTACTGGTTCTTTTTCATTTTCAACAGGAAATGATTCTGGTTTACTTTTTTTTGCTATTTCGGGATTAAGCTTTTTCGAAGTTGTTATGCTACTCTTCTTGTTATATGAAAAAGGTTCTTTGCTCTCATTTAATTTAAAAAAGCTGATTGCCTTTTTTAGTTGCTGTGCTTTATCATTTAGCTCTTCGGAACTGGTTGCAAGTTCCTCACTTGCAGCGGCATATTGCTGTGTTACATCGTTCAGCTGCTGTATGGCATTATTTACCTGGTTGGCTCCACTATTTTGCTCCGAACTGGCATTGTAAATATCCTGAACTAGTTTGGTGGTGTTTTCAATCTTAGGAACAGTTAAAACCATTGTTTTACCATTTTTTTCAGTCATTTGAACAGTTTTCTGAACCAAAGAAATAATTTCATCAGCTGCAGCTTTACTGTGCTCCGCTAGTTTTCGAACTTCGGAAGCAACTACAGAGAAACCTTTTCCTTCAGAACCTGCGCGAGCGGCCTCAACAGCAGCATTTAAAGCGAGTATGTTCGTTTGAAATGCAATATCATTAATTACTGAAATTTTATCAGCAATTTTGTTGAATGATTCAACTGTTTTAATTGTGCTATCACCAACCTCGCGAATGCTATGGAATGCTTCTATCGAAACATTTTCGGTTTCTTTGGCATTTTGAGTATTTTGCTCAATATTTGAAACAATTTCCTCCATGGTTGAGGAGATCTCTTCTACCGAAGAAGCCTGTTCACTTGCATCTTGCGACATTTTCAAGGCATTAATTCTCTGTTCTTCTGAGGTAAGGGATACCCGTTCAGATAAAGATCTTATTACATTCACAGTAGAGATCATTCTCAAGCGCATTTGCTCCAGACCATTGCTAATTTCACCAAACTCATCATTTCTTTCCAAAATATTTGAATCAAACACAAAACCCAAATTACCTTGAGAGAAATGATCATTGACGTTAGCTGAAAGCTTCTGTAAAGGTTTGCTAACATTCCTATTGTAATATACCAAAATGCCAATGATAACAGGAAATGCAAGTGGTGTTGTTATAAACATCGATTTTAAACCATATAGCCCTGCAATAAAACCTGTGATCAACATATAAAGACTGATAACAGCTAGTGAGATAACTACACTTTTTATAAAGGACTTTCTGACGATGTAAAACATGATTGCCGCTGCGGGCAATATAATAGCCAATATAATAGCTACAAAGGTTAAAATTTCATTCATTGCTAACGAATTGAAGTGGTTTATTTTAGTATTTTTTAAAACCTGCTGCTTTTAAACAAGCAGGAAAGAAGATCGTGCTTATCCTATAAAATTATAAAAATTTTGGAGTTATAAAAATCTAAATGCAAGAATAGTTTTAGGTTAAGTGAACTTTTATTTGTGAAAATTTAAAAGAAATATACCAGTTTCCAGTTAGGGGCATTGTGCTGGCAAAAAAAATGCTTGTAAAAATTAAAGAATTAATCGGATACTTTTGTTTGCTTAAGGTGTTTATTTGAATATTTAGTGTGTTAAGATGTTTAAATATAGTGTTTTAGTCTAAACGATGATTTCAATATATCAGAAATTAAGAGGAATTGTTTGGAAATAATGGATGTTTGAAAATTCAAAACGTGTTCCTTGCCCTATTGAAAAGCTTGGATATGTGGATAAGCGAAGAGCAAAAATTGGTTTGGGAACATTAAATGTGTACCTGAAGGAACGGTTTAATATTGATTGGAATGTTACTCAAAAACTCTCAGACCATTTGAGGAAACATAGGTTGTTAATTATACTAAGCCAGTTTGAAATATTGTAAATTGAAATTTTAAAATGGCTTTGTATATGCCGATTGACCGGTAGTTTTTGTTTGAGAGCTTGCGAAGCAAACCAATTACTAACAGCGGTTCGGTATAAATTACTTGTATTCTGAGTGACACAAGAAAACAAGCGTGATAAAGCCGCCTAACATCTTAGCTAATAAGGGTTTTCTATGTGTCTGAAAGATTAAGCGGTTAATGCAAATTCTAAGTTAAATAAAAATAAACACCCGTAATTAGTTGTTGCACATACTATATTTACGACAACTAATTAAAATGATAAGAAAATGAGACGATTAGAATTTATTTCTCTACAAGTAAGAGATTTAGAAACTTCAAAAGAGTTTTACACCCAGAAATTAGGATTTGAAATAGCTGAAATGAAAAATCCTGAGGCTGTTATATTCAAGTATAATAAGGGCGAAGCAAGTTTTGCAATCAGAAAACCACTTGAAAATTTAAACAATAAAGAACTTGGTTCGGGTGTTTCAGTTTGGTTTTCCATTGATGAAAAGATAGAGTATTTACAAAGCAGGTTTTTAGAAAGCGGAGTTTCTATTTTAGGAACAATAATGGACACACCATTTGGAAAAGCACTTCATGTTAAAGATCCTGATGGTTACAAGCTTACTTTTTTGGAAATGAAACAAATTAGCACAAATGAGTGATAGAAAAACAAAAAATTGGATAATAGTTGCTTCTAAGGACCACGTGAAAAAAGGTGTTGCCGAGGGAATTGCCCAGGCTTGTCATGGTAAAGCTTCCCCTCTGAAACGTATGCACAAAGGTGATTTTATTATCTATTATTCAGGAAAGCAAACTTTTGGAAAACCAGAAAGGTGCCAGGAATTTACCGCAATTGGTCAGGTAAAGGACGAAAACGTATACCAATTCCAAATGTCAGAAAACTTTTGTCCGGCAAGGAGAAATATTGAATTTTTTAAAAGCCAGGACATTTCCATTTTACCATTAATAGATAGTTTGAACTTCATCCGGAATAAAAAAAGTTGGGGTTATCCATTTAGATTTGGTATCTTGGAAATCAATCAACAAGATTTTGATTTAATTTCGTCGCAAATGCTTAGTGAAAATTATGTTGGATAAAATTGAATTTAAATTTAAAAAACCAGAAGAGAGCCCTGGTTATTTGCTTGGTCAGGTTACTATGTTATGGCAGCGTGCACAAAAGCGGATTTTAGATCCGTTGGATCTGACTCATACACAGTTTGTTTTGCTGGCATCACTGGCCTGGCTTTCAAGAGAAAGTGATGCAGTAACCCAGGTTGAAATTGCCAAACAAAGCAATGCTGACCGAATGATGGTTTCTAAAGTTTTGAGGACATTGGAGAAAAAGAAATTTATCACCAGGCAAGAACACAAAACAGACACAAGGGCGAAAATTATTACACTGACAAAAGAAGGTGGTGCTGTGTTACAAAAGGCCCTTGTTGAAGTTGAAAATGCGGATATTGAATTTTTCTCAGTAATCGAAACAGAGCTTGCAACATTTAATACAAACATGGTTAAGCTAATTAATGCAAGCATGAGTGAGTAAAAAGAAGCAGTTGTAGAATTTTACAATTTCTTCATCTTCTTTTTTGGCACCCTGTAAAGAACAAGTGCCTCATAAGGTTCCAGTTCCGTTTTGCGACAAAGAAAATCGTTTTCTTCACGATGGGTGGAAAAAAGCACTTTCCAGATAGAACCATTGTTTGCATAAACGGATTTTGATTTTGCTGTGAAATTAAGCGCAACCAGGATTTGCTCTTTTTTAAAATCGCGATAGTAAGCCAATACACCTTTTTGACCTTTTAAAAATGGCAACCAGCTCCCTTTTTGTAAAATTTCGTTTTCGTTTTTGAGCTTTATTAATCGCTTGTATATGTTGAAGATAGATTCAGAATCTTTTTCCTGGACTTTAACATTGTTTTCATTAAAATCATCGCCAACCGGTAACCATGGATTAGCTGTGCTAAAACCAGCATGCTCTTCATTAGTCCAGCGCATAGGAGTTCTGGCACTGTCTCTGCCAGAATAAATTGGCCAATACTTTTTTCCAATGGGATCCTTAATGTCTTTTCGATCTATCTTTACATTGGGCATGCCAATTTCTTCACCGTAATAAATAAACGGAGTACCTTTTATAGTCAAAAGCAGGGTAGCAGCAATTTTCGCTTTTTCATTTTTGTTATGTCCTGTTCCAATTCGATTAATGCTTCTATGCAAATCATGGTTTGAAAGTACAAAGCAGGGCCATCCCTTTTTAGGAATGAAATTCATCCATCGCCTTATTGATAAGTAGTATGATCGTGCGCTCCATCGCCTGAAAATCAGTGAAAAATCAAAGGTTAAATGCAAAGCATCTTCTCCCTTACCCAAATAGCTGGCAGCAATTGCCGGATTACCTGGAGGAGTACTATATATCTCACCTACAGACATTTTGTTGTGGTAACTATCTAACAATTTTCTGAACTTTCGAACAATTTTATAAGACGCTGGGCGATTACGGGTGTACAATTGAATCTGTCGATTAATAAATCTGAAAACCTGCGGGTTATCACGAAACTTTTTATCTTTGATTATCAGGTTAATAACATCCAGTCTAAAACCATCTACACCCAAGTCTAGCCAATATTTTATTTCTTCAAAGAAGGCTTTTTGCATATCTTCATTTCGCCAGTTTAAGTCGGCTTGCTCTTTTAAAAACGAATGCATGTAATATTGTCCGGTATCTTCATGCCATTCCCATGCACTTCCAATAAATGTTGATTTCCAGTTATTTGGAGCTTTCCCTTTTTTTGCATCCTTCCAGATGTACCAGTCTCGCTTTGGATTATTTTTGGAGGAGCTTGATTCGATGAACCATGGATGATAAATGGAAGTATGGTTCATGATTAGGTCCATAATAATACGGATCCCCCTTTTGTGAGCTTTTTTCAATAGCTTTTTAAAATCATCAACGGTACCGAATGACGGATGTATTTTTCGATAATCCTTTACATCATAACCAAAATCATGGTTGGGAGAATCATATATTGGAGACAGCCATATAGCAGAAACTCCCAGCTCTGAAAGATAATCCAGCTTTTGGATAATTCCTTCCAAATCACCAATTCCATCACCATTTGAGTCATAAAAACTTCGTGGGTAGATATGATAAATCACACCATGTTTCCACCATATCCATTCATTCTTTTGTTCATTATCCGGTTTCACCAATTTAGTCGGCAAGCCCTGTGTTTTTGAGAAACTCTTCAATAATTTTGTCTGGATTATAGTTTTTCCCACGATTGATAGCTGCTTTTTTGAATGAATCTTGTAACGATCTGTCTTTCAGGTAAGTTTCCAGTTTTTCGATCATTTTTTTTCGGTTTGAAACCAGGTAACCTGTCTCACCATCAATAATAATATCTTTCGGTCCTTTAGTTTTGTATGCAATCACAGGAAGTCCGCAATTTAAAGCTTCCAATACAACACAACTAAATGTGTCAAACTTCGATGGTAGTACCAGAATATCTGCGGCAGAATAATAATCTGGCAAATCGTTGTGATCAATCCAACCAGGGTACATTGCTTCAGGAAATTCTGCTTTCAACTCATCTTCAGCCGGGCCACTACCTGCAATCACAAACTGTACATTAATGCTTTCCTTTTTTAGCTTTTTGTATATTTCAGGTAATTCCATTACTCCTTTTTCATGGCTTATTCGTCCTGCAAACAACACAACAGGAACACTTTCGTCCACATCAAAAAGCACCGTTTTATTACTTTTTCTTGGATTGAAATTGTCTTTGGCCCAGTGAGCAGTTAATTTCACACGATTAGGCTCAAAGCCCATTTCTTCAGATGCCAGCCATTGTTGCTGATCGGTATTTAAAACAAAAAGATTATCAAAACTTTGGTAATAGGCACGCATAAATCGGCGCAATCGGTTCAGGTAATCCCGGTCCATTTTCAGCACCTTACGCCCAAACATTAACCAATCTGTGTGAATATAAAAATGAGTAGGAACGAAATAGGCGTTTTTCAGGAATAGCGAAACTAGTCCCATTGGTCCTTCGGTTGAACAAATGATGCGATCATATTCACCATCAAGGAATGTTTTTTGAATGTCCAGTAACCTTGGAATCCTGAAAGTTTGTTGTTTGTAAAATGGTATGGCAAACTCCATCAGTGGCTCCACAACTATGAGATTATCATCTGGTTGAAGTGTTTTGCTGCATACCATTATGTCAATCGGTAAATTTCGTTTTTTAATTTCTTCGTGAAATGATTTCAGCACCATTGAAACCCCATTGTTATCTTCGTAAGTATCTGTTAACCACAGCATTCTTTTGGGGTGTTGCAAACAACCTGTTTTTGCAGAAAACTCAGTCAGAAGAGGCCTTGCATTGTAAAGTACCCTGGTGCTTGTAAAATTGGCAGCCAAAATTAAGGTCGAAGTCAGGAACGGGAACGACAAGCCATCCATAAATTTCCCGAAATCAATTGACAGACCATTTTTACCTGATTTCTTGTCAGGGCTTAGTAGGTTTCGCAATTCGCTGGGCAGTTCCATTTTTTCAACGAAAGTTGCCAGATTGTACCCACCCCAATCTTTTTCCCTGCTTAGTTTATCAATTTTCTTTACCAGGCGTTCGGCCAAAACATCATTTAGTTTTTCTGATATAGAATATACTGCATTTGTAAATGTATCAATAATAGCTTCTGGTTTGTTTTTTCGTGCATTGGCTAATACTTTGGCCTCGTCAAAAATAGGTTTGTATACTTTAGGAATAAACCACCTTTTGGTAAAATGAGGAGCCTTGCCAGTAAAACTTTTATGAAATAATTCAATAAAGTTCATAGTCACTTTATGTCGCTTTAGCTCGGCAAAACCATTTGAAACCAACAAGGCTATAACTTTATCCTGAGTAGATCCTTTATGGAGTATCATCCTGAGTATACCGGGATCTTTATAATAAAGTGCCACTTGGCAAATGTAATCAAGAAAAGCCACAGTCATTTTCTCGTTGTTGCTGTGCGAACCATATGGAGCCATTCTGCCTTCACGAATGGCTTCGAGGGCTAGCTCTGAAATGCTGGTATCAAATATTCTGCGCTGTAAATCAGGCACATGCAAACGGGTTCCTGTCAGCCCAACAAAAATTCCCATGTGCCCATCAGAACCTCCCGACATTACTTTTAGGTATGGATTACGGCAATACTTTTTCGGATCAATTCCTGTTTTAGCCGCCAATTCATCAATCTTTTCAGGTGTAAGGCTTTCTACCCAATTTTTCACCAACATGTTTTGCCATGTATCCCGCTGACCATTAAGTACTTCGAAACGTTCGAATAGCAGTGCCATTTTATCAAAAAAATCAAATGGCGGAACGCCTTCAACTGAATAATAATAAAGCGGATGGGCCCAAATAGTTGGAATATTTTGCTCACAGGTGTATTCCTGAAAAGCATATATATTTCTACGAAGTTTATTTAGTACTTTTTCTTGCTTAGGTGTAAAACCATAGGTTAGTACATGAATACCAATATTAAAATCGGGTACCATGCAGCTAAACTCTGCAGCAGAAAGAATATCTACACCCTTTTCTTTTTGCTCCCAACTGGTGCGGGCATTATTATGATTGGTGACAGTTAGCGCAGTACAACCATGTTTTTGCAGTGTTTTTAAAAGATTCTTGGTCTTTAACCATGTTTCTGGTACTTTTAATATTCTACCAAGTAATTCATCTGGCTCATCGCTATTGTAATCATGGCAGTGCATATCCATGATTAAAGTTTCATCTTCAGGAAATCTGTTTGTTTGAAAGGTGTTGAAATTTTGTAGTTCATCCATAAGCTCTTTGTGAAAGCTTCTGTCATGTTTTAGGTTTATTGTCATCTGTTTCTTTTTTATATCATTAATCAACTGCCTTATTGCAGCTGGTCTTTCCTCTAACTTGACAACTCATGGCATAAAAAAAGCAATACCATGTTTCAGTTTAAAATGCGATATAAAAAAATAAGTGTTACTTTAGCCTAAAGCAAATATTATTAAATGATTAAGTATTGGATTTTAGCAGAATTAATGAGGGGGGCTATACCTTTTCAACTGGAATCAGGTTAAAATCCAACTCTGTAATTGACCCGAAAATCTCTCCAGTGTCTAGCATCGAATCATCATCCGATTGATAGTACCAATTTACTTCAACCTTATTAAACCTTGATTTGTATTCTTCAAGTAATTTGAAAACAGGAAATATGAGTATTTTTTCTGCACTGGTGTTGAAGTAGCTAAATCGAAGATTAACAGTTAATGCATCACAGGTATTACTTGAGCTAAATTCTTTTAACCATTTCGTAAAAGGAGTGATATATTTATCTATAAGGATCTCAAACTGTGTCAATATTCTTCCTTCAAAGTTAATTTCCCCGGTTTGTCCATTTGCGTAAACATAAGGTTCATCTTCCCCCATTAAAATTTTTAGTGGTTGCATATTGAATGTGGATTTGCAATTATTACTGAGAGTTGGTTAAATTGCAAAATTACTTGAAAATGCTTACTGAAAGTAGAGAAGGAGCGTTAAAGTATATTAAAAAATGCTGGAATATCTTAAATATTTTTAGAGTAACCTTTGTGTTACTTCTTTATTTTCAGGGAGATAGTTCGAAATGATGTCACTTTAGTGCACTTGGGGCTGTATCAAAACTAGTTTTGCCATAAATTTTTCTTTCAATCTTGCATCAATCCAATCAATCTGCTTTCAATCTTGTTGAAATACGCTCTTTTGTTGTTGAAATGAAAGTAAAATTGCATTGAATTAGACTTTTGA
>JBNKRJ010000135.1:0-42054 GCA_050296515.1 Bacteroidales bacterium | reverse complement strand
ATTTAGCTCAAACCGTTTATTTTGGGGCAAATGCCTTACTGATGTTTTCAAAGGTTTTGCATTTTTAGTGTTAAAACAACAAATATAAATACTTTAGTGCTTTTGCAGGAATTATTTTGGGGATAAACCAGGGCAATTGGGCTGGCTTTTACTTTTAAATAAACTCAGGGTTTATCATTCATTCGTACCCGGAGACATCCGATATTTAAAAAAAATGATGTTTGTTCAGGATTATTTTTTGATCCGTTTACCGAAAATCCTGGTAAAAACAAGATAACTACACTTATCTTAAACCGGTTTGTTTCTTCAGTATCCTACTTAGCTAAAATAAGTTTACCCAATATTATGTGAAAATATTTTTGTAAATTAGAAAAACCGAACCTTATCAAAAAAATAGAGCCATGAACTTCCTGAATAATATAAAAATAGGCACTCGCCTAAATATTGTATTAAACCTCGTCTTTTTTCTCATTCTGGTCTTTTTAGGCGTATATGTTATTTACCAGGTAGAAAAAAGAATTATAAAGAACCTGGATCTGAGATTGTATGAACAGGTTGAAGACTTAAACAACCTGATAAACGTACAACTGGATAACAACCAATTGCAGGCAAACAGGTTAACAAAAGAAAAAGGTTTAGGAAACATCAAACAGATTTTCAAGTCAAAAACTTACCTTGAATCCGGCTATCCTTTTATTGTAGATGAAAATGGTGTATTTATTGCACATCCAAACTATGAGGGGGAAGATTATTCTAATGCAGAATTTTTTAAAAAATTAAAATCCACAAATGGGGAAAAATCGAAAACCAGTTATGAATGGGAAGGAAGAGAAAAACAACAGTACTCAGTTTTTAATGAAAAGTTAAAAGCTTATGTATGCGTAAGTATTTACCAGGATGAGGCACTAGAGGTCTCACACAATATGAGAATAGCATTTATAGTTGCAATTATTGTTGGGTTAATTCTGTTTGGTTTTGCCAATACATTGATTAGCAGAAGCATTTCGGCTTCACTAAACAGAGGAATTGCTTTTGCTAAAAAAGTAGCTGCTGGTGACTTAACTTCAACAATTAATATTAAACAAAGGGATGAAATTGGCCAATTGGCAGAAGCATTTAATACCATGATTATTAAATTGAGAGAAATTGTTAATACCATCAACAAAGCAGCCTCCGGTATTGTTTTAGCAAGTTCCGAAATTAGCAGTGGTTCTGAGCAATTATCTCAGGGGGCAAATGAACAAGCTTCCTCAACGGAAGAAGTTACTTCGTCAATGGAAGAGATAGTGGCCAATTTGCAACAAAGTGTTGATAACGCGAAAATGGCTGAAAATATTTCAAAAAACATGTCCTCTTCGATGGAAAAAATGGGAGCTTCTGGTAAAAACAATCTTCAATCTATAAATTCAATAGCTGATAAAATATTAGTAATTAATGAAATTGCTTTTAAAACAAATATTCTTGCATTAAACGCAGCCGTTGAAGCGGCAAGGGCGGGAGATCACGGAAAAGGTTTCGCTGTAGTTGCTTCTGAAGTTCGAAAACTTGCTGAGCACAGCAAAAACGCTGCTGATGAAATTATTAGACAAAGCAAAGACTCCGTAAAAGTATCGCAAGAATCAAGTTTTCTTATTGAATCCCTTACACCTGAAATTGTTAAAATGGCCCAATTTATTCAGGAAATTGCAGGAGCAAGCAATGAGCAAATTGTAGGGGCAAACACGGTTAATGCTGCCATGCAGGAGCTTAACAATGTTACACAAAACACAGCCTCGGCTTCGGAACAATTATCCAGCAATGCTTCAGAAATGTTAAATATGGCTAATAAGCTAAAAAATGCAATAGCCTATTTCAAAATCTCTGATTAATATCTATTCCTAATATTTGCACAGCAAAAGTAGTTTTCATGGAGTGCTGATTATTCCAGTAAATATAACAAAGCTTTAATCTATAGCATTATATAGAGATATACCAGGGCGATTGCTTTAAAATATATATATTTGCATTACAATTTACCTGCCTGTGTGGGCAGGTAGAAAATAAAGACATACAGAACGTGTTTGCTTTGTTCTAAAAAACGGCCAATTTTTAAAGGTACAAAAGCAAATCGAAGCACCATTTATGCGTGGACTTGGTTTGTTGTACCCGGGTGCTTGGCCGTACCTTTAGAACGCAAATCTTGCTCCACGTTCCTTTTTTAATAATATTCACCTACGGTTGGGCAGGGCGTAGTAACAAAAATTACTGGTTATGACAAAACCCGGCCTCTTAAAAGTACTCTATGTTGATGATGAACCAATTAACATTATGGTTTTCGAAGCTCGTTTTTCGAAAGAATATGAAATTCTTACAGCCCCAAATGGCGAATCGGGCTTAGAAATTTTATCTAAACACCTCGGTATAAACATTGTATTTAGCGATTTTCAAATGTCAGGCATAAATGGACTTGAATTCATTGAAAAAGCCAGGCAAATGTATCCCGGTTTAGGGTACTTTTTACTAACCTGTTCCATGCTCACTCCCGAAATAGAAACAGCACTCGATACTAAATTAATTAATGGGCTTATTCGAAAGCCATATAAAAAAGAGGAAATAATCAGGGTCATAAATAAAGGACTTATCAGTCAGTAATATAAAGGTTTATAAGTTATTGGATTTCATTTTTATAAAAAATACAGTATGAAACAAGACATTGACAACCAATTGTTGTTTGATTTTATATTTAATGATGTTCCCAAAGAACAACGCAAAAGTATTCTTAATCAAATAAATACAAATAAAGCTTTCAGAGAGCAATATTACAAACTGAAAACCGAGATTGATATTCATCGATACATAGACAAGGAGATGCCTGCTTGGGAACAGGCAGAGTTAAAAAAAGTAATTGAAAATACTCCCAAACTGAAAGCTTACTACAAGCTATGTATGCAAATGGATGATTTCTTCAGGAACCAATACAGGGTTTCCGAAAAAGATAGCAAATAGCAAACTATATTTAAATGAATTAAAATAGTCGCAAAATTCAATTTCGGTTCCCTTAGAGAACCTTGTGAACAATCTCATGTCTCAGGTTGGACATAATGTTGAAGAATCAATATGTTTCATTGAATTTTCATAATTAAAGATGTTGCATGGCAATAAAGAAAGTCTTATTTAAACCCAAAAAGCAGATTGGAACTCGCTAACGACAAGTATAAACTATAATTTTCCTCAAAATTCTTTGTGATTATTGGTACGGGTTTTGATGCCGGACGATAACAACCTAAAAATCAATAAGAAACGAAGCGTATTTCATTTCCTGCGTCTATTGTAACTTAATGTTTTCGACTTTGTTATTCCTAATAGGAATTATCTTCTATTCAAACTTTTTGGAATTTAGCAAAACAAGAAATAACTTTAATTATGACCTCTAAAAAGATTAATATCGGAGGGCAAAGAAAAGGTAATTCTCATAAGCAAAAGAAACAAAAGCAAGATATCTTGCTTAACAGAGCGAACTAAAAATACCAAAATATAAAAATAACTAATCTAAAACCAAACCTTATGGAAATTAAAATAAAAACTGCTTATAAACTAGGGCAGGAAATAGATGTAAATGGACTGAAAGGGAAAATTGTTAAGATTGTAGTAAGCATGCACCTCCAAAACAGACAGGATATTGAGTACATTTTAGACAGTGGTGAAAAGAGGGTTTTTAGCGGCCTTATTGAACCTTCCCCAATACTTCAGCATGAAACTTAAATTTGATTAAAGTCTTGCAAAAGCTAGTAATGCAATAGAATAAGACAAGCGTCTTATTCTATTTTTGCTATGAAAAGGTCTTAAAAGTGTTTGCTGGTAATCATGGAGGACAAAAGTAACGATAAAATATAGTGACTCAAAGGCATTTTATTTAGCTTATTATTGTGAAAAAACAATAAACTTTAAAATTACATTATGAAATATCCAATTAACATATTAGACAAGAATGATTTTAAGGTAATTAAAGTAATTAAAGTAATTGGGCCTTATTGGAACTTGTTTACGGGATATATTATCTATTGCAGACCTTTCACCAATTCTTATAATTCTGAAACCACAGATTTATTAGATGTTGAAATATTGAATGGATTAAAAATGCAATTCCCTGATTCTAAATTGATTTTGAGTAAAAGTATCCTGTTTAAGGGTGAATTTGAAAATATTAAAAGGGTCTATTCCTGTGGGCATAAAATTGATTTTACAATTAATTTCATGCCTTCAATTACACAAGAGATGTTAAATGAAATTTCAGGGAAAGAACTCCATAGTTATTCTCTTGAGTTAGCCATGTACCTTATGATTGGCAGTAGTGATGAGAAAATTAATGAGATTCAACGATTTTCAATAGCCTATATCTCATTTGAACAATACAATGAGTTTGAAAAACTAGTGCAAACATTGATTCCTGAAATGCAATAAACGAATACTGGCATAAAGTTTTAACTTAATAAAGTTCATAAAAATTACTAAATAAAATGCTTATTAGATAGTTTAAAATATTGAATAATCTCACTTTACGGCCTAAAAATTTCAAAATAATTATATGGAAGTCTGTTTTTTTTCTTGTATATTTATAATACACTAAAAATCTAAACCAAATGATAAATGAAATCTGTTCTTTTTTTCCTTATACTAACATCAATATACTTTATTGATTCAAAAACAGACAGGTGTTATAACGCTTTATCTGTAAGCAGCTATGAACCTTGTTTTGTTTTTCCAGGTACAATTATTCTTTTAAGTTTCAGAGTTCAATTTGATTTATCCGGAAGAGTTTCTTCTACTTTAAAAAGATTTGTTTCTTTTTCTATTGTTCATGACTTTAATGAAAATTCATTAATAATCAATAACGCCAATTCAAAAATAAAAACTATTAACAAACTAAATTACAACACCTTACCTTTATTACTATAGTTGCAGATAAAACCATGCAACCATAGTAATAAAGAAAATTTGAACTTAATGAAAAGTTACTCTTTGAAATACTTGGGATGGGAATCTTCGCTAAAGGAATTTGGTGATGACTATGTCTCTTTCTGGTTTATGGTCAGTCCTAAGGACATGGCATCTTTCAGATTATTTATCCAATATGTGAAATTTAAACAATACTTAGAAAGAATACGCCCAGATATTTTCAACTTATTGATAAGGATTGAAAAAACAAATAAAGTTTGGGGCCCAAATGAATCAGTGTATGTTAAAGAACTTGAAGGCTTTGGTATCAATTTAGGGGAAATGGTGATGGCTATGGTGCCAATAATTTTTGATATTGACAACGAAATAGAGCTAAACAAAAGGGTGAAAACCTATCCTCACAATTTTAACAAACTTTTAATAGAGATGGAAAAATCAATTAGTGTGGCAGAAGAATCAAATAAGGTTTATTACAAACTATGCAACGAGTTGGAGAAAACATTAGGTGAAAAGATTATTGAATTATATCCTGTTTTAATAAATTCTTCTTCAGAACATATAATTAGGTTAAAGGAGTTAATAGACAAGTATATCCCTGTCTTTGCAAATGAAATATCTAACTTGGTTTGTAATGCAGAAGGGAGCTCGTGATAAAACAAAATCTTATAATCTTATTTTTCAGTTAATGTAAAACACTAAAAATTCTAAACCATCAATTGAATGAAATATATCAATGTTCTTTACATAATTACATTAATATGTTTTAACGAATTCGTTTATTCACAAGCAGATTTTTCTGCTTCCGAGACAGAAGGTTGTGGAACTCTTGATGTTAATTTCACGAACCTGTCTGTGCCAGCAGGTTCTGCTTTTTTTTGGGACTTTGGGGATGGGCAAACATCTACATTGGAAAATCCATCGATTATCTATACCAATCCGGGTAGCTACACAGTTTCATTAACTGTTGATGGAGCTTTGACCGAAACAAAAAACAATTACATAACGGTGCACTCTAAGCCAGTCCCGGACTTTAGTTCTGCTTCCGACTTAACTGGTTGCGCTCCTTTAGGGGTAAATTTCTCAGGTAGTGATGGAGGGAGCACAATCACCACATGGTATTGGGATTTTGGAGATGGAAACACATCAGGTTTGCAAAACCCAACACACGTCTATAATGTACAAAACACATTAAATGTCACCCTGGTTGTTATTGACGATAATACTTGCCAGGGCTCTGTATCAAAAACTAATTATGCAACTGTTTATAAGCCAGTTGCAGACTTTGATGCAGACAATCGGTTTGCCTGCCAGGGAACAATCAATGCAAACTTTACGAACATGTCTTCTGCGCTAGGGGTTTCACCTTCATATTTATGGGATTTTGGAGATGGAAGCACTAGCACCCAAACAAATCCTACACACTTGTATCCCGAGAACGGTCATTATACAGTGATGCTTACTGTGACTGACGAAAACAACTGTAAAAACACCAAATCAGTAAATAACTTTATTGTTTTAGAGAGTGTTAATGCAAACTTTACACTACTTACTGACACCATTTGTCCGAATAAAAGCTATACCTTTAGTAATTTATCCTCAAATGCTAATAATTATTTATGGGACTTTGGAGATAGTACTAGCTCTACGGCTAAAAATCCTAAACATACTTATAAAGAAACTGGTAATTATATTGTTGACTTAAAAGTAAGTAACAGTGGAGAATGTTTCGATTCGTACTCAAAATCAATAAATGTTCAGGAGGTTGTGGCCAACTTTGAACCTGAAAGATATTTCGCTTGTTCATTACCGGCTACTATTGGTTATAAAAACAAATCGATAAATGGTGAAACCTGGGATTGGCGCTTTGGGAATAAGACATTTTCTACAGAGTTTGAGCCCCGTGTTATTTTTAAAGATCAGGGTGCTTTTATTGATACACTAATTGTAACTAGCAAATTTGGTTGTTGTGACACTTTGATATCAGATAGCGCATTGATTACAAAAGTACCAATAGCCTATTGTACCCCTAACAATTTTGTAAGGCCCAATGATGGGAAGGGCTGCATCCCTCTTACTGTTAACTTCAAAGATGAAACAAACTATATTACTGATTACGATTATATTGAAAAATGGAATTGGAATTTTGGTGATGACAGCACTTCTACATTACAAAACCCATCGCATCAATATACCTCAATTGACGTTTTTTGGGTGACATTAGATATAACGACAAAACTTGGATGTAAATCCTCCACTGCGACCACTGCAAAGGTTGGGGATGTACAAAAAGCTAATTTTAAATCAAATGCCCCGGATACCATTTGTGCCTCTCAAAAAGTGCAGTTTACAGATTTGTCTCAAGATTCTAAGCTGGTTAATGAATGGTATTGGAAGTTTGGTGACGGAGTAACCTCAACAAAAAAGAACCCATTACATGGATATAAAAATGTTGGAAGTATGGATGTAACCTTGCTGGCATATCACAACGGGTGCCCTGCAAAAGTTGTAAAAGAAGATTACATTTATATCAAAGGACCTTATGCTGAAGTTAGCTACAATATTGATTGTGAAACGCCCTACAATGCAATTCTAAAAGGTAAAATATTGGAGGCATCAACCTTTAGCTGGAATTTTGGAGATGGGAGCCCATTAAACAGCAACCAGGAAAACCCTGTACATACTTATTCGTCTCGTGGAGATTATTTGGTGAAATTACATGCTGAAAACCCTTCGAATGCATGCACCTATGACGCTGAAAAACAAATAACTATAACGGATATTAATGCAAACTTTACCAATGATAAAAATATTGGTTGCGTCAACCTTGAAGTAAATTTAAATCCAGGAACATCAATTGATGCAGTTCCATTTGATTACAACACTACAAAGGGAAAGTATCTTTGGGATTTTGGTGATAATACAGGTCGCCTGCACTCAAATGATATTGCAATTAAACATACTTTTAAAAAAAGAGGAAACTTCCCGGTAAAACTTATAGTTAAGGACATACATGGCTGTGAAAGTACCCTGACAAAATACATCAAGGCGTATAAACCAGCAATTGCCTTTGAAGCCAGTCAGTTTACAGGTTGTAAACCCATGACCGTAGAATTTACCAACAATACAATTAGCGATACAACTATCACCGAATGGTTGTGGAATTTTGGTGATGGAAAAACGTCTATACTTGAAAACCCTGTAAATATCTATGATGAATTTGGACTCTATAATGTTTCATTAAAGGCTAAAAATCTAATTGGTTGCGAAAGTATATTGGAAAAGAAAGACTATATTGAATCACTAAGACCATCTCCAGATTTCACAACAAATGATCAAACTACTTGTGAAGGTATTGAAATTAGCTTTAGTGCTTTGACAGAGGAGAATATCACTTCTTATTTGTGGAGTTTTGGAGATGGCACTACTTCAACTTTACCAAGCCCCAAACATACTTATATTTCTACTGGCGATTTTGATGTGTCTTTAAGCCTGGTTGATGATGCCGGATGCGATTCTTCTGCAATTGTATACAAATATATCAATGTTCAATCTCCTCCGGCAGTTGATTTTGTAGGCGATGACTTGTTTACCAATTGTTTTCCTCTTATTGTTAATTTTACAGATAGAACAATCTCCCCTGTTCTTGCAAAATGGGACTGGGACTTTGGTGATGGGGCAATATCATCCATACAAAATCCGCTTCATATTTATAATCGACCTGGAGATTTTGCGGTTTCACTAATTGCTAAAACTTCCAATGGATGTACAAGCTCACTTCAAAAAAGCAATTATGTTCATGTTGGCGGACCTTATGCTGATATTATCACCGAAGATACAATTTGTAAAAATACCGAAACAACCCTTGTTGCGACAAATCAGATAAATGTAAACGGGTTAAAATGGTTTTTCAGTAACGGAGTTACCGTCGAAAATGATACAGCAATTCATGTATTTGATACGGTTGGGATGGTCTACCCCGTTTTACTCCTGACGGTAGATGATGCCCAAACCTGCGACAAATATTTCATGGATTCAATTTATATAAATGAATTAATAGCCCAAATAGATACTGAAAATGCAGAATTTATTGGTTGTCAGCCATTAAACGTATTTTTTAGAAGTAAATCAACAAACGCAACCTCATGGAAATGGGATTTTGGTACGGGAGAAACCTCAGAGGTCGAAAATGATTATTATTTATATGCAGACCCCGGATCCTTCAATGCGGCTTTGATTGTTAATGATGACTTTGGTTGTGCTGATACTACTGGCGTTATGGTAACTGTTCACCCACAACCTACTTTAAAATCAAGTTCTGATACATTAATTTGCCTGGGTGACACTGCGTTTTTGTCTGTTAGTGGAGCGCAACTATATAATTGGTACCCGAATTATAACCTTGATAACAATCTTTCTGCAATGCCCCGGGCATTCCCTGCTATTACAACACCATATCAAGTAGAAGCGGTGGATTCAAACAATTGTTTCAACTATGCTCGTGTTATAGTTGAAGTACAACAGCAACCTATTGTAAACATTGCAGATACAACTGTTATAATAGGGGAGCCAGTAGTACTTGATGCCACATCGGATGAAATATCTACTTATTCCTGGAGTTCGCAATACAACATACCTTGCTCTGATTGTTCCTCAATTTTAGTAAAGCCAACTGAGCGAACCGTTTTAAATCTTAATTATTCGGATACAAGCAACTGCTTTGTGTTAAGCAAAGAAATTATTATCGACATTATTGAAGCATATACTGTTGATGTTCCAAGCGCCCTCACTCCTAACGGGGATGGAGTGAACGATGTTGCATATGTAAGAGGTTGGGGGATAAAAAAACTGGTTGATTTTAAAATATTTAACAGGTTTGGTGAACTCGTGTTTACATCCAGTGACATATCGCAAGGTTGGGATGGAACAAATGGAGAAAACTCTCAGAATATTGAAACGTATACTTATCAGGTAAAAGTAGAAACCTACGACAACCATATTTTAACCAAAACAGGTACTATTAAGCTTTTAAAATAACCAAATGAGGATATATTTCACGTTTATATTGATAATAAGTTTATTTGGGGACATCAATGGACAGGATATTCATTTCTCTGATTATTATGCATCCCCGCTTTCTCTTAACCCTGCCAACACAGGTAATTATTCAGGAAACTGGAGAGCAATGGGTAATTACCGGCAACAGGGCGATAATATTGCCAACTCCTACTCAACTGCTACTTTAGCCTATGACAGACCGGTTTATATTTTAAATGAAAAAGCCAGTGCAGGGGTAATATATATTTACGATAATTCTGCAAATAACACATTATTGGTGAACAAATTATACCTCTCTGCCGGATATTTTCAGAGAATAAGTCAAAATTCCTACCTGCATATTGGGCTACAAGCTGGATTTGTTCATAAAAGCCTGAATTTAAATAATTTAACTTTGCCAGATCAGTTTGACATAACTACGGGATATTTTAATCCACAAATGTCGACACAAGAATATTTTGAAAAAAAATCGCTATTCTATATTGATTTAAACTGGGGACTAATATGGTCTAGAAAAACAACAAATCTTAACACTGAAATTGGAGTAGCAATGTTTCACTATAATGTACCTGAAGAGGATTTTACAAATCATAGTGAAAAACTTAATCCAAGATACCAGGTGCATGGGATGGCAAAGAAAAGATTTTTAGACAATTTTTATTTAAAACCGAAAGCACTTTATACGCTTCATTCAAAAGCGAATGAATTCATTTTCGGTAGCGATATAGGGTTGATTTTGAAGACAAATGAAGTTTTAAAAGATTTTCATGTGGGAGTTCATTACAGGGGAGGCTACCAGCGAAATTCAGATGCAATTATTTTTGTTACAGGATTTATTTACAAGGATTTTGATATTGGTTTTGCCTACGATTTAGGGGTTTCTGATCAGAAAATTATTAAATACACTGGCAATGCATTTGAAATCTCACTGGTATTTACAAGACCAGAAACAAAAATTACGGAAAGATCAATCCCTTGTGATATTTTTTAGTATAAATGTTAAAATTAATGTATCAATCATTTCGAAATATATTTTTTAAAGCAAACGTACCAATTCTGGTTCTGCTTTTCACGCATTTTCCTGGCATGAATGCACAAACAGCCCGTATTAAAAGCATGAAAAACTGGGAACTCAAAGGATATGCCCAGGCTGCTGAAAGAGCCGGGGATGTGTATGCAACAATAGACTATTACGCCGAATATGTCAAAAGAAAGCCTGGTGATTTTAAAAGTTGTTACAAACTGGCCAAATTGTATTTTGATATAAATGACTTTTCTAAGGCTAAATTACTATTTAAACGAATCATGAAGAAGTATTCCCCAAAATACCCGCATTCTCTATATTATTTGGCTGAAATACTTAGAGTTGAATCAAAATATGATTCGGCTATGAACCTATATTCTCAATACCAGGATAAAATGAGAAAAAAAAGAGGGAAAAACCTCTTCTTTCACATGTCTGACATTAGAATCGAAAGTTGCATTTATGCTGCAGATAATGCCAGTCTAAATAAGAATATAGAAGTAAAACATTTAAATTCAACAATTAACAAGGCACATATGGAATCATCACCAATTATAATAAATGATTCCGTATTTGTCTACTCTTCTTTAGTTGCTGATTCTGTACCCTTAGTAAGCTTTGAAAACAAAAATGACAGGCCTTTTCTAAAATTCTACCAAGCCGTCAGGCAAAATAAATCATGGCAGGGAGGCCTCCCTGTTTCCAGTGAGCCATTTTTTAGTTATGATAGCCTGGGTGTCCCTAATGGTGCCTTTTCGGAAGATCACAACAGGTTCTATTTTACGCTGTCCCATCGAAACAAATACGGTAAAAAAATTTCTTATTTGTACGTGTCAAAAAAAAATAATGCTGGATGGGGGGCTCCTGAGAAACTCCCTGATAAAGTTAATGAAGAAGGCTGCATAAACAGCCAACCGGCGGTTTGCGATTACTTAAACGACTATGAAATTGTTTATTTTGTATCAGACAGACCTGATGGCTGGGGGAGTTACGATATCTGGTACACAGTGTACAATAAAAGTTTAAAAACATACAATAAGGCGGTTAATGCAGGAGGGTATTTAAATTCTGCAGGTGCCGATATTACACCATATTACGATGCTTCTTCAAAAACAATGTATTTCAGTTCTGATGGCCAGGTTGGATATGGGGGCCTTGACGTTTACCGAACAAACGGAGCACTGGTGGAATGGTTACCTCCTGAGAATCTCGGGCGTCCAATAAATTCAAATTACAATGATATTTATTACAAAAAACGAAAAGAAAATGAAAGCGGCTTTCTTGTTTCAAACAGAGATGAAAGCATTGATCTGAAAAATCCAAATTGTTGTTACGACATATTTGAATACAAACTCCCTGAAAAGCAGGAGGTTAAAATTGAAGGCATTGTTGTTATAGAGGGCGAAACCGATTTCACAGATAAAGAAGGTGAAATCCTGACAAGCATAGGAACACCAGAAAAAGCTAAGAATAAAAAAATCCAATTGTGGATGGCCAGCAAAGTTACAGGTGTTTCCGTTCTTATGAGACGAGGAGTGACAAATGAACAGGGCAAGTATAGCTTTGAAAATATTGAAGCAAATCGTAATTATATAGTTAGAGTTGATGATAAAACTATGCTTAAAAAAAAGCTCATCTTTGACACAAAAGAAGTTATTTCGGACACCACTATATTCCTCGACACTATTTTCCTTAAACCAATCCCTAAAAAGCCCTTAATCGTTAAAAACATTTATTTTGAGTTTGGCAAAGCCACCTTGACTCAAAAATCGAAAGAAATCATCGATAAAACAATATACCAAATAATGAAATCTAATAATGAAATCATTGTTGAAATAGGCGCACATACAGATTATTTGGGAAAAAGTGATTACAACCTGAAATTATCGCAAAAAAGAGCGGAAAGTGTTGTTGATTATTTGATTCAAAAAGGGATTGAGAAATCAAGATTAAAACCAGTAGGATATGGTGAGAACAAGCCATTGGTGAAGTCAACCACTGAGACAGGAGAAGACATTCCTGAAGCAAGAGAGAAAAACAGAAGAATAGAATTTACCGTTATTGATACAAAAAGTGATAATTAAATATCTTTCACCACCATTAATTAAAAGAATATGAAGACTTTAAGCAACCTTTTACTCTTAGTTGGTATTTTTACATTAATGCAATCATGCAAAAAAGATGATCCTGCACCAGATTTCAGAAATCCGTCTACCACGGAATGTCTGTTGAATAAAATAATTTCAGATGGAGATACAACCATCATTGTTTATGATCAAGATCTAAAAGTAATAAAGATTGAATGGAGTCCCTTAGAGTACATGGAAATATCGTATGACAGTAATGGGGCAGTAAGCAGGATAGATGAATTTTATCCGAATAATGAAAGCTACTATACAGCATTTATGTGGTCCGACAATAAAATAGAAGCTGTTTATTACGAATTTGTAAATGAACAATGGGTGACTAGTTCAAAAAGGATAAGTGAACTAAATGGAGACATGGAAGTAACTAAAATAACAGACTACACAAAAACCGGAAATAGCGATTGGGTTGAAAACGGTGATTATTATTTGTTTGAATGGAGCAATGGAAATATGGTTAAAACCGAGAATTGGGATAATTATTCATCACCTGCGGTTAAAAAGCTGGAGAGAAAAAAACATACCTCGATAATTTATTCTGCGAAACAGGCATATTTAAAGAAAAAAGAAAAAACAGGAAAAGAAGATTACAATCTTTATTCAACAACCATATATGAATACGATGGAAAAATAAACCCATCAAGATATTTTTCAATTTGGAATTTATTTGCTCCTGATGAGTTTAATTCATCCAAAAACAATTGGTCAAAATCAACATACACCGATATTAACAACAGGGAAATTATCAGCGATTATACCTACATATATAATAACAAAGATCTTCCGGTAAGTCTAGATACAGAAGAAACAAACAAATATCCTAACGGAACTTTTGTAAATAATTATTCTGAGAAATATGAATATGATTGTTTGTAAGAAATGTTTGTGAAATTACAAAAACAAAAAAGGCTTTCATTTCTGAAAGCCTTTTTTGTTTATTGGTCGGGGTGGCAGGATTCGAACCTGCGACCTCCTGCTCCCAAAGCAGGAGGCTTACGAAAATCGTTGATTTTCTTTAATCCACCTGATTTATTTAAATACCTATTTTACTGTATTTTAAAACACAAACATAATAAATATTTTTTTGGATATCAACCCAATTGTTAGTAATTTTGTTAGTAAAATATCTATAATTAACTAACATTGAAATTACCAATAATTACCCACCCAGAACAACAAAATGACAGATTAAAAGAGCTAGGTGTCTCTTTGGCTGCATTTTTTGACACAGTAAGAAAACGCAAGGATGAAACCTGCACCGTTCGAATCAGGATTATTTATAACAGATTCCCTAAATACTACTCAACTAAAATCAATCTTTCTGAAAAAGATTATATCCAGCTAGTAACTGGAAAACCAAGAAATGAATTAAAAGAGAAGAAACTTATCATTTTTAGAATGCTAAAAAAAGCAAATGACATTATTACAGAAATGGAGTCGTTTCAGTTTGAAAAATTTGAAAAGAAATTCTTAAACAAAACGGGTGCAGGGAATGATGTTTATTTTGCTTTTAAGGAGCAAATCAAACAATTGCAAGATAATGGCAAGCCAGGGACAGCATCAACATACCAAACTGCAATGAACTCATTTAAGTCATTTCACAAAAGGAGCACACTCAAATTTGATGATGTAACTGTAAGTTGGCTTAAAAATTATGAAAATAAAATGAACCTCGAAGATAAAAGCCCGACTACTATTTCAATGAACACACGGTGCTTAAGAAAACTTTACAATATTGCGATTTCCAACAACGATGTCAAGAAAGACAAATACCCCTTTGGTAATAATGACAAAGGCTTTTATCAGCCTCCTTACCACAGAAATATTAAAAAAGCCTTATCAAAAGAAGCTCTTAGAAAGATATTTGAATACAAACCAGAAACCAATAGTACTGAGCATTTTAATCGTGATATTTGGCTGTTTAGCTATTTATGCAATGGGATGAATATGGCGGATATTTTCAGGCTAAAATACTCACACCTCATCGGGGACACAATTGTTTTTGCAAGGCACAAAACGAACCATAAAAGGAAATCAAAATCAGTAATGGTAATATTAACTGATCATTCAAGAGCAATTATTGATAAATGGGGTAGCAAACCAGTCTCCTCAGATAATTATATTTTCAGTATTTTATCTGATGGTTTGACACCAACGGAAGAAAGAGCCAAGATTAAACAGGGCACTAAGCAATGCAACAAATACATGAAGCGAATTGCTGCAAAAATTGGTATTGATGAAAATATCAGTACGTATTATGCAAGACATAGCTTTGCCAGTATCTTAAAACTTTCAGGAGAAGAGATCTCCTTTATTAGTGAGAGTCTTGGTCATAGCAGCATCGCTGTAACAGAAAACTATCTAAGCAGTTTTGATATTGAAAAAAGGAAAAACGCTGCAAAAAAACTAACCGATTGGGATTAAGGAATGACTTTAAAAGATTTTATTAAAAAAGTGTTGGACAACCCCTCAAATATTCAAGAAAAATATTCACTTGGAGAAATATCAGATGAACAAGCTAAAAAAATAAAAGAAATAACGGGACAAGATGTTCGAGGGTATAATAGAGTAATTGATAATTTTGGCTTACAGCATATTATAAAGAAGCATAGCAATGAGAAATATGAAGCCAACAGGGGACAAATACATATTACAAAAGAGGATTTAGAAAAAATACCTGAAATCACCAATGCTCCTGATGATATAAATCTTTTAAGCAAAAGCAAACGTGGAGGGATTGTTATTCAATTTATTAAAAGGATTGGTAATTTATTCTTTTACAACGAAGAAATACGAACAGGCAAGAAAGAGCTTGCGCCCAAAACAATGTTTAAAAGAAAATAAAAAAAGAAGATATTGAGAGGGGTGCAAATGCTTATTTCACCAATGCACTAAGCGTCCAAAACGAGCCTCTCAATATCTTCATTACAAAGATACAAAAAATATTGCTATTATTTTAATTGAAATTTCCCAGAAATAGAATAATAAAAATCTATCAGTTATGTTTTAACTGTAAAATTTCACTAAAGCAAATCTAAAAATAAAACAAGTACGAACGGAAAGAACTTCTTTTCGATAAGAATATGCTAATTAATAAACACCACTAGCAAATCTAATTATTTGATTTTCTATTAGACTATTTTAAGATTTCAGATTAACAATAAAGCTAGATATTGCTGTTAGAAATGCGATTATTCTCTTCTCTCCTTAACAGATTGTATCAATATCTTTAAGTTAATTTTAGCTTTATCTATTTTCCACATTGTTGCAAAATATGTTAATGAAACAGGGAAGAGTGCTGTTAAAATGATAAGTAAAACCCTCCCAAACACGCTAAATGAGTTATCAAAGACAATACAAGTCATTAAAACAATAAATATGGATAAGGGGATGATAAAAGATTTAATTTTGATAAGCTTCTTTTTATCCTCCATTTCCTTTTTCTTCATCAGGAAACTGACAAACCACCATATAGATACTGCAAAATCCAATATGAAGCATATTGCAAAACGAAGTTCAGGATGTCTTCTTTCATAAAATATACAATATAAATTCAAAATTACAATTGTAACAAATGAAACAATATATGTTACTCTTTTTTGAATATTTTCTAGTTGATGAATCTCTTTCAATAAATTTTCAGCATTCTTAATTTTATCAGTAGGACTTAATTCGTTCCTGATGTATTTTTCCTTCGCTTTTAAATTTTGATTTTCATACCAAATGGCACCTTGATTCATTATACCAATATTTTTCATAAACGGCACACATACAGACAGGGTGATTATTCTAAAATATGACAAAAATGAATCATTTAATCCAAGCAATAAATTACTGAATTCAAATATTAAAACAAAAGCAATAAGAACAAAGAAAGTGATACCAACCTTGATAGACTGATACGCAATTATTTCTTTAGCAAGAAAAGGTAAGTAAAGAGGTAATATTATAAAATAGAAATATGATAAAAAAATCATAAAATCATTGTCCACCTTTAAAGAATAAGTGAAATTATAAATTGCAATAATAAGTCCTGCAATTCCAATTAATAGAGGCACTAAATATTTGTTTTGTAAGTTTTTAAGATATCTGATAAATTTATACATCCCGAGACTATTATATGTCATCTTTTTTTGATTTTTTTTCAGATCGTTGTATTTTGTAATATTACCATATTCGAAATGACAATTAAGAATAAAATCATCTAGCTCTTTTGTCAAATAAAACCACTCCCCATTTGCCCTCAGATGAGCAAATCTTTTATGCAATATAGATTCTAATTCGACCTCCTCGTTTGACAAAATACCTAAAAGAAGAATTCCATCATCCATAAAACCAGTTCTCAGCTCTCTGAATCGTTTTTCAATATTTTTGCTTCGACCAATCTTTACTTTGTTTTGGTTTGCAGCGTAGATGAAATAAACTCCAGATTTAAGTTCCATTAATTTGTTAAGTTATTTTGTTATTCCCTTTTGAAGGATATAAATTAATTATTTTCTTATTCCTATTGCAATTTCACAGTGATTATTTACTCTTTTACTGCTTAATATTTCTCTGACAATTCATTGGTTTCAAGATTAAACCATTGATAATAAATAGGTAAACCTAGTTTTGTTCTAAGGTGTTTAAAATAGATTTTTACATCATCAATAAAATTATGCTTTTGTGTCAACACAACAAGTTGTCTTGCTTTTTCTTTGTCTGGCCACATGGAATATTCTAATAATTGTCCTAAAGCTTCTCTAATGCTTGTCTTCACAGAATTATAAGTTTTAATTTCGTAGAATATTAATCCTTCAGATTCTGAATTGACAACAATATCAATTTTATTTGCCCCAACGCCACTACTATGTTCAGCTCTAACTCTTGATTTACCATATATTGATTTAAGAACCTTGGTCAACTGTTCACTTATTGCTTTATGCAAATAGGTTATTTCAATAGTTTTTGGATCTTGCTTTGATGTTATGGTCTTAACAGTGCTTGTTTTTTCGTTTTCAACTTCATTGTCATCAGAAGAAAATGAAAATGAATCATTGTCCTCATATTTTTGTTCAATAATAAATTCGTCCTTCAGATGAGCAAAATTATATCGAGAAAGTTGAATTACAGGATGATTTTCAGGTAGCTCAAAATATGGATCATTAACACTTAAATATTCTGGTTTATATCTAATATTAAACAGATCAACACCTTTCCAATCTGAAAATCCTCTGTTATTAGCTCCAGAGACAACTATTTGATCTTCCATCTCCTTCAGCCATCCGTTTTTATCGTAAATAGATTTGATATCATCAGCTATTTCTTGAGTTAGAACTTCAAGGTTTTTAATTTCACCAACCCAATATCTTTTTTTACTAACACCATCAATTGTATAAAGCCAAACATTATAAGTTTTCTCTTTATAAGCGTCCTGTTGTTTTCTAATTGGTTCAAGAAAGCCATAGTGATATCCATCTATCAGTTTGCTTGTATCAAACAGCCATTCTTCATGACCATATCCAAAATTTGCCTCATGAGAATTTTTATGTTTGCTTTTCCCATAAAGTCCTGAAGGCATTACCCAACCATTTGAATTATAGGCAAGCCGAGATATTCTATTTTCAATTATATGATCTCCAAATTGTATCTGCTCATAAGCAGGAATAAGGTAATCAAAGGAATCAATAATTGTATCTATATCATCATTGTTAATCTCTGAGATATCTTTTTCAAAATATTTCCCGATAAAAATAAAATTGTTCACTTTAAAAATCTCCTCTTCAATAATATTGACAGAATTATAAAACTCACCAAAATCACTGTTTGCATAATACCAAGAAGTAAACCCATTAAAATAATTAGGATTATCTAGAACGAACTTATTAAAGCGAAAAACAACATTCTTAAATACATTAATTGGATCTTGAAGGGATTGATTTTGCTCAAGAGAGAAGGCAATTCCAAATCGAAAAACATTTTCTCCATTTATATAGTCTTCCCCGATATTAAATTGCAATTCGTTCCTGCCTCCAGAGTGAAATGCATAATTTTCTTTAATAGAATAATCAGCAAATGGATACCATGTTCTAGGGTTGTTATCCAAATATTTTGACCTAATTTCTTGTAAACTCGAGAATGAGCTTTTTTTTGAGCTGCTAATCTCATTAATTTTTAGCGCAATTTCTTTTATGTTCATAATATTTATTAATTGGAACTCCCTTTAAGACAATTACTATAAAAACACAAAAAAACATTCTTTTGAAATTTGATATGATCTCAACGTTTCTGGCTTTATCTCTAACCAGCACTATCTCTTTCATTATCAATCAATTCTTTCAAGGTTAGAATAACTGAATCGATGTACTGCTTTTCATGTTCAAATAGTTCATTTTTTAGCACATTTCTGAGTTCAGTATCAAACCCTGTTTCACTAAATTCTGGGATTGGAATACTGATATATAAGATATGTTGATATCCTGTTCCACTTTTACCATAAGTGCCAATTTGCACTTTACTGGAATAGATATTTCGTTTTTCTAATTCTGACTTAAGCCTGTCACCGTAAACAGTGTTTTTCTTACCATACAATTCAAAAACCCCTTCAAATGAGCCGTTATATCTTAGATGGTTTATATTTATCCAAAACCTAAATTTTCTAGCAAGCTCGATATTTTCTCTAACAGCTTTACTTATTCTACTATTATCTTCACTAATGTGAAAATGTTTACCCTTTGAGGAGTCTTTTCTTGAGTATGGAGGAAAACCAAAATCTTCCATAATGTCAAAAACAGATTTAGAAACATATCTCAGTAAATCCAAATCAGCTTTTTTTAATTCTTCAATCTGTTCTTTTTTTGAATGAAATAGTTGTAATGTTTTATCTAATTGCTTCATTTTATTCGTGTCTTTATAATAAGAATTCACATTTGAAATATATTCTTTTAGAAATAATAAGTGCCTATCATTTGAGTCTAAATAAAAATCAGAGAGGTTTTGTTTTACCTTTTCAACAAGTTCTTTATGTAAAATGTTAACAAATTTGATCTCCTTCGAAAATAGATTACCATCAATTTGAACAGGGTTTACAGACAATACAATCCCAAATTTAGGCTCTGAATCTACTGAATGCCAGTAATCATCTAGACTATTATAGAGATCTGCATAGAGCTTATTCTCAATAATAATAGCCCAACTGGACTTTTCGTTATCATTGTTTTCACCTGTTTCTTCTTTAATTACAATATCAATTCTGCCACCAGCATCAGTAAAAACTTCTCTTTCAACGGAATAATCTGTTTCAAATAATTCGAGTTCTATGTTTTCCTCAATCTTATAATCGTAAAGCTCAATTAAGCTATTAAAAAACAGTCGTCCAAATTCATGATCTTCCTTTTCGTCAAAGTAAAAGGCTAATAAATTACTATTAACATTTTCCCATTTAGGATAACCTGCTATCTCAATTAAATTTTTCCTGTGTTTTGAAGTTTTTGGAATTTGGTTAATTAAATCTTCAATCCAGTCTAAGTTCATAGTTTATATCTTTATTTGCTAAATGTTCACTTAATAAATCAAACAGAAGTATTGCCAATACTACCGCCCCAAAGGAATCTTTCTGGATTTTCAACGCAGAATAAATCTTTATAACCTTCATCTATTTTTGAATCAAATAAATGTTTTAGATATTCGTTATAAGAATCGCTAGTTATTAAATTAATCATAAAATCAGAGCCAAATAATATACGCTCCTTTAATTTTCTTACTCCAGAATTCGATATTAACTCAATCAAATTGTCGTAATAACTGGGGTCATTAGCACAATCAGAAAAATCAGTGTAAACATTAGGGTATTCTTCAATTAACTTTATTATCTCATCTTGCCAGTTATTTCGTCGTCTTTCTCTTTTATTATTCTGATGCCCAAAGTGTGCTAAGTTTATCTTTAACTCGTGATATTTTTCTTGCTCCAGTACTAATCTCCATCTTTTAGGAGAAGTATTCCGCCATGACACTTCATTATCCATCACCCTATAACCACCATCGCTACAATGAACGGTGATGGGGATTTCTTTTTCAACACATTTATCACACAAGATTTCGACCAACTCCTTTTTTTCAGGATCATCTGGCCATGGATCAAAATCAATTGGAGGGTAAAGTTTTACTCCAGCAAAAATTCCATTAAATTCATTGTCTTCATCATAAAGATCCCCGTTAAATTGTGACAAACTTTTTTTTATTGTGCTATATTTACTAGTGGGCGAATCAAAAGTGTATTTTTCGAAGTATTTGTTCAAATCCTTTTCTAAGCTTTGTTGCGGATTAGCTTCGATGTCGAGATAATGTGTTGGGTTGATTCCCATAAATGGATAAATCTCAAATAATTGGTTTTCTCCATCTCTCTTTTTTATTTTCATTTTTCCTGAAACTTCAACTATTTTATATTTATTATACTTAATAATTCCATGGAAAATATCTGATGTTTGTGTAATTACGGGTTTACTAGGAGGCCCTTTATAAAAGATGTCTCTTTTAAACTTTTTGTCATCATAACCAAAATCTACAATAACAGGAACCAAGATAATTTTGTTATAATCACCTGCAAATTTGCTAAAGTTGAGGCCTTCATCTTTAGAATTTCGTAAATAATATTCCATATACATGAAGTAGCTTCCTATATCATTATCCATTAAAGAAATTAGATTTAAAATTCTATCATCGAATTTTGAAAAAAGAGAGATAATTCCAGCCCCAAGCATGTACTTTGATAATTTGAAATTCCCTGGTTTAATCCTATTGATAAATGCGGTTAAGTTTGGATGGCTCAAATTCATGGCATGAATATGGGTATCATAAAATCTTTTATCCATTTTGTTGGTTTTAGTTAGTATTTCATTATTGCAAAATAATATTTTCTAATCTCATTAGGTTCAGAAACCTAAATACAAAAGGCCAACCCTTTACAGAATGTAAAAGATCAGCCCTCTCGTTTCCAACCATAAATCTAATTAAAAAATGATTACGAACTATCTGAAAATTAAAATAATGGACTTATTTGGAATGGGTTTAAATAAATATTGGTTCACATAATTATGATTAATAGAGCTCAGTGCAGCCTTACTGGGCTTTGTTAAATTATGGAATTTTAATCATTTTGCATAAACCTATTTTCCCATTTTTTCATCATCTCGACCCCATTCATCTTTCTTCTAAAAAGTATAGTTGAAATGAATGTAATTAACGTTACAAATGTTGAGATTAAGAACAGTATTAATCCGTTCTTATCAAAAATCAAAAATAAATCTACTCCAATAATAGCTAAGTATACAATAGTTTGATATATTTTGTGTATCTGTCGTAACGGATTTAGATTATAATTGGATTTCTTTGTAAACCAATTTAGATGAGGGTTATTTTTTTCAATTATATACTTTATATATGAATCTGCTTTTAATGCTAAAAGTTCTGTCCAATAATGCCTAACAAATAAATAAAGAAACAAAATCAATGGAATTAAAAAATAAAGAGAGGAAAAGCTAATGGAATTCATTGACTCAGATTTTATGATCCCAAATCCGATTAATGGAATCCCAATAGTTAAAGATGCAATTGTTGTATAGTCACGTTCTTTATAATATCTTTCTTTCTCTTTACAGAGGTATTTGTACTCTTCCATAAGAAAATCATCTTTTTCCACAGTGTTAGATTTTATCAGTTAGTATTTAAGTTTTTGATAATATTTCTATTAATGAAAAATCTTCATTTAGATTTCATTATCCTATAAAACCCTAGATATTAATTTTTCATGTAAAATCTTGCACATTAAAACGTATGATAGTTCAGTTTTTAATTTCATGATAGAGTGGAATTTAAATTGATTATCTGAAAATATTTTATCTAGGTAATGGTGCTAACTTCAATGTTTATTAGCTCATCCATAGAGACATCTTGTCTTATAACTCTAAGTTTTCCTGATAGTAGTTCAACAAAAGAACATACAAATCTAAAATTAATATCGTGTTTCTTAATTTTAACTCTGCCTAATTTAGCTCCATCTTTTATTAGATAGTTTGTGGTAAAGGATTGTTTTTCCCCAATGATAATATCTATAATCTTTTCGTTGAAATTTTTATTTATTCTTTTTCTTTGGGGATCAATATCTATTCTAGATAAGTCGAAAGACCAGTACCACCAACCACTCATCGCCTTAATATGTGGTGCTATTTCCATGCCAATTTTGGGCACAAAATGCCAATATTGAAGATCTGATTGGATGGTGCAATATAATTTTACTTTTACATCGAAAATGTCACTTGGTCCAAAGTTTAAAAATTGTAATGTTAAAATTGTATCCGTTCCATTCTTAATAACTTCCCCTAACCTTAGTTCATAAGGAGCATTCTTGAGTTGAGACGCAGCAGAATATGCTCTAAGAGCACTTAAAAGTAAATTGTCAATCTGATAATTTAATATCTCTTCTAAATTATTTATTCCATCTACTGGGAAATACCAAAAGTTTTTTTGTTTATTCCCTTGATTATCAATCAAGTTTGAGAATTTTTCAATGAATTCAAAAATACGAACATCTATGTCATCGTGTAGACTTTGGAAGTTTTGCTTATCCTTGGATACGTCTTTTTTAAAAGCAGGTCGAAGGTTATCAACCTGTTTATTGACAAAAATATAAATAGGGAGACCCAACGCAGGATCACTAGCTGCTTCAAATTCTTTGTATACAATAGTGTCCTCCCAGTTAAATTTTCTGCTACTGCCTAATCTTTTTCCAACGTATAATATGAAAAGATTACACTCTTTAACCCTTTGAACACAATTATCATAAGTATTATTTGCATTTGAATCAATTGGGAATTTGTATCCATATTCAGACATTATTGTTTCAAAGCCTTTTATTTCAAGTGTCTTTGATATGATATTTCGCTCAGCTGTTAAATCATAAATAGTTGAGCTAATAAATGCTTTAGGTTTATTCATAATACAGCCTTAAAATTAAAAAAGATGAAATAAAACATAAAAAGCCAACCCTTTGCAAAAAGCAAAAAGTTAGCCCTTTAGTTTCCAACCTTAAATCTACAAATAAAATGCTTACTATCTGCCTAAAAATTAAATCAATGCTCTTATTTGGAATGGGTTTAAATAATGATTTAACCTTCCATTAATTCAATTAAAATTTCTTTTCGTTCGAAAATTATTTGTACAATTAAAATATTCGACAATATCCTTGAATCTGTGTAAATAAAAAGACTTAAGGTTTTGCTAGATTTATGGCAGACCTAATTTTCAAACATAGTTATACCAAACCGCTATCAAGACAATTAAAAAGGTTTTGGTATAATGCTGAAGGATTAGCATGTTAGGTAATTTTAATTTCCGTTACATGATAACCATTCGGTATTAGAAATTGTTTTCAGGTTACTGAATTGTCTTTATTTAGCAAAATATCAATCTTTTTTAGACTCTTTACACTCAATGAAAAACATATTGTTATTAAATCTGAAATTATCATCCAATTGATTTTTGACATTTTCAAAAGCAATTTGTCTATGTTCATTGGCACTTTTTAAATAAGTTCCGAGATCGAATATTTTTTCAGCTAATTTTTGTTCAAAGTAATAGAGTTGTTCAATATGACTAGACAACTTTAATTCATGTATATCAGTGCTCGGTATAATCATATCAGAATCATTCAATTTTTGATTTAATAAAGCGCTTAAGTATGAGTTTGCTCTATTTAGTTCAATTTTCAGTATAATTTTTAGCGCTTTTTCTTTTTTTGTTTGTTTCAAGATATTTTTCAAGCACACTTCCTCCAAAAGCTAATAAAGCTCCAAGTATTGTTCCTATTAGCAATGATATAGTTTCGGATTCTATTTTATTCTATTTTATTAATGAATTATGTAACTACTAAAACAGCGATAAAAAGTTTAGTTTTGGATTTTTATCTAGACAAAATTGTTTGCTATACGTCTAATTTCGTCAAATGCGTAATTACCTATCAAAGATTGATTTTTTATCCCCTTAGGATCCGTTTCGTCAATATCCCCAATAACAACAATGTTTTCATCGTTAAACAGATTAGCTGGCTGTGTATAGTTAAAACTTCCTATTATCACAACTTTCTTGTCAATTACCATTAATTTGTGATGTAGTTTACCAAGACCATTCTTACCTTTTTCTGTAAACAGAATGTTAATTTTATCATTTAGAGTTCTTGAAGCTGACCAACTTTGATTTTTTTGATCTCCATTAATTATTCCAGATATTAAAACATTTGCGTTTACTATCATATTCATTTGATCATCAATTCCAGAACTATTTGAAAAAGTAAAGATTGCAAAATCAATTCTTTCTTTAGCTTTTGCCATTTGTTTCATAATTTCCATTTCTGGACTATGATTTGGAGCAAATAGGGGTTTTAGCCTTACTGAGTCAGATTTTGATTCAACTGGTTTATCAGTTTTATCAGATCTAATTCCAAACCTTCCAGAAAGCATTTCATTATATTCTTTTCTGTATGCCTTTACAACTTTTTCATTCTTTATAATTGCAATATGGTTTAAATTTTTTGAAGTTCCAGTGACAGTAAAATTAGTTGACCCTGTTAATATTGCATTATCATCTCGAATCATAAATTTTTGATGAAAGATTTTACCGTTGTAATCAGTTTTAAGACTTACTGCAGATTGATATAATGCATTGATTATTTCCCTATTATTTTTTAGCGGTCCAGATGGTTTAAAGGGATCATTTTGAGGCATCTTAGAGTGTAAATAATCACCTTCCAGAATGATTCTTACAGTTAAATATTTTTTTCCACCATTTTTTGTTGTGTACTTTCTTTTTTTTGCTCTAATTATTGCTTTTGCAATATCAAAATCATCCAATTCCTGAACAGCTATATCTAGGCTTCTTTCAGCTTTGTCAATAAAATCAATAATAGTTTGCTTTAAGTCATCTGGAGCTCCAAGTTGTGTTGGTCCCATGTAAAGTTCGATTTCGTTTAGTATTATTGCCATAATTTATATATTATATTGGTTTGCCTTGATTGTCTGTATTAAATGATTGAGTCTCAAATTTTGTTAAAAGAATAGAAAGTCTTGGTTCTGGATTGAGATATTGAAAAATAACACCCCCATCTTGCCAAATTCCATTTTCCTGAGAAAAACTAGAACCTATTGGATCACCTTGATTCATATGAATATTATGTAGCCCATTTCCATTTGTGTAGGGTTCACCAAAAATGTAAATTCTTTCTACACTCGTTAAATAATATTCCATTAACTCAACCAAATTTAACCCATTTTCTCTCCACCATTTTGTACAATTACATCTTTTTTTTCCTTTCCAAAAAAAGAACCATTTCCAAAAACATAATGGATCTTTGAGTCCATTATGTCGCAAATGGTCAAGAGCTCCTGAGCTACTATTAGATTGAAGTGGATGAAATCCATCCTGAAGATTTAATACGTTTGAGAAGTAGGATAGTTTTTGATTCCTAAAAT
Source organism: Bacteroidales bacterium (assembly GCA_050296515.1). GTDB lineage: Bacteria > Bacteroidota > Bacteroidia > Bacteroidales > NBLH01 > NBLH01. Next base: position 15,397 of record JBNKRJ010000135.1, on the reverse strand, counting down.
CCCTATATTGGATTTTAACTTCAGTTCTTGATTTTAAGTTTATCACACATTCATACAAACCACTGGGAGTATTTACATTTATTTTATAATGGGGCCACCGCCCTTGGTTATCAGAATCCTCTATACCATGACTATGTACTGTTCCAATAACGACCCCATAACCATTACTTAAAGGCATAATTTAGATATTTTTAGTTAGTAATTTTACATCAACCTAACTTTTAGCAATAAAAGTTATCAAATTATAAATATAGTCTTTCATTCAGCCTAATTGAGTTTAAATTTATAGCTTCTTAAAAAAGGTAATGCCTCTTTGTGGAATTTCAATATCCGAGATATTTACATTACGTTCAATTTTGATCTTTTTGTTGTTTTGCAAATCAATATAGTCTCCTATTTCTAAATTACTTGTGTTAAGTTTATAAACATCTCCTGATTTATTTATTACAGCAAACCCATAGCTGCCACGTTTCACAACTAATTCATTTTCAGCAGAGATAACCCATTTTTCATCGTGAAATAATGTTTCATTATGAAACTTAACACCTGCTTTAACAATTGGATTATCATAATCATCCAAATATATAAATGGTGTTCCTTCTCGTCTTGCTAAAATGTATCCAAGAGCTAAAATTTGATCTTCAGGATTTTCAACAATAAAATCTTTAAAAGAACTGTAATTATGAACAGTATCGTGATGTTTAACAAAGGTGATTGCTGAAAAACCAGATAAAGCTTGCCTATTGTACGATGGATTAACTAAATCTTTTAATTGTCCACCATAAGCAAAAGCTTTTCTCATAGTAGAAGCTAAAGGAAAGTCAAAAGCATCCATCAAAGGCAGATAAGATGAAAATATACTGTTTCCTGGATCTCTCTCAACGATTTCACCAAACATGAATAACCCCAAATGATTTATCCGACTCAAAACATATTCAAAAAATTCAGGCTCAATATGCTTCGCTGCATCAAACCGAAACCCAGAAACGCCTAATTTAACGAGTAGTTCCAAATAATTTTTCAGTTCATTTCGAACATAATGGCTTTTAGTATTTAAATCTGGAAGATCATTTCCTAACCATCCTTGATCTGGATCAAAACGAGCATCGACTTTAGGATTAAAGTCATAAATTGAAAAACGAGGATAATTTGCCTCTATCAACTGATTCCCTGAAACTTTTAAATATACTGCCTCGTTGCACATATGATTCAATACTGCATCAGCTATTATTTTAATTCCATGGTTTTTAGCCGATTCACACAAATTCTGCAATTCATATGCATTACCTAAAGGACCGTCAATAACCGTAAAATCTACAGGCTGGTATCTTCCCCACCAATCTGTTGAAGAGTGACTTTTTTGTGGAGGCGATATTACAATGTATGAATACCCAATATCATCTAATTGAGCAAGTTGTTTTGTTATTTCGTTAAAAGGAACATTAAACATTTGTACAATAACATTTCGTTTCATTTTATTTATATTTTAGTTTGGTTTTAGACATGCATAGAATAAATAGAAAGAGCCAATCCTTTACCAGATGTAAAAGATCAGCCCTTTAGTTCCAATAGTAAATTTACAACAGTACAGAATACGCTGTAATACTATTTTCGAACAAATTTTATTTATTCAACCTATTTGGAATAGATTTAAATAACTGATTATTCATTTAATTAATTATGTTGCACGATGCTGGGCCTTTTTTTAATTGTGGTATTACGGGAAAGTCAAGAAAATAGATTCTGCAGTTAGAACTGAATTAGTTTTTAAGTATGGTATTGGTTCGTTTATTGGAATACATATCAAAACTTCATAGGTAAACTTTAGTTTAATTATTCTGAAATATTATTTCAGAGATTCTTGATATTATTATTTATTGATGATTTTGAATAGGTCATTATCAAATAGAAATTAATTAATAACATTATAAGAAAAAAACTTATCAATGATTGACTATACTCTATCTCAAAAATAAAGGGAGCTAATATTAGAAAGAGAGTTGGGAAAAAAATGATCTTTATCCAAAGAACTATTTTTTTCATATTGTGATAATTATTTTTAAATATAATTATTGCGAAAAAAAGATTTGATATAATTATTAAGGCACATAACCAAATATCTAGGGTAAATTTGACTAAATAAACGAAAAACTTGCTTGCTTGAGGGATAAAGGTTACTAGAAAGATTGCATACCAGACAAGTTTATTGTTAAAAAGACTATAGTCTAATGAAAAAACGGAATATTCACTTCTGGTAATTGCTGGTTTGTAGGATACATCAATACCATTATCTAGACAAAACTTTTCAATCTTTTTTATCCTCCATTCAGGAGATGGTTGGATTCTAAAAACGTTTCTTTTTGAGGAATGTTTGTTTACTTTAATTGCTTGCATTGTTGTCTCAGGGGATGTAAAAAAAACGGCACTTAAGTCAGCAACTCTTTCAGAGTTAAATATTATTTGTTTTCCAAAGAGGAATAATAGAAAAACAAATCCAATAAAATTTTTAATTAAAAACTCAATACGAGTTTGCATTTCAAAATTAGTTGCACCAAACTTCACAAGAATTGCTATAAGGATTACTGGTAATATCAAACTATAAATGATTCTTGAGAATATTTTAAATATTAGTGCAAGTCTTGCATCTCCTTGCAGTACATGTGAAAATTCATGAGCAAGGATTGCTTTTGCTAACCCATTCTTGGTTTTTAATAGTTTAAAAAAACCTAATGGAATTATTAAATATACTTTACGCTTAATTTCATAAACTGAGGGACTTGTACCTCTATCTTTAATACTTACCCAGGTTTCAGTATTTAGTTTTCTTGGAAGTTCTTTTAATATAGAATTGAGAATTGAGCACAATTCATCAGGCAATCCATCTGTTATATTTTTGTAGTTCTTATTAAATTTTAAGGATTTTAATAAATAATATCGTCGATATATTATTATTAAAAACAAAGCAATTGTTAAAATATTAACAAATTCCTTGTAATTGTTTATTTCAGGAATAAAAAACCTTGTTATAATATTTATAAATTGAACAAACAAGAAATACCATACTATATAAAATAGGAATCTATTAATTTTAAGAGTTTCGATGATATTATCCGTATAATTATTAATCAATTCTTGATTAATACCATTACTTTTCATCAGTCATTACTTAATGCTTTTATCAACTATTTTGACTATTATGTTAACCTCTTTAGGAGACAACTCTTTTTTTGTTAGGACATCTTTCAACTCATCCAGAAGTTTTTGTCGCTTTCTCTTATCAATAAACCATTTAATATTCAAAAACAGGAACTGATATATAGTTATAATAATTGCTATAAAGGATAATACAGATTCAGTATTTTCTAAAAAATTGAACTCTCGAAATGCATTTGTTTCCCTTATCTCTTCTTTTGTGTAAATATCGTCAATTAGCTCCTTTCCTCCCATTTGAAAGGCAATAGTTTCAGATGGAAAAACTTCATTAACAACTTCTTCAATGATTTTATAGAAATCTTCTTGATTAATCATAACAATTAAATTTGAATATTTTTAGAGTAAATCATTTTATAGATTAAAAATGTTTTGGTTGATTAGTCCCATATAATGTCACTCCAAATATTTTGCTAATCAATAAATTATGGAATCATCATTTCCTCCTGCAATAAAACTAGTGATTTTTCCTATACATCGATTTAAAACTTTATTTATTTTTGTTATTTATAATTAATCTAAACAACTTGATGGTTAAGTTAATTCAATTAATTTTTGAATACTAATAAGTCAGTTCAGAACAAAAAAATAAACACCTCTAACAATTTTACAATAAGATTTACTAATTTTATTGGTGGAACTAAAGGGCTAATCTTGCACATTACGCAGGATTGGCTCTTTGTGTTAAATAATCTGATAGCCAATGACATGTAAGAATGAAAACAAAAAATATCTTAAATGGTTTTTACTTTGTGAATATCATAGCATTTAACTTTGTTAGTCTAGCAACTAAAACTGGGTATGAAACATTATGTAGTCAATAATTAAGAGAATAAAAATGATTTTATATAAATACGGAATTATAAACAAATACACACTTTCTTCTTTAAACTCAAAAAAAATATGGATGTCAAAGCCTGGAAAATTTAATGACCCATACGAGTTTAAACTTAAACGAATTGATAAAAATAATTTGCATTTAGTTAAAGGTTTGCAAAAAATAAAAGATGATAATCCTAAAATACAAGACGATGAGAAGCTAATTGATATAGTAATAAGCCATTATCAGAAGGAAATTGAAAACTTTGGAGTTGCCTGTTTTAGTGAAAGCAATAACGACATGCTTATGTGGTCACACTATGCAGATAATCATTTTGGCTTATGTTTAGGATTTGATGTAGGCGAAAATCCTGGGGAAAAAGGATTTTACAAAATTAATTACTCAACTGATTATCCCGAAATTGATTTAGAAAATATTTGGCATAAAGATGGGTTAATGAAAATTCTTTATACAAAAGGAAAGGCTTGGGAATATGAAAAAGAGTGGCGTTTAATAACTACTGATGGTGATGTCCTTCTACCCTATACTGCTGATTTAGTTGAGGTAGTTTTTGGAAATAGAACAACTCCAAATGATATAGAGTTGGTAAAAAGCATATTATCGAAAGATAATATCAATTTTTTCCAAGCAATTATTAATTCTGATAACTACTTAATTGATATTGAGCCATTTTAACTACAGATTTGATAAAAACAAAAGAGAAAGGTATTATTCTTAAACCATCCAAATATTGAGATTAACGAACATCAATACCTAAGCTATAAATGATTAGTTTTATGCGGGTTGAGACTATGGTTATTATTGCTAAAATGAATTGAATCATTCCTGAAGTTTTCAATAGGTTTCTCATAACAATTTATTCCTTTTGTAAAGTTGATTTCACCAATATAATTAGACCTTAACACTTATGGAATAAGCTGTTGATAAGTAATTGACTATCTAATCAATAAGTAGTTAATCATTATATACCTTTGTTGATATAGGATTTTAATTGAGTAAAATGGCAGATACATTTTTTGATAGGAATTTTGAATATGAAATAAAAATTTTTCAGATCGATAAATCATTTTATGAGCTAAGAAGTTTTGACTCAAACGAAAAAAAAATACTTCATATAGTTGATGAACATAGAAAAAAAGTTGAAGATTTAGAGTCTGTTGGAAGACCGATACATAAAAATGAATATGACAATGTCACCTACTACTCCTATTTATATAACGAGTTAGAAAAAGAATCATATTGGAAGTCATTTTTGCCAAGTTCAATAACAGAACATCATAATTTTGAAATTAAAAAATTGTCATTTGTATTGTTTGCTTCCATTCAAAACCAAATATTTGCGATTATTGGAGGAGGAGGGATAAGAGTAATAAAAAGATATATTAATAGACATTTTGGAATTGATTTTTATGAGTACTTGACAACTCCAAGTGAGGATAAAATTATTTCATTAACGGTAAGAGGTATTTCAGGAAAAAGAACTGAACAACATGATAAATATAGGGATGGACAAGTTTTACTTGACTCACTAGATTTTTCTGATATACCAACAAAAATCAACTTAATTTTAAGAGATGATTTAAAAAATACTGTATTTGATTTTATCCAATTTCCGAATGAGAAAATCCATATTGAAATTGGCTCTTATTTTCACCTAAAACACAAAGTTTCATTTATTGAACTTCACCAATTATTCTATACTATCAATGAAATAATGACCAATTATAAGCCAACTCCATTAACTGCATTTGTTAGAGTTAAGGATAAAGGATTGATTGAAAATGAATATCAAAAGAATTTAATTGAACAATTAGTTAGTGATGCTGAAAATATGTTCTCCATTAGTAAACGTAAACAAGCCTTTAAAAAGTTTGATATTGATTTTCTACATCCAACAAAACTTCAGGCATTTTACGAATGCAATAAGTATGAATTAAAAGCCTATCAAGCAAAAGTCCCATTTTTTACAACATCTGACAAACATGAGCTTTATAAAGCTGGATTGAAATATTTATATGAAAAAGTTAAGGATCGTACTAGTGATTTTGAGTTTACTGGGATGGTATTTGGCATGAGGGTTTTAGGGTATAAAAATGAGGAATTGAAGACCGAAGCAATGTTTCTTCATCATTTAACATGTGAAATTAGTTATATGGGTAAACCTGTATTTTTAATAGATAATACATGGTACAAGGTAAAGAATAATTTTATCGAATCCATTAATAAAAAGTGTATACAAATGCTTGATGTACATTGTTTGCATAATGATATTCTTTATAAATATTGGGATCGAACTCTAGATGATGAAGGTGAATATAATCAAAAGTATAATGGTGAAGAAAACTACTATGTGTTTGACAAAATTTTAAATCAAAATATCGAATTATGCGATGTAATGTTTGAATCTGAAAATAGCATTTTTTTGATTCATATTAAGGATGGATTTGATGCAAAAATGCGTGATTTAGCAAATCAAATACAAATATCTGCAGATAGACTTAAAACTGACATTAGTTCACATGAACCAGAATATCTTATTGGGACTATTGACAGGTATAACAGTGAAACCAATAATAAAATTGATAAGGACGAATTCATTTCTAAATTTAGAACCAAAGAAATCGTATATGTAATGGCCTTTAAATCAAACTGGCCTGATTTATCATTAAACGAAAGGATCATAAAAAGCAAATCTAATATTGCAAAGTATTCATTAATTCAATGTGTTCAAGAAATGAGTAAAGAGTATCAACTTAAATTATTTGATATTTCAGATAATGACTTTTTATAAATATGATTAATATATGTTTGGGAAACACGTATCAGAAATAGAATATAGTGACATTGAATATCTTGTTAATGTTCGAAAGGAACAAGAAGGATATCATTTGGATTATAAGAAAAGCATGGGCAATCCTGATAAAGCAAAAAACGAATTGGCTAAAGATATTTCTTCATTTGCTAATAGTAGCGGAGGTTTCTTAATTATTGGGATTGATGATGATAGAAATATATTAGGTGTTGAAAAAGAAATTAATAATAAAAGGATCGATGAATGGATAAATCAAGTTGTCAATTCTAACATTGATCCCTATGTTTCGTATTTTGATCCAAAAATTATTGACATACCAGAATCTGAGAAAGTACTTGTGGTTATTCATATTCCAGAAAGTACTAAAAAGCCACACATGGTTAATGAGTTATTCCAGTATTTCGTCAGGATTAATGATAGTTCAAAAAAGGCAAACCATTCACAAGTTAGAGATATGTTTGAATTTTCCAGAAATAGAACCAATGAGTTTAACGACTTTTTAAAGAAACGAAATCTATTTGATGTTGATAATAAAAATTTTGCTCAAAACAGGAATACTGGTGAATTATTAAGTGACGTTCCAGAGCAAACTGGATTTAAGAAACCTGTTGTTTTATTTTCATTAATTCCTAAATTTCCAAATAACGAAAAATTTGATATCTCACATCAGGATTTGAAAAGATGGTTAGAACAAAACGAAAAGGGTTACGCCCCACTTCCATCTAAACATCTGTTTTATAGTTGGAATAAACCTGATTTAAAATTGGATGGTACGATTTTTAAATTTCATAGCGGTAATGATTTGTCCTCTTACTTTGAAATTCTGAATAGTGGATTTATTGAAGCTGGATTTTCAAGAACTTTCTTTTGGCCATTCAGAAATCGAAATGAAAAAATGTTTATAGCAGGAAATTTAACGTATCTTGTTGGTTACGAAATGCTAATTTTAGGTTGGGCAAAGAATTTTTATGATTATATTGGGTATTATGATGATGTTCTCTTGCAGATTAGTTTTTCAAACGTTTTAGGAATAAAATTATTCGGTTTTCATCATGAATTGAAAATTAATCCATTCTATGAAACTGATGATACTTCTAATAAACAAAATCAAAATTTAAAATTAGAATTTGCATTTAAACCCAAGGATCTTACATCTGAGCAAATTTTGAATAATGCTAAACGACATAGCGAAAAAATATGCAGGGCATTTGGATTAACTCAGGAATTATGTTTTGTTAATGATGAAATTAGTGTTAATCATTTAAGCTATTTGCAAGTTTAAAGGAACTCACATTCCCCTGAAAAATTCTTCCAACGAAACATTATGAATGTTCAATAACTTCAACAATGTTTTCATTGTAATATTTGATTTCCCTGCCTCAATTTTCCAGTAAAAAGAGCGCGAGATATCCTTTTCAAAAGCAAAGATTTCGTGGCTTTTATATCCTGCTATTATTCTAAGCTATTTCAGCTTCTCACATATTTGGCAATTTGGTCTTGCCTTTTTTCTTGACATAATTCATTAAGAATAGTTTTCTGGATTTAACATTATTTAACAAAAAAAACGTAAACATTTTTTATCCAGAGGTTAATAAGGCTTTAATTAAAAATATAAAATTATGAAAAAAGTAAAAAATGTAACAAAAGCCGAAGGAAGTATTAATCAATGGGAAAGCAAGTTGAGTAATACAAAATTAATTCTCCCTGGAAACATAAGCATGGAACAAATCGCGAAAGCTTCTGAATATTATAGAACTCAAAAAGAAACCGAAGCAAGTCTTAACGATGAGTATAGTTCAGTGATTTTAGATTTCATAATTAGAAGAAATTTGAAAATCCGTTATTATTGGAGTAAAAGTACAAGTCTAGACAATATATATGGAAAATATGATGATTACAAGTTAGCATCTTCTATGACTCCCATTGAATCAAAAGTATTTCAAAAGCTGATTCCTGAAAACTATAAAAGCTATATAGATGCATTAGGATTAGGAAGCATAGTGAAAATCGGGAACACTATTTCAAATTATTCGGACAAAACCAAATGTAATTATTGGAAAATAAACCCAGAATTCCTTGGTGAAAATAGAGATAAGAAATATCAAAGTTATCATATTTCATCTGCAAGGTTAAAGAAGCAGTTATACAAAAGGAAGATTAAAAGGATTAGTCAATATAGGGAAGAAGCCAAAAGTCACAACAGGCTTTTCTTATTTGAGAGTATCCAAAAGGCATTTATGGCAATGGACCTGGATTCAATTAAAGAGAGCTTTAAAAATGTAAACAGAACTACAGTTGAGACAGATTCAAAGAATATCTTATCAATCCCCAAATACATTGATTTCGTTTTAAAACCAGAGCAAAACTGGAGTGAAAGTATTTATAGGATTAAAGATAAATATGGCTCACTTCAAAGTATTTTTACAATAATGCCCCAAGAAATATGGAAATTTATTCCATTGAACAATAGTTTTGAAAATATAGTAACAAAATTCCCAAACTTTAAAATGATGCTATTGGCTCAATTATTAGTAAATCCTGATGAAATAAAAAAAATTATTGTTGACAAAAATCTGGATTTCGTTTTTGATTGGGCTAAGAAACTTGATAAATCTGATATTAACGAATTTGTTAATCAATCTATGGCAGGAACAATTAAAGAGTACATCTCAGAGAAGTTAAATCTAACAGATGTAATGAAAGTTGAAAAAATGATTTTTAAGATAATAAATATTGATTCAAAGACAAATTTTAAGGAGCTTGAAATCTCATCGATAAATGAATTATTTCCTGCGTTTGTAAAATTCTGCACAAACATTAATTCGCAAAATGAAATGTGTGTTGCAGAAATACTGGAGTTCCTGGAATCAAAAATCATTTTAGACATTATTTCACCAGAGATGCACAAATCAGGATTTGGAGATTTCCTAACAATTAAGGACTGTTTAATTTACAATGAAAAGTTTAAGGAAGATGCAGAAGTAATAATAAAAGACTCATTTGAAGAATTAGGTCTTGATGCTCCAGTTTTCAAACATAATAAACTTAGGTAGATAAAATATATTGCTGTATTGATAGAAGAATGATTTAGCCGTGCTGGCTAAATCATTCTTTTTTTTAGATAAATATAAAAACATAGAAAAAAATCTCCAAAAACAACAAAAAAAAATGCAAAATGAAATAAATAATATAAGTACTAACATATTACTGGGAATAATCAAAACCAAGTAATATTCCATTAAAAAAATGCTTTAGAGGGTTGTTAGTGCAGCCCTCTTTTTTTTTGGAAATTACAGCGGGGATGGCCAGTAAAAAAACATTTAAATAATGGAACGAATTTTTAATTATGTAATCTTCCTAAAATGGGAGAAAAAACCAGGTAAAGATGAAAAAAATGAAAATATCATTGAAAACAAAAGTTTAAGAAATGGCACATTCAATGACTTAGTAAAAGATATTAAGCACCTTAGTGAAACAAGGTTGGCCTATAACAAGAAGAGATGCCCAATATTATTAACGACTAGCCGCAAGCCAAGCACAACAAAAACCTTCGCCTTTCAAACTGATCAAGAGTTTAAGGGTAACCACGAAATAATCACTTTAGATTATGAAAGTGCAGATTTTACTAGAAGGCAAGCTGAAAATCTAATTAAAAAGATGAAGCTGCGATTTATTTCATACAATAGTTTTAATAATGGTATTTGCCCTGAAAAAAAACATAGGTTTAGGATCATTATACCATTGAATAGGTCATATACTCCAGATGAAATAAAAATGATAAAGCAAGAATTAACCACAATGTTTTCTTTTGGGAATGATTGTTTGGATGTTCTGGCAAGTTTTAGGCAAAATAGTGCTATTTATCTTCCCGTATTTTATGAGGGAAAGCGAAAACCAAAAATTTCAGAAAACGAAGGTAGTGTGCTAAACCTTGAATCAATGTTGCTAAAAGCAGAAGCTAAAAAAATGAAAGTTAAGCCCCTGCCCAAAAATACGACTATACCATATGAAAACGAGCTAAACGAAGATATGCAGGAAAAAGAATTAGCCGCTGTACTATCTCTAAAGACAGGTGAAAACGCATTAAAAACTCACAATTTCTTAAATAAGGCAACAATTCGACTAAAGATAGCAGGTTTTGATGATGTTGATATTTTAAGAGAATTAGAACCCTATGAAACATCTGAACATAGAGGAAGGGTAGGCAATATATTATTAAAAGATAATTATATACAAAGTTTAGAAATAGATCCTAAATTTTTCCGCTATAAATATGTAACAAGGTACGGGCAACAATGGAAATACGATACATTAAAAAAACTCTATTACAATGAAGTAATGGATAATTGGGTAAAACAACCAAGGAGCTGCCAGCACCTCAGTGATGATAATATCTTGATACGAGAGTTTGAAATAGCCAGTTTTGATTTTTTAAAAGAACATTTTAAAAATCAAAAGATAGTTGAGGCAACAATGGTACTGCTCCATTTTGTAGTGATGACAAACCTGGAAATTGATGGTTTTATTCGTAAGCTTCAACCCAGTGTACAGAATAAGTTTTATTACAAAGATGATAATGGCAAGAAACTCAGGAAAGGAGTTTATTTCAATAGTAATTTATTACAGAAATTTAAGGAAATAACCAAGTTAAACGAATTGGATTTAGTTACCTTACCTTGTTTTGACACAAAAACAGAAATAGAAGGCAGGATATTGGATTGGCTAACAGGTTTAAACAATCTATTGCATAATTATAAACTAATGGTTTTATATAAAGAAAAGATAGAAGGAGTTAACCCAATAGGTAATTTTAAATACTTTAACTGGTTAACTTATTTGTTACCATTACCTAAATTAAAAAATAGTAATTACAAGGAGTACAAACTGAAATATGAACCTGCTGTTAACCTGTATAAAGCGATGAAAGAAGAACTTGTTTTTAAAATACCTGAATTACAGGAGTTTAAAGGAAAAACATTACTTAATAAAAACAATTAGGTGTAATTTTCGGGCTCTATGCTTTTTTGGTTTTAAGAATATTTAAATAATAATATATAGCATAGAGCCAATTTTTTACACCTAAGTTTTTTTATAAAAGTTGTTTTTCTGTTTAAGACACACTAAACTAGTGATTTAGATTTTAAGTTTTGAAAACCTAGTTATTACCCAACAGGAAAAACTAGCAAGGAAAAATTTATATAATATAAAAAAAGGTGTTGCAAAATTTTAAGTTTCAAGCGCTTCTATTGAATATAGGATATAAAATCCACCACTAAAACAGTGTTAACTCCTTGATTTTAAATTAAAAACACAGAAAAGCCAGATTGATAGGTAAAGGGGTAGATTTTGCGGACTATAGCTGGTTAAAAACAGTGATATCGGTAACTCATAAGCTTGTAACTCCCTAGTAAATGTTTTATTTGAGGATCAGTTTTCGGGGAAACTCTAGATAAAGGAATGATTTTAACCACTTCCCAGGATTGGCCAATAAGTTCCTTCAGGTTTACTTCTACTTTCACACAGATCAAGATCAAACAACCCAAGTAACTCACAGATCTCCTTTGTTTTAGATCAACTTCCGATGATCCTGAGACCCCAATTTAAAAAAGTATTTGAAAAGTTTGTAGCCATTTTATTTTGATTATTATTGCAGATGACTGTTAGAGGCCAAGCAGGAACAACAAAAAACATAAAAATGATAGATGATATAAAATACAAAATAATAAAACACCAGATAGCAGATAATAATCTTTCATTTATTGGTGGTGTGCCTCCTTAAATTTCAAGAAAGATTATTAAACCAAAGCTGATTTAAGATAACGTATTAATGATAAACAACTAAAAACCAATAGTTTTTGGAATGGGAGAGTTACATTCTTGAAAAAAGGAGTAAGAGCAATAAAAAAAAGTAAATATGAAAATGACAATTGTAAGATTAGGGTATTTTAGCAGGTTACAAAGATTTTTTTTTATAAAGTACAGGTCTTTTGAAAATAGAGGAGTCCCTCCCTAATCCTATTATTAATTAAGGATTTAATAAAGTTTAAAAAATGGATATTGAATGTTAATTGAAGCTATAGCTTTAATATGTTAGAATAACATCCATTAATCAAACAAATACTAAAACACATAACTTTGATAAATATTAGTTTAAGTCAAAAAAATAAACAATAAATAACATGTTAAGATTAGATATAAAAAAATACAAAAATACAAGTGAGTATTTGGAGCATATAGGTTTTGGTACAAAAGATTTAATCTCTAAGATTGAATACACTTTTCACCAATTCGTTGAGAGAAATAATAAAAAATACAATTATGTTGAAGGAGTTTTACGACTCTCTAATTATTTAACTGAATATTCCCTGCTAGAAAACAATGGGAGGTTTTACAACCCACATAATATTATGACAAATAATGATCATTTTACTCCAATTATAACTATCCCATATCACGAAAGAAATAATGTTGCTGTTGGCACAAAAGGTATATTACCTATTTTTTCACATAAGAAGGCTGATATAAAAAAAATGCATAAAATTGCACTAGAATCGGGATTAATGCAGGATTTGGTATATGGAGTTTGCTTATATGATGAAAATTATGTTAAAGCACAAGAATATATGCTAGGCAGTAAACTAATTAATGAAATTGATAGTTTTATCACCAATTCCCAAATAGATGATAACTACTGGTATTGTATGGCTGATTATATATATTCTATGATTGGGATTTATCAAAATAAATACGAAATAAAGATTGCCAATTCAAACCTCAAAGAAGCACTCAAAGTAATAAATGAGTTACCCATTTCTGAAATTGAGGCATTTAAATATCGAAGTTATATAAAAGGTTTAACCAAGGTTCATATTAGTTAAACTTTATTTCAATACTCAAAATTAAAGAAAAGGCTATTCTAATAGCCTTTTCTTTTTTCTTTGCAGCTCATTGTAATTCAATTACAAATTTTTGGAGTTTATGCTAAAATAAGCACATTTGTTAGTCATTTTGTTAGTAACTACCATGATCAAAAAAGGCTTTCATTTCTGAAAGCCTTTTTTGTTTATTGGTCGGGGTGGCAGGATTCGAACCTGCGACCTCCTGCTCCCAAAGCAGGCGCGCTAACCGGACTACGCTACACCCCGAAGGTTTTATTATTTACATTTGACTAGCCCGTTTCAAATGTGGTGCAAAAGTATAAAAAAAATGATTCCTGCGAAATTTTTAATCACTTTTTTTGAAAAAATTATAAAACCAACAAATCCAGATGAATCACAATCAACCATAGAACACTAAAACAGAGCATTTTATATGCCACGGTTTAATTTAAACCATTATTCACCTAAGAGTATCCAAGCAGCCCAATATTCCGGAGAAGCGGTTTTCTTGTTTTTAATTAACTTTAGTTTAGCTTCTCTTAAAGCTTTTGCATAATCTTTTCCTTGTAGCACATTTTTATAAAACTCAATCATCAGCTCTTTCGACTGCTCGTCTTTCACATTCCAAAGTGAAAAAATAATATTAGGAGTACCTGAATATAAAAAGCCACGGGACAGTGACAGAAAACCCTCTCCTTTTACTAACTTCCCCAGCCCGCTTTGGCATGAACTCAAAACAACTAAATCAGCATTTGGAATATTCAGATTGTAGGTTTCACCGGCATAAAGAATTCCATCTTCTCCATTCTCACTAGTCGTTTGAGAAGTATCTGGCTGTGAAAAAGCAATACCCGATAAAACCGGATAGTAATCATTTGCAAAACTATGACTGGCTATGTGAACATACTTGTAGTTCTGTACATTTTGCTTAAAATTCGCTTCATTTGCTTCGCGGTAAAAGTACCCTTTTGCTTTTTTCCCTTTTTTACTGAAAAGTTTGGTGATGGAATTCACCTCTTCTTCTGAATAAGGCAGTGAATTAAAACGACTTAAATCAGTACTTACTGACCGGGTTGCAATATCCGTAGTTGTTGTATCGGAAATCCATTCCCTGGAAACAATAAAACCGTTATTTGTTTTGTTATCAAAAACTGGAGCAAATCCGATAAAATTATCTCTTTGTGCAATGTGCTTCTCCGATTTCTCAATACTATTGAGCCAAAGAGTGGCTGAATGATGATAACTTACGGAGTAGTTTTTTACAAGAAAGTCCGTTTTTGCTAGGTTATTTGAAAAAGAACTATTCTTGCACAACGTTTCAAACGGAAGATAATATAAATGCTCATCAGGGATAATAATTAAATTATTCTTGTTTTTAATAAGCCCTTCAATGGCTGCTATTAAAGTTTGATACAGTTCTGAGCTGGTTTTTAATTCCTTTTCGGTAAAATCAGATTTAATATCAATATGATAATCAATAACTTTTTGTTTAAATAAACTATCTGTTTTAATTACTTTACTGAAGTTTCGCACATTTTTATAATATCTTCTCTTTTAGAGGGTTGCAATAACACTCTTCAATTTAAAGTACAGATAATCAAGCTGATACAATTTCCTTTTCTTCATTAAGCTGCTATTTTCTCCTCATTTGCTATT